>JBAXTA010000417.1:0-3273 GCA_037130415.1 Spirochaetota bacterium
CGGCCAAGCTTCTGCATGAGCTGCCGGCTCTCACGGACGACCTTGTTGATCTGCTCGATCATGTGCACCGGAACCCTGATGGTCCGGGCCTGGTCGGAAATCGAACGCGTAATGGCCTGGCGGATCCACCAGGTGGCATAGGTGGAGAATTTGTATCCCTTGCGATATTCGAATTTTTCCACAGCCTTGATGAGGCCTATGTTGCCTTCCTGCACGAGATCGAAAAAATGGAGCCCTCGATTGGTATATTTCTTCGCAATTGATACGACGAGCCTCAGGTTGGCCTTGATGAGCCGGTCCTTGGCGTTCTTCATCATGATGCGACCGCGGTTGATCTCCTTGGCCATGACGATGATCGCGTCAGCATCGGACTCGAACATGATCTCCAGCTCCCGCAATTTTTTCTCGGTAACCTGTATCTGCCTGATCTTCTCCTTGATCTCGTCGGAGGACAGCCCGAGGACCGACTCTGCCTCAAGCCGCTTGTCCTTCATGGTCAGGTTGCGTCCGAGAATCCTGAGTTCCTTGAGCGAGGAAATCTGGAGGATGCGTTCTAGGCGTTCCTGCTCTTTCCGGTACTTGCGGATCTTCTTGGCAGCAGAAATAAAGCGTTCTGAAAAGGAGTTGATCTCCTCCGGATGCATTTCCACGTCTTGAAGGGAGGCGAGGAGGGCAACACGTCGCTCGACAAGTTCATTGTCCTCGAAGCTATCGCCACCCCTCGAGATCATACGGCGCTTCTGGTCAACATAGTCGCGAAGGTCTGGGAAGGAATCCCTGATCATGTCCCGGTAGAACTGGTTCAGTCGTCGGCGCTCGGCGATTTTCTCGGTGTTTTCCTTGCGCTGGAGGGACGAGTCCTTCGCCTCCCGCCTCGTGGCCTTTACAGCTATGGCCTGGAATTCCGAAATGAGGACACCCGACTTGCGGATGATCCCCTTGATGATGTTTTCGCCCTCTTCCATCTGCTTGGAAAGCTCGACTTCCTGCTCGGCATTGAGCAGATGTTCCTTTCCGATCTCGCGGAGGTAGAGGCGGATGGGGTCGTCAACTGAACTTTCGCGATCGCTGTAGACCAGACGCTTTTTCTCGCTCGATTCCTTGGCCGGAGGGCCGTCCTCGACCGCTACTTCCTCTTCTTCGAGCTGGATGTTGTTGCTTTCAAGAAGAGCCAATACTCCATCGATCTTGTCCGAATTGAGGACACTCTCAGGAAGGAAATCCGAGAGCTCATCGAAGCTGATTGTCTTTTTCGCCTTGGCATACTCAAGGAGCTTGGCGATTGCAGGGTCTATCTCAAGGTCGCTCATCACGCTCATCCTTCAGTTTCGCCAGTTCTTCGTCGAGATGCATTTTCTCAGTGAGAAGCTCCTGGATTTCCGCCACTCCACCCTCTCCAAGCCTCTCAAGGATTCGGCCAAGCCGCTTTTCGAGGCCCCTCTTGCGGGCATTTGCCAGTCCATCTTCTACGAGGCGCTCCGGATGCTCATCGAACTCGCCGGAAGCTGCCGCCTCAAGAAGTGCTATCCTGAGGTCTGATGCCCCAATCCTTTCAGTGATGTTCGCAACATCCATCGTTTCAGCACGAAAACATTCTTCCAAGGCAATGAAAACTTCCCGGGCTCGCCGGTCCTCGATATCCTCAAGCTTGAGTTGGGACCGCACTTTTTGAAAAAAAGAACCATGAACCGCGACTGCAAGCATAAGCGTCAGCTCCCGGCTCCGGCGAACCTGCTCGTCCCTGTTCTGGGGAAGAGGCGTACCGGAAGTCGCAGACCGACGCTTGTTGACAAAATCAGCCCTCAGGGAGGAGGGAGAAACCAAGAGCGCACGCGCAGTTATTTCAAAAAAAGAGTCCCGCTTGATCTCGGATTCGAAGGCCTCGCCATAGGGCATGAAGAAGTCCACTGCTTTAGCCTTTCCCTCCAAGGTTGACACGTCGAACAAAAGGCGTGCCCTCCTGATGAGAAAATCCCCGGCATTTATAGTGAATTCCATGACCTTGTGCAAGGCCTCAGAGCCTTCATTCTCCAGAATTTCGGATGGGTCCTTGCCACCAGGCAGCAGCGCAACCTGCGGATCGATTCCTGCGCGGATGGCGACGGGCAGCGCGCGCGCGATCGCGTTCTGGCCGGCCTCATCCGCATCGAGGGCGAATATAGCTACCTCGGCGAGCCGGCGGAGGAGCTTCGCCTGGCGGTCGGTAAAGGCCGTTCCAAGCGATGCCACGGCATTCTTGATGCCAGCTGCATGGAATGAGATTGCGTCCATGTAGCCCTCGCTGATGATTGCGCTATTGGAAGCACGTATCGCATCCTTGGCCCGATCGAAGGCAAAGAGGTTGTCCTGCTTGTGGTAGATGGGCGTCTCCGGGCCATTGAGATACTTGGGACCATCGCCGCTGAGCAATCTCCCTCCGAAGGAGACGCAGCGTCCCCGGCTGTCCATAATCGGAAAAACAAGACGGTCGGCAAAGAGCGGCCAATCCGGGTGACGACTTGAAAACAGTCCGGATGAGGCTAGAAATTCCGGGGAGTATCCTTTCTTGCCTAAAAAGCCTGCGAGCCATGAATGGTCAGCCGGGGCATAGCCCAGCCTGAAGTCCTTTCGGACCGCATCTCCGATCCCTCGCTTCAACAACAACTCTCGGGCCTGGCCTGCCGCAGCCTGGGTTTCGAGCATCCATGCGAAGGTCTGCGAAAGACGGTCATACAGTTCAAACAGGTCATTTCTCTCGCGATCTGCCCCGTCGCTGATTTCTGGCTGTCCCTGCTCAACAACCACTCCCGACTTTGCGCCAAGCTCGCGGATCGCCTCGGGGTAGCTCAGTTTTTCGAATTCCATCAGGAAACGGGCAGCATTCCCGCCCTTGCCGCAGCCAAAACAGTAGAAGATGCCTTTTTCCGGCACGACAAAGAAGGATGGAGTCCTTTCTCCATGGAAGGGACAGAGGCCCTTGTACTCCTTGCCCGCGCGCGTGAGGCGGACATGCTCACCGATCACCGCCACGATGTCGGTACGCTCCATGACTGCCTGGATCGTGGATTCGGGAATTTTGCCCACCTTCGCCTCAGCGCTTGACGGCAAGGCGGGCAGCGCCAAGATGCTCTTCGAGGGTGGATGAAAAATGATGTGCTCCCCTTTCCGGATCGACGAGACGGAAATAGAGCCACTTCGTCGATGCGGGTTCAAAAGCAGCACGAAGGGCGACCATGCCAGGATTCGAGATGGGCCCTGGCGGAAGGCCGCGGTGAATATACGTATTATAAGGAT
>JBAXTA010000418.1:0-3270 GCA_037130415.1 Spirochaetota bacterium
TACAGGGCGAAATGCGTTTTCGTGTCACCAATGCACCGGACTCGGTAGTAAGGGCTTCATTTAGACCGCCTTTCCGCGCGCAACAGGCTGCGCACCATCGTCAACCTACGATGCCCCTCACCGACTCAAGAAAAACATCCATCTCCGCGTCAGTCCCCACGCTCACCCGGAGGTGGTTGGAGATCCGGCTCTTGTTCCAATATCGTACCAACACTTTCTTTTCACGGAGCCGCCCATAGAGGGTCGCCGCTGGCACCGCGGGGTGGCTCACGAAGAGGAAGTTGGCCCGCGAATCGCAAACGGAAAAACCCAGCGTAGCGAGTTCGCGCGCCACCCTCGTCCTGGTCGCCACGATCCTCGCCGTCGTCTCCCTGAAGTAGTCCTCGTCAGCAAAGGCAGCCTGGGCTCCCGCGAGGGCCAGGCGATCGATTGTATAGGAATTGATGGAACTCTTCACGCGCGCGAGTCCCTCCATGAGGTCGCGCTGCCCGAGGGCGTAGCCGACGCGGAGGCCCGCCAGGGAGCGTGACTTCGACAGGGTGCGGATCACGAGGAGGTTCGGATGGTCGGCGATGAGCCCGACTGAGGTCTCGGCGCCGAAGTCGACGTAGGCCTCGTCCACAGCCAGGACCCTCCCCCTTTCGAGGTTATGGCCAGCAATCTTCCGGATGCCTTCGAGCGGAATGCCGAGGGAGGTCGGCGCGTTGGGGTTGGACAGGACCACGCCGCCGTTCGCCGACAAAAAGGGTTCAATTGGTATCGAATAGTCAGCGTTCACCGGAACCGTAGCGGCCTCGATCCCGAAAAACCTGGAATATACCGGATAGAAGCTGTAGGTGATGTCCGGGTAGAGGAGCGTCTCCCCGTGGTCGAAGAAGGCAGCGAAGGCAAAGGCCAGGATCTCGTCGGAGCCATTGCCGACGAAGACCTCCTCCTTAGAAAGCCCGTGGTAGGCCGCAATCGTCTGTCGGAGGGCCGCGCATTCAGGATCCGGGTAGAGCCTGAGCTTCCCGTCCGCGGCCGCCTTGATCGCCTCGAGGACCAGATGTGAAGGCGGGTAGGGGTTCTCGTTGGTGTTGAGCTTGACCCAGCCCGCTTCCTGCGGCTGCTCACCCGGGACATAGGCCTCGAGGGCGGCGATGCCCCTGCTCCAGAAAACGCTCATAGTTAGTAAGAAAAACTCAGCGTTCCGAGGAATTGGCGGTTAGGGGATGGATCGATACGTCGATATCCAGCTCCTCTGCTGCCTTCGCAAGGTCGGCGCGCAGTGCGGCAACCTTGGCTCCCACCGGGGCGATGACACGCACCTTCATCCGGAACAGGGGGGCTCCTGTCCAGGGGGCCGCCTCCGTGCTCGACTCCAGGTCCTCGACGTTGAAGCCACGGGCGCGGAGTATGGCCGTGATCGAGTGCACAAGGCCTGGCGTATCGAGAGACACGGTCTCCACGAGGTAGGGGATGCCCGTCACCGGCGCCGGTTTTCCGGTAGCCTTTATCGTCAGGGCCAGCCCCTTCGTGGCGCCTGATCCCGAGAGTCCACGTTCGAGGTCGCCAACGATGCCACCTCCGCCGGAGACGAGCATGATCACCGCAAACTCGCCGCCGAGGACGGCGGCCTTGAGCTCCTCGATGTTGCCCTTGGCGCTGACGACCTCGGCGGCGATGTCGTCCATGATGCCGATCCTGTCGGGCCCGATAGCGGTAATGACTGCGTAGTTCATGATTGCATGATATTCCGAAACAAAAACGCCGCGCAAGGCATGAAAAAGCCCGTCCCCGCAGCGCGCAATGCGCCTGGGGACGGGCTTCGGGAAAGCAGATCAGAAGCTGGCACTGATTTCTTAGGCCAGCTTCCGACCATCAGGCTCTTACCACTGGGGCGGGTAGAAGCCTTCCACATCCTTGGCAGTGATGATGTGCTGCGCGAGGTTCTGGCGAACGGGGAGTTTCTTTCCGTTGAACCAGTTGGCAGCGTACTGGACGGAGAGGGCTCCGTCGCCTTCGGCGGTCTGGTAGGTGATACCGAAGAGCTTGCCGTCCTTGACGAGGTCCATGCCCTGCTTGGAGTTGCCGGCGGCAACGACGACGATGTCGGTACGTCCGGCCTTCTCGAGAGCCTCGAAGATGCCGAGGGCCTGGGCGGAATCGTCGGAGGCGCAGATTCCCTTGAGGTCATCGCCGTACTTGGTGATCCAGTCGGAGACGAGCTGCATCGTGGTGTTGGCATCGAAGGTCGCGGGGGTCGGCGAGGCGGCCACGAGGGTCTTGATTTCCTTGGCATAGCCGGCGAGTTCGGAGATGGGGCCAAAGGAACGGGCGAAGAAGGGCGATCCGCCGGGGGCATGCTGGACATAGGCTACGCCGATGCTCTTGGCGCCGGGATTGCGTTTGCGGAGTTCATCGGCCCAGGCTCGGGCGAGGAGGCGGAACTGGCCGAAATCATCCGGACCGGTCCAGCCGAGGGAATAGTTCAGCGCGGCGTTGTCGGGGAGCATGTTGAAGAGATGGAGAGGGATGCCAGCCTGGTTGATCTTGCGGGCCTGCTGAACCGCGCCCTTGGCATCAAGCGGGATGAGGAGGATCATGTCGGGCTTTTCGGCGATAGCCTGGTCGATCATCTGGTCCTGGACAACCTTGTCCCAGTTCGGAGATAGGGCCTTGAATTCCATCTGGTAGGCGTCTGCAACTTTCTGTGCGCCCAGGATACAGGCGGTGGTCCAGGGATGGTCACCGTGGACGATAAAGATGACCTTCTTGCCGATGGCTCCTGTCATGGGAGATTTGGGAATGTTGGTCGGCTTGACATCCCAGCCCGCCCACTCCATGTCGTACCAGTGGAGGGGATCGGTTTCCGGGAGCTTGTTGGGATCGGCGGGGCGCTTCGGTACCTTGCGGTTGTCGGTCGAAGGCGCCAGCAGCAGCTGGTTGTCCGCTGACAAGAGCTTGCTCGTATCGACCTTGAGCGATGCAGCCAGATTAGCCTTCTGCGCGGCCGTCTGGCCGACCAGCGGGGCGGCAACGAACGCAGCGAGTGCGATCGCCAACACGATAAACGCTAGTTTCTTCATCAAACTTCCTCCTCTGTGAATATATCCCTCCGGTCTCCGCCCCCAGGGGGCGCTCCGGTAATGGAACCAAACATGAGCACCTTCAGCGACCTTGCGGTCACCTAGGCTGAATGATGCGGGCCACTCAAACACCCCATCACCGAATGACGTCTATGCTCCTCGCGAACCGGGCACCTTCTTTTCCTTCGTGCTGAGCCTGGTA
>JBAXTA010000419.1:0-3268 GCA_037130415.1 Spirochaetota bacterium
TGGCCAGGATGGAGTCCAGGTCATACCAATCGGAAGGCAGTATTGCCGCTTTGTAGACGGCTTTCGCTGCAGGAGTGAGTGCTTCCATCCATTTCCCGAAGTTTTCTGCGCCGTGCCTGACCTTGATGAATTCCGCGAGTGACGAAATGGCTGTGCCTTTTGTCTCTGTCATTTCCATGACCCCCTGAAACAGGAATTGTAGTCTGTACCGTTGCCGTTAGGCGATATCGTAATCCGGACCGGCAACTGTCAAGGAAAAGGGTCAGGCCATATGAATTGTCTAATGTAACCCTGGTTTCACAACCGGTCGCGCCTGATATCTGGCCTCCTTCAGCCGCCGCACCAAGGCAACCGCTCCAAGCCCCGTTGAAGAGCCTCACTTGCCACGGAAACTCGTGCTATACTCGACTGAAATGCGCAAGGCAGCCTGGATTCTCGCGAGCCTTTTCGGTCTCGTCTTCATTGGAGCCACCATCCTCAATGCCGATCTTGTCGCCAAAAGCAGGTCTGCCCTGACGGCAGCTGGCCTGGCAGGCAGCCTGCCCTCTCCCGAAGCACGATTCCACCTCCTGGTCATCCTTCCCGACTCCGACGACGCTTTTTTCGCCAAGCTCCTCGAAGGCGTCCTGGCCGGTGCGCCGGAGGCTGGCGCGGCGATGCAGGTTGAGCGCTACCCGGCAGCCGATACCGAAGAGGCGGAGCGCTGGTTCGATATCGGGCTCCGTTCGAGGGTCGATGGAATGATCATGTATGCTGCCCGGGGAGACGACGTGGCACGACGCGCGATCCTGGCCAAGGCTGCGGGGGTCGTCTTCGTCGCCGTGGGCAAGGATGCCCCTGCCGGCCCCCTCCCGTGCTTTATCGGTTCCGGCTCACTCCTTCAGGGTTACCAGGGAGGGGGCATCATCGCGGGAAGCCTCAAGGGGGCAGCGAGGATCGGCCTCATCCTGCCCTCCGGAAGGATCGACGGCTCCGACGAGAACTATCTCTACAAAGGTGTGGAGGCTTCGATCTCGATGTTCCGTGGCGCGAGGATAGTTGCGACGGCCTGGTCGGAACCCGGCCTCCTCTCGGGCGAGGGAGCCGCGGCTGCGCTCATCCGCAGCCATCCCGACATAAATGCCATCTTCTGCGCCAATTCCAGGGACAGCCTCGGTGCCGCCCAGGTCCTCGTCGACCAGAACCTCGTTGGGAGGATCCTCCTCGTCGGTGCTGACGAGACTCCCGAGCGCCTCCGCTACCTCGACAAGGGGGTCATAGCCGCGAGCGTTGTCAGGAACTCCCGCCGCATCGGCGAGGAGGCCCTGGGTTCCTTCTCGCGGATGAAGGCCGGCGGACCCGATCCGGGCATCATCGAGGTCGACAGTGTCGCGCGCCTCGGGGGGGCGAAGAAGTGAGGCGACCCGCCAGCCTCCGCGCGAAGTTCGTCACGGCGACGGGACTCATGCTCCTGGTGATCGGCGGGGCCACGCTCTACACCGGCTTTGCGACCGCTGAGCTTGCACGCATTTTCGGGCTTCTCTTCAAGGGCAACCTCCTCATGGAGGAGATCCGTGTCAGCCTCGCCGATAGCTCAGCAGGGCTCTCGGGCTACCTCACCTCGAAAAGTTCGGATTACCTCCGGTCCTACATACAGGACTCCACCCGCCTCGCCGAGCAGGCCAGGGCCCTGAGCCGCGAGCTGAGGTCCGATGAGGGCCTCCTCCTCCAGCGCGAGCTTGCAGGCCTCATCGATTGCTACCTCGCCGACGCCGAAGCGGCGGTTGCGGCCAAACGCGGCCGCGACGTCGCTGCCTACACGGCCAGCTTCGAGAGCACGGAGCGCAGCGCGGAACTCGCCCGCTACCTCGTCGCACGGATCGAGGGCATGAATCTCGCGGCCTCGCTCGCAGCCTACGCCGGCCTCGACGAGCGCGTCAGGGCGATCATCGTCACGAACGCCGCCCTGGTAGTTGCCGCCGCGCTCATCGCCTTCATGGTCTTTGTCCGCTATTCCTACTCGATCACCGGCCCCCTCCTGGCCCTCGCGGAGGCGGCGAAGGGCATCGCGCGCGGGGACTACGGGATCGAGCTGCCCCACAGCGGCGCTGCGGATGAGATCGCGACGACGGCGGAAGCCTTCGAAAACATGCGAGCCAGCGTGCGGAGCGCCTTTGATGAGCTGAGGTCCAAGTCGGAGATCGAGCGGCGCCTCATAGAAGAGGAACTCCGGCTCGTCGATCTCGACCGCCGGCTCAAGGACGCCGAGCTCCTCGCCCTCCAGTCCCAGATCAATCCCCATTTCCTCTTCAATACCCTGGCGGCGGGCCTCCAGCTCTCGCTCTCCGAGGGAGCGGACCGCACCGCCGACTTCCTCGAGCAGCTCTCGGGCTTTATCCGCTACTCCCTCCGGCCGCCTTCCCGCTCGGTGAGCGTCGCCGACGAGATCGAGTGCGTCGAGCGCTATGTCTGGCTTCTCAGGCTGCGCTTCGGCACGCGCTATCGTTTCGACATCGAGTTCGAGGAAGCCGTGTTGCGCAACGATACCCCAGGCCTTGTGCTTCAGCCCCTCGTCGAGAATGCGGTAGCCCACGGGCTCCGCGACCGCGAGAGCGGCGGCGTCGTGAGGATCGCTGCGAGGATCGAAGCGCTCGCCGAGGGAGTCCGCACGGTGCTCGAGGTTTCCGACAACGGGCAGGGCATGGACGAGGCGGAGATCGCGCGGATTTTCCGCGAGAGCGCCAGCCCAGAGGGAGAGGCTTCCCCCTGGTCTGAGCGCTCCGAGGGTAGCGCTCCCGGGGGGGGAATTGCCGCTGCAGGCATAGGCTTGCACAACGTGATCAGGCGGGTTTCGCTGGCAACACAGGGCTGCGGTCGAGTCGAGATCGAGAGCCACCCAGGAGCCGGCACGGTTGCCCGCGTCATCCTGCCATCGGGGGGAGAGTCCGCATGAAGCGCGTGATGGTGGTCGATGACGAGCGCCCGGTCGTGGAAGGGATCGTCCTCATGGTGCAGCGCGATCTCGGCGAGGAGTTCGCCGTGGTCGGCTCGGCCTCTTCGGGTCGCGAAGCCCTCGAGCGCTTTGGCGACCTTGCCCCGGATATCGTCCTCATGGACGTGAGCATGCCGGGCATCTCGGGCCTCGAGGCCATCCGCGAGCTCAGGCGCCGGAGCTCGAATGCAGCTTTTATCCTCGTCACGGCCTACGAGCGCTTTGATATTGCGCGCGAGGCTGTCGAACTCGGCCTCGGGGGCTATCTTCTCAAGCCAGTCTCCCGGGAGACCCTCG
>JBAXTA010000042.1:0-19708 GCA_037130415.1 Spirochaetota bacterium
CTCGTCGGTGTCGTCGAGCTTGCATTCCTGACGGAGCCGACGGACGAGGAGCTCGATCAGGCGGGCGAACTCGGCAAGCTGCTTGCCTTCGGCATCGAGTCGGCCGAGAGGGAAAGACGGACGGATGAGCTTCTCTGGGCTTCTGAGCTCAACGATCGCGACAAGTCCGGGCGCCTGGCCTTCCAGCAGGTTCTCGTCGATACCATCCCTTTCGCGGTGTTCACGAAGGGTCCGGATTCACGTTTCATCAGCGTCAACAAGGCCTATGAGGAGGCCCATGGCGTGAGGCGTGAGGATGTGATAGGAAAGCGCATCCTCGATCTCAGCTACCTCCCCGAGGCTCAGCGCGCGACAGTGCAGGAGGAGGACGAGGCCATCATTGCGACGCAGTCTTCCATCAAGAGGGAGCATAGCATGCCACTCGCCGACGGCAGGATCCATGACATCATCTACCATGCCTCCGGCTTTCCCGCGATGGACGGTAGCCCGGGCGGACTCGTGGGCACCTTCATCGACGTGACCTCCCTCGAGGAGCAGATGGCCGCCTTCAGGCAGGAGCGCGCTGCTGCGCCCGTCATTGCCAAGGACGCGGTGATAGCCAACGGGGCCTGCCATGATGGGGATGGCGCCAGGGAGCTGCGACGATGAAGAACCTGATGTTGGCCTTCGAGAGGCTCGCGATGAAGACAAAGCTGTTCCTGGGCTTCTCGGTCCTGGTCGTACTGTGCGCCACCATCGGCGTACAGAGCATGGTCTCCCAGAGGACCCTCATCGCGGGGGTCGAAAAGCTCTACGACGTGGAGATGCTCGGAATAGCCTACGCAAAGGACCTGAAGATCGACGCTGCCGATGTCGGGCGCTCTATCAGGCTGATGCTTCTCGCCCCCGACGCGGCGAGCCGCGACCTCTTCCTCGGAGAGGTCAACGGGAGTTTCGACCATTTTTCGAAGACGATCGACCTGCTCAGGACCAAGCTCTATGTCAGGCAGAACATCGATCGCCTGGCCGTCCTCGAGAAGACCAAGGCAGGGGCCCTCGCCAATCTGCAACCAGTATTGAAGATGTTGGCGGAGGGACGCCGCGACGAGGCTCTGGCCTTATCGGCAACGAGGGAGTTCCAGGCGCCCTACGCGATCGTCGACGCCACAGCCAATGCGATCATCGAGACCAAGCTTGCAGTCGCCCACGCAGCGACCCTCGGCCTCGAATCTGGCGGCCGCGCTTCCCTTGCCCTTACCACCCTCCTCATGGCCGTGGCCGTCCTCGGAGGCCTCCTTTCCAGCCTCCTCATCGCAGCGGCCATCGGCCGGCCCCTGGCCCGCGTCCAGGCTGGAATCGAGGACCTTGCCGCGGGGAAACTCGGCGGGGACATCCCCCACAGCGACTGGAAGAACGAGATAGGCATCCTCGCCCGCTCGCTCCGGGTCCTGCAGGACAGGTCACGGCTGATAGACGCCCAGAACTGGGTCAAATCGGGAGTGGCTGCGATCTCGGCAGAGCTCCAGCAGGCACAGGATGCCACCGAACTGGCGCGCCGCTTCCTTTCGGGCATCGCGCCCCTCGTGGCACTCGGACAGGGAGTCTTCTATCTCCATGACGAGACCGCCGGGGAACTCAGGCTCCTTGGTGGCTACGCCTATCGTGACCGCAAGCACCTTGACCAGCGCTTCGCCCTCGGACAGGGTCTCGTGGGCCAGTGCGCGCTGGAGAGGAGTCCAATCTCCATCATGGAAGCACCGGACGACTATGTCCGCATAGGCTCAAGCCTTGGCAGCACGCCGCCGAAACGGATCGACGTAATTCCCATCATCCGCAACGAGCGGCTCCTGGGCGTGGTCGAGCTCGCGACCCTCGGAGATTTCGAGGGGACCAGGCGCGAGCTCCTCGACAGCCTGGCACCGATCTTCGCGATGAACCTCGAGATCATCGAACGCAACTCCCGTACAAACGAACTCCTCGCCGAGACCAGACGTCAGGCCGAGGACATGCAAAGGCAGGCTTCCCGACTCGAGGAGCAGACCGTCGAGCTCGAGGCGCAGAAAGAGGCGATCAAGGAGACCGAAGCCTGGTACCGCGGCATCATCGAGTCCGCCCCCGATGGAATGCTGGTTGTCGACGACAGGGCTGTGATCATGCTTGCCAATCCGCAGGCCGAGTCGATGTTCGGATATGCGCCAGGAGGGCTCGCGGGCAGGCTCATCGAGGAGCTCATTCCCGGCATCCCCCTGGATAGTAAAGCAGGTTTCCGGAAAGCCCTTGTACGGGATGGCGAGGCGGGATCTGCGGGTGCTTGGCAGGCCGAGCTATGCGGACAGCGCAGGGATGGTACGGAATTCCCCGTCGAAATCGGCCTCTCGGCCCTGCCCACCACCGACGGCCGGGCCGACAGCGTCTGCGCCTCGGTGCGGGACATCACCGAGAAGAAGCGCGCCGAGGACGAGATAAGGAACGAGCGCGAGCGCCTTTTCGGCATTTTGCAGGCAAGCCCTGTTGGAGTGGGGGTTTCCGTCGATGGTGTCTTCCGTTTCGCCAATGACAGGCTTTCGGAGCTCATCGATTTCGATATCGATGCAGCGCCGCGGGAAATCTACGTGAATCCTTCTTCGGGGGAGCGGATCTACGCCGACCTCGAGACTGGCGAGGGTCCCTTTACCTACGAGATCCAGGTATTTGGGCCGAACCGCAAGATCAATGACGTGATCCTCACGGCAATCAACACCAGGTATGATGAAAAGGAAGCCATCCTCGGCTGGGTCGTCGATGTCACTGAAAGGAAGCGCAATGAGCAGCGCCTTGACCTGGCTCTCCAGGGTGCCAAGCTCGGGCTCTGGGACCTCTCCGTCGCGACGGGCAGGCAGTACATCAACGATATCTGGGCCACGATGCTTGGCTTTTCCAAGGCAGAACTGCTGGAATCGTACCACGGTACCGAGGCCATGTGGAGGGAGCTGACCCATCCCGACGATCTTGCAGTTTCAAACACGATGATTGCCGAATACATCACTGGCAAAAGATCGGACTATGATCTCGAGGTCAGGATGCGGCACAAGGACGGCAGCTGGCGCTGGATCTACGCCATGGGCAAGATCGCCGAGCGCGACGAAAAAGGGGCTGCAGCCCGCATCATCGGCATCCACCAGGACATAACCGAACGGAAAACAGCTGCAGAGGCTGTCGCCGAGAGCGAGGAGCGCATGCGGCGTGTCTTCGAAGCCTCGCCCTCCGGCCTCGCCATCTACGACGACATTGCCAAGAAGCTGCTTTTCACGAACAGCAAGATCGACGAACTGTTCGGGGAAAGTTTTTCCCAGGTTGTCGATGCCAACTCGGACGGTTTCAGGTACTGGGAAAAGGAGGAGGACCGCGATCGCTGGCAGCGGCTCACCGCGGGCAAGGACGAGGTCAGGAACTTCGAGGTGCCCTTCCGTCGCCGTGACGGGAGTGCCTTCCAGGCCCTCCTTACCTCGACCCGCATCAGGCTGCGGAGCAGCACCATCTGTGCCGACTGGTATTTCGACATCAGCGACCGCAAAAGGGCGGAGGTGGAAATGCTGAAGGCCAAGGAGGTCGCGGAGGAGGCCACGAAGCTCAAGTCCGACTTCCTCGCCAACATGAGCCATGAGATACGCACTCCCATGAACGCGATCATCGGGATGTCCCACCTCGTTCTCAAGAGCGAGCTCCAGGCCAAGCAGCGGGACTACGTCCAGAAGATCCAGCAGTCGGGACAGCATCTCCTCGGGATCATCAACGACATACTTGACTTCTCGAAGATAGAGGCGGGAAAGCTCAGCATCGAGAAAGCCGACTTCGACCTCGACAAGGTCCTCGAGAACGTGACGATCCTCGTTTCGGAGAAGGCCTCGGCCAAGGGCCTCGAGCTCCTCGTCAGCCGGGACCGGGATGTGCCCCGTTTCCTGACCGGCGATGCCCTCCGCGTCGGGCAGATACTGATCAATTATTGCAACAACGCCGTCAAGTTCACCGAGAAGGGCGAGATCACGATCGGCATCTCGGTCATCGGGACATCCACGGCCGGGATCCCTGGAGCGGAGGCAGCCGACGAGGCTGGCCCTGGCGTGCTCTTGCGCTTTGACGTGCGCGACACGGGCATCGGGCTCACGGAGGAGCAGATAGGCAGGCTTTTCCAGTCCTTCCAGCAGGCCGACACCTCGACGACCCGGAAGTACGGAGGCACTGGCCTCGGACTCGCGATCTCGAAGAAGCTCTCCGAGCTCATGGGCGGCGAGGTAGGTGTCGAAAGCGAATTCGGCAAGGGATCGGCCTTCTGGTTTACCGCGCGCTTCGGCATCGGAAAGGAGCTGGTGAAGCGGCTCATGCCCGAGCCCGACCTCCGGGGGCGCAGGGTCCTTGTCGTCGATGACAACGACAAGGCAAGGCTCGTTCTGCGCGACATGCTCGAAAGCATGACCTTCGTGGTCTCCGAGGTCGATTCCGGCACGGCAGCCGTAGCAGAGACGCATAGGGCTTCGGACGAGGGCACGCCCTACGAGCTCGTATTCATGGACTGGAACATGCCCGGCATGGATGGGATCGAAGCGACCAGGGAAATAGCGGCACTGGGCCTTTCTCCTTCGCCGCACGTCGTGATGGTGACGGCCTACGGCCGCGAGGAAGTGATGTCGGCAGCGGACAAGGTCGCGATCGACCAGGTCCTCATCAAGCCGGTGAGTCCCTCGCTGCTTTTTGACTCGGTGATGCGGAGCCTGGGCTCCGGCCTGGTCGAGGACTCGGGGAACGATAGGGCACAGGGCGGGGCAGAGACAAGCGAGACCGACCCGGAAGGTGTCGGCGGCCTGCGGGTACTGCTGGTCGAGGACAACGACATGAACCAGATTGTCGCACGCGACCTCCTCGAGGATGCCGGTGTCATCGTCGATATCGCGGACAACGGGCTGGTCGCCCTGGGAATGCTTGAAAAGGGCAATTGGGACATTGTGCTCATGGATATGCAGATGCCCGTGATGGACGGCATGACCGCGACAAGGAAGGTCAGGGAACAGCTGCTTCTTGCGAAACTCCCGATACTGGCGATGACGGCCAACGCGATGCAGGGAGACAAGGACAGGGCCTTCGAGGCGGGAATGAACGACTACATCACGAAGCCCATCGATCCCGACATGCTTTTCGCCGCGCTGCGCACATGGGCTCCCCGGAAGCTGGCCGGCACGGCGGAAGGAGCCAGTTCATGAAGCGGATGGATGGTGTCTTCGAGCGGCTACCCATCACCGCCAAGCTCGCCCTTGGCTTTTCGGTTCTTATCGCCCTGGCCCTCGCGATAGGAGCCATGGGCATGGTTTCGCAGCAAAGGCTCGTCAGCGGGATTTCCAGGGTCTACGATCTCGAGATGCTCGGCGTGGACATCGCAAAGGATATCGAGATCAGTTTCATCAAGCTCGGAAGGGCCCTTCGGCTCGCCCTTCTGTCCAGCGACAAGCCGGGCAGGGATGAGGCCCTTGCAGAGATCCAGCTTGCGCGTGAGTCGATTCCAAGGGACATCCAGTCCCTCCGGCGGAGACTCTTCAGGGAGCAGACCATAACCCTCCTCGACGTCATCGAGCGGGAGCAGCCAGCCTACCTCGCCGATGTGGACAGGGTGATCGCATTCCTCGACGCAGGAGAGACCGCAGCGGCGATATCCTACACAAATTCCCCGCATTTCAGGCAATACTACGCATCGATGACTTCTGCCATCGACGAACTCGTGGCAATCAAGGAGAAGGGAGCCGGGCAGGCTATCGGTGACCTCGAAGCGGCAGGAAAGTCCACCTTGCTGGGCACACTCGCCCTCATTGCCGGCGTCCTCATCCTCGGAGGGTCCTTCGGTTTCGTCATCGCCGGGGCCGTGAGGAATCCAATCGTCCGGCTGAGGAAGGCTGTCGAGGAACTTGCCTCGGGGAAGCTTGATGCCGAGATGCCCCATGCAGACTGGCACAACGAGATAGGCTCGCTCGCACGTTCCCTCGAGGTCCTGAAGGAAAGGTCGCGGCAGGTCGATGCGCAGAATTGGGTGAAATCGCAAGTGGCTATCATCTCGGCGGATCTCCAGCAGGCCACGGACTCCGCCGAACTGGCACGCTGCTTCCTCTCCGGCATCGCACCCCTCGTCGCCCTGGGACGTGGAGCCTTCTACCTCCATGACGAGGACCAGGGCGACCTCAGGCTCCTGTGCGGCTACGCCCTCGCCAAGGACCAGGAGCTTGACGGGCGCATTGCCCTGGGGGAGGGGCTCGCGGGTCAATGTGCCCTCGAACGGAAAGCCCTCTCCCTGGACAATCCTCCTGCCGGCTATCTCGATGTCGGTTCCATCCTCGCTGGTGGCCCGCCGGTACGCATCGAGCTGCTCCCGGTATTGCGCAACGAACGTATCCTCGGCGTGGTGGAACTCGCCCTCCTCGAGGATCCTGTAGGCGCTCGTCGCAGCCTCCTGGAAGGTCTCGCCCCGATCCTCGCGATGAACCTCGAGATCGCCGAACGCAACGCACGGGCCCGTGAGCTCCTGGACGAGACCCGGCGCCAGTCGGAGGACCTGCAGAGCCAGGCCGCCCTCCTCGAGGAGCAGACGGTCGAGCTCGAAGCGCAGAAGGCCTCGGTCATGGAGGCCGAGGAGCGGAGCCGACTCATCCTGCAGTCCGTGGGTGACGGGATTTTCGGCCTCGATTCCCACGGCGTTGTCACCTTCGTGAATCCTTCTGTCGAGCGCATCCTGGGCTTTCCGGAACATGAATTGGTGGGAAAATCCATGCATGGGATGGTCCACCACCACCATGCCGACGGAAGCGATTTCCCCGCTGAAACCTGTCCGATGCGCGCGACCCTGGTCGATGGGGCCACGCGCCAGATCGACGACGAGGTACTTTGGACCAAGGATGGCACAGCCATCCAGGTCGAGTATGCCACCAATCCGATCTGGGAGGGCGACAGGATCGTCGGAGAGGTCGTCACGTTCAAGGACATCACTGAGCGGAGGAAGGCCGAGGAAATACTGAGGGCGAGCGAACAGCAGCACCGCATCGTCTTCGAGAACTCCCCGCTCGGAATGATCTACTTCAGTCCGGATGGTACGATCGTCGACTGCAACGATAAATTCGTGGAGCAGATGGGCTCGACCAGGGGAAAGCTCATCGGTTTCAATACCGCGCGGCAGAGTGCCCCGGCCATGAGGGAAGCCATAAAGGTGGCATTGGAAGGATCTCCTTCCGTATACGTGAATCCTTACACCTCGGCGACGGGGGGAAAGACCATCTACCTGCGGGTCGTCTTCAATCCCGTCCATCCCGGGCAGTCGCCGACCGAGGTCATCGCCACGCTCGAGGACATCAGCGAGCAGAAGCGGGTCGATGACGAGATAAAGGGCGAGCGCCAGCGCCTCCAGGACATCCTCGACAAGGCCCCGGTCGCGATCGCCATGATCCTGAACGGGAACCTGCAGTTCGCCAATCCCGAATTCACGCGCATTTTCGGAGCCATCAAGGGGGAGGCCACGCCAGCGCTCTGGGTCCATCCCGAGCAGCGCGGCGTCTTCCTCGGCGAACTCCAGCAAAAGGGGCTGCTTGAGAACACGGAGATCCAGATGTTCGACAAGGAACACCGGATACGCGATATGCTCACGACACTGATGATGGTGGAGATGGACGGGGCAATGGGCATGCTCGGCTGGATCCAGGACATCACCGAGCGGAAGGCTGCCGAGATCGAGATCCGGAAGGCGAGGGACATAGCCGAGGAGGCGACGAAGCTCAAGAGCGACTTCCTCGCCAATATGAGCCACGAGATCCGTACTCCCATGAATGCCATAATAGGTATGTCACACCTCGTATTGAAAAGCGAGCTCCAGCCAAAGCAGCGGGACTACATCCAGAAGATCCAGCAGTCAGGACAGCATCTTCTGGGCATCATCAACGACATCCTCGATTTCTCGAAAATCGAGGCCGGGAAGCTCACGGTCGAACGGGTGGACTTCGATCTCGACAAGGTGATGGAGAACGTCACGGGCCTTGTCTCCGAAAAGGCCACCGCCAAGGGACTCGAACTCCTGGTCGACCGCGACCCGGATGTCCCGCGCTTCCTCCTGGGCGATTCCCTCCGGGTCGGCCAGATCCTTATCAATTACTGCAATAATGCCGTCAAATTCACGGAAAGCGGTGAGATCACGATCGGAGTTTCCGTCGCCGCGTCCGTCGGTGGCGAGGTGTTGCTGCGATTCGAAGTAAAGGATACAGGCATAGGCCTCACGGAGGAGCAGATCTCGAGGCTCTTCCAGTCCTTCCAGCAGGCCGATTCCTCGACTACGCGCAAATACGGTGGGACGGGGCTCGGCCTCGCCATCTCCAGGAAGCTGGCGGAACTCATGGGCGGCGCCGTCGGTGTCGAAAGCGAGGCGGGAAAGGGCTCGACTTTCTGGTTCACCGCGCGTTTTGGCATCGGGCAGGATACAGGAAGGAAACTCCTCCCGGCGCCGGATCTCCGGGGCCGGAGGGTCCTCGTGGTCGACGACAACGAAAAGGCACGCCTCGTGCTCCGCGACATGCTGGAATCCATGACCTTCGTCGTTGGCGAGGCCGACTCGGGCAGGGCGGCCATCGAGGCGGTCAGGCAGGCCCTGCGCGAAGGCAAGCCCTTCGAGATCGTCTTCATGGACTGGAACATGCCGGGCATGGACGGCATCGAGGCGACCAAGGGAATATCGGCATTGGGACTTTCACCTTCGCCCCATGTCGTAATGGTCACCGCCTACGGCCGGGAGGAAGTGCTGAGCGCTGCCGAAAAAGTAGCAATTGAGCAGGTCCTTATCAAGCCGGTCAGCCCCTCGTTGCTGTTCGACACGGTCATGCGAACGCTGGGGTCGGAGGCCGGAGACCTGGGGGATGCGGAAGGGTCCGGCGGTACAGGCGCCTCGGAGGGTGTCGCTGGACTCAGGATCCTCCTGGTCGAGGACAACGAGATGAACCAGATCGTCGCCCGCGACCTCTTGGCCGATGCAGGAGTCCTGGTCGATATCGCCGAGAATGGGCAGGTCGCCCTCGAAATGCTCGCGGCTGGCTCCTGGGACCTCGTGCTCATGGACATGCAGATGCCCGTCATGGACGGCATCACCGCTACGAAGAGGATCCGGGAGCTGCCCGGGCTATCGGCCATGCCGATACTCGCGATGACAGCCAATGCCATGCAGGGGGACCGCGAACGCAGTCTCGAGGCGGGCATGAATGACCACATAACAAAGCCCATTGATCCCGACCAGCTCTTTGCGGCCCTCAGGAAGTGGCGGCCGAAGGGGGCAACGGAGAAGGCCATGGCTGCCGGTCCTGCCGGCGGTGGGGCTCCCGGCGAGAACCCCTCGGCGGACCCGTGGCCCGTCAAGGAGATGCCGCCTGCCGCCGTGGCAATGGTCCCTCCGTCAAAGGACAGTGTTCCTCCCATCGAGGGCCTCGACATCGAAGGTGGACTGAGGCGAGTCCGTGGCAAGGTGAAGAGCTACCTCGATCTCCTCGGTCGCTTCGTGGAAAGCCAGGGCCAGGCCCACGCGGCGATGGCAGCAGCCCTCGGGGCCGGCGAGAGGGAAAGCTCCGAGCGGCTCGCACACACGGTCAAGGGGCTTTCCGCGACCATTGGAGCGACGGCCCTTTCCATGGTGTCCGCAGAACTCGAGGCTGCCTGCAAGCTCGGATCTCCCCAGGCCGAACTTCTCGGCCGCTGGAAGACAGAACTGGATAGGACGGTATTCGCCATCGCGGCTGCGCTCGGCATCGACAGCTCAGCCCAGGCTGAGGAGGCGGACGCAGGATCCGGGGAAGCAGGCGTCGGGGCTGGCGGGCCGGAATGGGAGACCTTAAGGGCAGAGCTCGAACGCCTTTTCAAGGACGGAGACAGCGAGGCAGTCGACCTCCTCGAAGGGGGAAGCTCCCTGCTCGAGGCCGCGTTGGGGCCCCAAAGGGCCAGGGCCATGCTGGCCGCCGTCAAGGGCTTCGACTTCGACAAGGCACTCGGGATATTGAAGGAACTATGATGAATGGAAGGCAGGGAGGGTCCGGCTTGCCCAAGGATCTTTCCCGATCAGGGCAAGGCGGATCAGGGCTTTTTTCCGGGCTGGGGAGCTGCCGGCTGCGCCGTGGATGCTTTCGCAGCCAGATCAGCAACCTGGGGGACGGCGGCCAGGTCAGCGGCGGCAGTGGCCTGAGCCGCTGTGGAGGAAGCCTGTGGCGGCGTGGCAGCAGGCTGCGCCGGAGGCTCGGCGGTGACGAACTGGTTCCGGGTCTTGGTCCTGACGTGCTGGACGATCACCTTTTCGATCTTTTCGATGAAGGTCGCGCGGTCAAAGGGCTTGAGGATGTAGTCGGTCGCTCCCCGCTTGAACACCTCCCTGACTATGTCGGAGTGGTTCTCGCTCGTCGTCATGACGACGACGGCGGCGGGGTTGATCTTCCGCATCTCCACGAGGGCCACGATGCCCTCCATCCTCGGCATGTGGTAGTCGCAGGTGACGAGCTGTGGCCTGTGGATGTTGTACATGTACACGGCTTCCTCCCCGTCCTTGGCCTCGCCCAGGACGTTGCAGCCCATGGAGCGGAGGATCTGCACGATGATCTTCCTGTGGGAGATCTCATCGTCCGCCACCACGACGGTGATGGGCGTACCATCGGCATTGACGCCTTTCAGCGTGCTCGTGTCCTCCACGAGCGACTTCAGCAGGGGGTTGGTTGGTGCCATGCCCAAAGGATAGTGCCGTACCCCGATTCATGCAATCCTCGGAAAAGGAGATCAGCAACCCGATGATGGACACGATACTCGTCGTCGATGACGAACCGGCCAATCTCGCCATTCTCCGTGAGGCCCTGAAGGATGATTACAGGGTCCTCGTCGCCCTCGGAGGAGCCAAGGCGCTCGAGATGCTCGGAGGTCCCAATCCTCCCGACCTCGTCCTCCTGGACGTGAACATGCCAGCCCCCGATGGCTTCGAGGTCTGCAATTGCATGCAGGCAGAAGCGAAGATGGCAGGGATACCCGTCATCTTCGTGAGCGCGGCGGGCGATGTCGGCAGCAAGACCGCGGGCTTCGAGGCCGGCGGCGTTGACTACGTGACCAAGCCCTTCGAGGTGGCGGAGGTCCTCGCCCGCGTGGCCACCCATCTCGAACTCAAGCGTTCCCGCGAGCGCCTCGAAAGGCAGAACAAGGAGATCCTCGAAGCCGTGGATTTCCGCGAGGAGGTCGAGCGCATCACCCGCCACGACCTGAAGGGTCCCCTCCAGGGCATGATGGGCCTGCCGGAGCTCATGCTCGACGAGCCCAACCTCACCGCGGACCAGCGCGAGAACCTCAACCTGATCCGCGATTCGGCCCGGCGCATGCTTCTCATGATCAACTCGAGCCTTGACCTCTTCAAGATGGAAAAAGGCCTGTACAAGCTTTCCCCGAAGCCGGTATCCCTCGCTGCACTGTTTGCGAACGTGACGCGCGGACGGGAGGATCCCTGGGCCGAGGAGGAACGATTCTCCATTGCTGCGGGGCCCGAGGCCGTTGCTGCAGGCGAGGAACTCCTCCTGTATTCCCTCTTCTACAACCTGGTGCAGAACGCCTGGGAGGCCTCTCCCCGGGAAGCGAAGATCGGCATTGCCGCAGTCCCTACAGCAAACGGAAAGATTATCCAAGTAACTATAAGGAATGCCGGGGAGGTCCCGGAAGCGGTGCGCGGGCGTTTTTTCGACAAGTTCGCGACAGCCGGCAAGGACAAGGGCACGGGGATCGGAACCTACTCCGCCAAGCTCATCGTCGATACCCACGGCGGGACGATCGCGGTCGACATCTCGGAGCCAGGGCACACGACCCTGGCAGTCAACCTGCCCGCCTGGCAGGTTTTGGCGCCCAGCGCAAAATAGGCCTGCATCGGGCGCCTCCGCGTGTGGAGGCGCCCGCCTGGCTCGAGGGCATGAGCGCGGCGACGCGGGCCATCGATGTTTTCTTCAGCCTTGTGTATAATGCCGCAGCCTTTTCCGGGCCAGCCTATCCTGGCCGGCCTGCATCCTCCCTCCAGGCGGCACTCCGGTGAAACTTGTCGATGTGGCCCTCCTCTTCCTGCTCGCGGCGATCTGGGGGGCCTCCTTCCTCTTCATGCGGATCCTTGCGCCCCTCCTCGGGCCCTTTCCTACGGCCTGCGCCCGAACCCTCGTGGCGGGCCTGGTCATGGTGGCCATCTTTGCGGTCATGCGGAAGCAGCTCCACTGGAAAAGGGATTTCAGGCATTACCTCGTGGTCGGCATCCTCAATTCTGCCATTCCTTTCTTCCTCTTCACCTGGGCAGCCCTCCGCGTCCCCGCCTCGGTGGAATCGATCGTCAACGCCCTGACGCCGCTCTGGGGGGCTGTTTTCGGGGCCCTGATCCTGGGCGAGGCCCTCACCCCGCGCAAGCTCGGCGGCATCGGCCTCGGGGTGGCGGGAGTCATCATAATTGCTTTCTTCGGGACGGGCGAGGGGAGCGCGGGACTTGGCACCGAGATCCTTCCGGTCCTCGCCTGTGTCGCGGCGACCCTCTGCTACGGGCTTTCAGGCGCCTACATCCGCCGCTGGGCCAAGGGCATCCCCTCGGCGGCCATGACCACCGCGAGTCTTTTCTGCGCGGGGATTGTCCTCCTCCCCGCCGCCGCCCTCACCGCCCCTCCCCTGGCCTCGATCGCTGCCTCCACGGTGGTCCTCGCCGTCGTCTTCTCCCTCCTCTGCTCGGCCCTTGCCTACCTCATCTACTTCAGGCTGATGGCGGACGCGGGCCTGACCGCCGCGCTTTCTGTCACCCTCCTGATACCGGTCTTCGCCTTCCTCTGGTCCTGGCTCTTCCTGGGCGAGACCCTTCGGCCCCTGGCCTTCGTCGGTGCGGCCGGCGTACTGGGGGGAACTATGATGATCACCGGGGTCGGGGCGAAAAAGCGCGCCTGATCCCACTTTTTCCGCAGCCGATTCCACCTTGCGCCTGTGCCCTGACTGCCGCATAGTGCATCCAGCATGGAGGCGGCTTCGTGGCCGCCCGTGACGGAGGGCGACGTGGAAAAGACCTGGGATTATGTGATCATCGGTTCGGGCTTCGGCGGCAGCGTCTCTGCCCTCCGCCTCGCTGAGAAGGGCTACTCGGTCCTCGTCCTCGAAAAGGGAAAGCGGCTCGACGACGAGGACTTCGCGAAGTCCAACAACGCCTTCTGGAAATACATCTGGATGCCCAAGCTCCTCTGCCACGGCATCCTCGAGATCAGCCTCCTCAAGGGCATGATGGTGCTCCACGGTACCGGTGTGGGCGGCGGCAGCCTGGGCTATGCCAATGTCCTGGAGGTGCCCAACGAGGCGACCTTCGCGACCCCTGCATGGAACGCGCCCCTGCCCTGGGGACAGGCCCTCGCACCGCATTACGCGACGGCCAGGCGGATGCTGGGTGTCGCGAGGAACCCCAGGCTCTGGAAGGCCGACGAGACGCTCAAGGCCATCGCCGAGGAGCGGGGCCTCGGGGGGAGCTTCCGCGCCACGGAGGTGGGTTCATGGTTCGGCGATTCCGGTGTGAAGGTGAGCGATCCCTATTTCGGCGGAGAGGGTCCCGACCGTACCGGGTGCGCGCATTGTGGCGGCTGCATGGTCGGCTGCCGGAAGGACGCGAAGAACACCCTGCCCAAGAACTACCTCTGGTTCGCCGAGCGGAAGGGCGCGGTGGTCAGCCACGGCAGGAAGGTCGTCGATGTGCGCCCCCTCGGCGCCGATGCCGCAAGCCCCGCAGCAGATGGCGCCCGCTACGAGGTCATGTGGAAGCCCTCGATGCGGCCTTCGGTCCTTGCGAGGAGGCTCAGGGCCCGCAACGTCATCTTCGCGGCCGGTGTCCTTGGTACGATGGGCCTTCTTCTCAAGTTGCGCGATGTCAGGCGTTCACTGCCAGAGCTCTCCAGGCAATTGGGCGACAAGGTGAGGACCAACAGCGAGTCCCTCCTGGGCTCGGTGGCCCGCACGAAGGATACCGACTGGTCCGAGGGCGTGGCGATCTCCTCGATCTTCAACGCCGATGCAGTGACGCGGATCGAGCCGGTGCGCTATCCTGCCGGTTCTGACGTCATGCGATTCATCTCTGCGCCCCTCATCTCCGATGTGACGACGATCCCGGCACGACTGTGGAAAACCCTGGTGTGGATGGTGACCAGGCCCGGGGACTTCCTCCGTGCCATCATCCTGCCCGGCTGGGCCAGGCGCGCCACCATCCTTTTGGTGATGCAGAACGTCGACAACTCCCTCAGCCTCCGGACGGGACGGTCGTGGCTCACGGGATTCCGGCGCGGCCTCGTGGCCCAGCAGTACGGGGAGGCAGGGGTCCCCGAGGGCAAGCTCGCCGCCCGCGTGGAGACCGGCCACGAGGTGACGCGCGAGTTCTCGCGGCGCATCGATGGCATCAACCTCGGCTCCATGGCCGAGAACGCCTTCAACCTTCCGACCACTGCCCACATCCTGGGCGGGGCACCCATCGGGGCTACGGCTGCCGAGGGTGCCATCGACGCCCGCTTCAACCTTCACAATTACCCGGGTCTCATGGTGATCGACGGCTCGGTGGTGCCGGCCAATCCCGGGGTCAATCCTTCGCTGACCATTGCCGCACTGGCCGAGTATGCCATGGAGGGCATTGCGGCAAAGCAATGAGCTGGGGCTGGGAGGAGGCGCAGGGCGGGGTGGCCTGGTCCTTCAGCGTTTCTCCACGGCCTCGGCCAAGCTGGTCGCGATAGCGATGTTCACGGCCAGGAAGTCCGAAAGGAGGTCCTCGTCGATGTCGAACCTCGAGTTGTGGTTCGGGTGGACGATGCCGCGTCCGGGGGCCTGGGTATTGAAGAACCAGTAGAGGCCGGGGACCTTTTCAAGGTAGTAGGCGAAGTCCTCGCCGCCCATGATCGGGTGCGCGAGTGTGCGCACGCGGCCCTGGCCGAGGACCTCGCGGGCCGCGACCTCTGCCCGTGAGGACGCGAGAGGATCGTTGCGAAGGATCGGGTAGCCACCGAGCCATTCCCATTCCCATGCAAGGCCGCGGAGGCCGCCGATCGCCTCTCCGGTTTCGTCGATCCGCCGCTCGAGGAAGGCCCGGAGCTCCGGCTCGAGGCTGCGTACGGTGCCCATGAACTCGAGCCTGGAGGGGAGTACGTTGTAGGTCGATCCGGCCTGCACCGAACACAGCGAGATGACCGCGGGTTTTGTCTGGTCGATCTCGCGGGCACGGAGCGTCTGCAGGGCAAGGGCGAATTCGGAAAAAGTAATAATTGGATCTTTCCCCTGGTGGGGGGCCGCCCCATGGCAGCCCTGGCCCGAAAAAGCTCCCCTGAAGCGGTCGCTCGCCGCCATCATGGGGCCGTGAAGGAAGCCCGCCTCTCCGGGGCCGAGCTCGCTGGAGAGGTCGCCGACGTGGCCTCCCGCGATGGCGGCCACACCTGCGAGCACTCCCGCCTCGATGAGGGCCAGGGCCCCGAAGGAACTCTCTTCGCCCGCCTGGAAGATGAGTCGCAGCCTGAAGGGCAGGTCCTTTTCGGAAGCAAGGATGCGGGCCGCGACAAGGAGGGCCGCCGCATGGGCGTCGTGGCCGCAGGCATGCATGCAGCCCGGCATCGTTGAGGCCCAGGGAAGGCCTGTCTCTTCCGTGACGGGCAACGCATCGGTGTCGGCGCGCAGGGCGATGAGCGGCCCACTCGATCCGATGTCGCCCCACATGCTCGAGCCGACGCGTCTGGGTTCAATTCCTATGTTCCTGAGTTCGGCCGCGATGAAGGTCGCGGTCTCCGGCAGCTCGAGCCCGAGCTCGGGAATGCGGTGCAGCGCGCGCCTGTGCTCGATGGCCAGGGGAAGGAGGCTGCGCGCCTTCGCGAGCATGCCCTGGGGTTTGAGGTTCATCGTTTCCTGCCTTTCGCTTGTGCCCTGACTCGTCCCGCCATTGCGATGGTGGGCGGAAGGCTTTCGATGTACATGCGGGCGAGCTTCCGCCCCTCGTCGTCGCGGTAGGGATTTTTCCGGTTCCGCTGCCAGTCGTGGTAGGCCGCGCAGGCCAGGTGGTAGCCGTCCGGGCCGCGGAAGGTGGACAGCTCGTCGCAGCGGTAAAGCTCCAGGAGGAGGGGGAAGCGCGGGTCCTCGAGGGGCTCGAGGGCCCGCATGGTCGGCAGTCTCGGCAGGGCGGCGGGCAGCATGTGCCAGCGCACGAGAAAGGTGACCGTATCAATCAGTTCATTTCCGAAGCCAAGCCTCGACATGAAGCGCCGCGCCATCGTCGTGCCGATCTCGGAGTGCCGGTCGAAGCGGCGGCCTCCCGAGGAGGCGGCCTGGGGCTTGCCCGTATCATGGAGGAGGAGGGCCAGCGAGAGGGCCAGTGAGAACTCGCCGCCGGGCAGCTTGCGGTACTGGAAGGTCTCGAGGGTGTGGTCCCAGGCGTCGCCCTCGGGGTGGTACTCCTTCGACTGGCTCGTGCCGGGCAGGGCCGCGAGCTCGGGCCAGTGCGCGGCGAGGAAGCCAGCGCGCCTGAGGAGTTCAAGGCCGCGTTCGGGCTTCGGGGCTGTGAGGACGAGGGTGAGGAGGTCGCGCTGAGCCTCTGCCGGCATGATGCGCGGGCAGGGTGCCAGGGCATCGGTCTCGTAGCCGTAGCGCGACACCATGACCGCTGTGGCGAAGAGTGAGTCGTCACCCCTTGCTGCGGGGAGGCGGCCCTCGCGGAGGAGGCTGTACACGCCTCGGGGGTCGGCAAAGCGCAGGGTACCGGGGACGCGGAAGAGATCCATGTGGGGAAAGGCCTGGGGATCGTCGCCCCTGAAATCCTCGCCGATACAACGGAAGCGGATGATGCCCTTCCCTGTGTCGAGGCTGCCATCGGCGTAGCTCAGGCCCGAGAAAGCCATGCCTGCGTCAAGGCGCGCCAGCTCCACCATGCCGCCACGCAGGGCCATGAAGCGAAGGGGCGGAGTGGACAGGCCATGGAAGGCATCGAGGGCTGAAAAGGCTGTATCCCAGCAGGGGATGCCGAGTTCCGCGAGCGTTCCCTGGATGTCGATCATATCCTTAGGAATGTACTATCCCCGCTCCGATCCTCCAATGGAGGAGTGGTTACCTTTCACGCTTCTTCTGGTCGGGGCTGCCATCGAGGGGTCTTCAGGCCAGTCATGCCGGGGATAGCGCCCCCTGAGCTCCTTTCGCGCCTCCGTCCAGGAACCCTTCCAGAAGCCCAGGAGGTCGGCGGTCACCTGGATGGGACGTCCGGCCGGCGACAGGAGGGCAAGAACCAGGGGTTCTCCGGCGATGCGGGGATGCTCCTTCAGGCCATAGAAGTCGTGGACGCGGCCTTCCAAGCGCGGCGAGGCTCCCGAATAGTCGATGGTCCGTTCCACCCCCGAGGGGAGGCGGATGGATGTGGGGGCTCCGGCTTCGAAGCTGAGCCGGACTGCGCGAGGCAGCCTTCCCTCAAGGGCAAGAAGGAGGCTCCTCCCGGGCAGGATGTCGAGGGGCGAGGGGTCAAGGAAGGGAAACAGCCAATTATGAGCATCGGGGGCGAGCTCCGTGTCCTCGAAGGATGGCGCCAGGGCCCCGGGATTGCGTTTCCGCCACCAGTTCCATCGTGCCAGCCAGGCTTCGGCAGGACCGTCGGGAAGAAGGGCTGCAAGGCCTTCCCGGGCTAGCCGTCCGAGGAGGGCCTGCCCCAGGGTTTCGCGGACGAGGGCGCCGAGGGCTGTCGAGGAAAGGATGATCGAGCCTGCCCTGCGTTCGCGCCTGGCGCGGTATGACCGCCCCGACCATTCGATGGCGACCTGGGTTTCGACCAATGGCTGCAAGGCCGCGAGGGCTTCGCTTTCGCCCAGGGCGAGACCCGAGTAGAGGCGGCCGGTCGCCTCGCCTGAGTCCGCTTCGATCACGACGATCCAGGATGCGCCAGATAGGGCACCGCTCGCCTTGATGAGGCGGCCGGCGGGTATGGCGAAGGTTGCAGAGCTCCCGGAGTTTTCCATGCGCCTGGCCACACGGTCGGGCCAGGCGGAGGCGAAGAGCCCGGCGAGGGATGCGAGAGGGAGGGGGGCGGGGAGGGACGGGGACTGAAACAGGGAATCGGAAAGGCTGGCCCGGGAGGCGAGGCGCCGGGCTTCGTCGAGGACCCGGCGGGAGGAGGGATCCCCCTGGCCGCCGGAGGCCAGCTGGCCACCCCGTGCCAGTGCGCCCTGGGCCAGATTTTCAACGCGTTGTGCGAAATCTTCGGTACTGCCAGCGCTTCCGTCGGCGGCCAGGGCTGCAGCGAGGCAGGCGAGGGCGGCCGAGCCGGGGAGGGCCGAGTCCTGTGCGGCGCCTTCGAGGACCAGGGCGGCAATCCGGGGCTCCGTGCCGAGGGCAGCCATCGCGCAGCCCTTTTCGCTGAGCTTCGGGACTGACCGCCCCGGTTCCCCCGGTTCCCCGCCCTCCAGGGCGCCGAGACCGTGCAGGGTCTCCAGGCCCTCCTTCCAGGCTGCCTCGGGCGGCGCGTCGAGCCATTCGAGGTCGCCGATTTTTTTCGCGCCCCAGAAGAGGCATTCAAGGACGAGGCCCGAGAGCTCGGCGGTGAGGATCTCGGGGGGAGTCGCCTCGGGAAGGCGCTCCGACTCGGCCCAGAGGCGGATGCAGATGCCTGGCCCGAGCCTCCCGGCGCGGCCGCGACGCTGTTGTGCCCGGTCAGCCGATTCCCTTGTCGTGACCAGCCTGCATAGGCCGCTCCTGCGGTCGTAGCGGCTGCCCCGGGCGAGGCCCGAATCGACGACGACTCCCACGCGTGGCACGGTAAGGCTCGTCTCGGCGATGCTCGTAGTCAGTATGATCCTCCGGGCGGCATCCCGGGCGGGAAGGATGGCCCTGCGCTGTTCGGCAAGCGGCAGAGAACCGTGGAGCCTCAAGGTCTCGATGCCGCGCTCGGCCGCCCCCCCTGCCAGTGCGCCTTCGACCCTGAGGATTTCCGCCATGCCCGGCAGGAAGACAAGGATGTCGCCAGCTTCCCTGTCGGCCGCCCCGAGGACCACGCGCGCGACGAAGGCCTCCCCGTCGCGCGGTGGAGCTTCGCCGGAATACCGCGTCTCGACCGGAAAGACCCTTCCTGGAACCGACATCGAGTCGGCGTCCAGGGCCTGCGCAAGTGCGCCTCCGTCGAAAGTGGCCGACATCAGAAGCAGTTCAAGCTTACCTGCGCGCGCCTTCCGCGCTTCGCGTGCGAGGGCGAGGGCGAGGTCAGCTTCGAGGGGGCGCTCATGGAATTCGTCGAAGACGACGGTGGCGACTGTCTCGAGGAAGGGATCGCCCGCGAGCATCCGCACGAGGACGCCCGTCGTCACCACCTCGATGCGTGTTGATCGGCTGGCCCTCATCTCGCCCTTCACGCGATAGCCGATCCGCTCGCCGACAGAAGAGCAGGTGAGTTCGGCCATGCGCGCTGCCGCAGATACCGCCGCGACACGGCGGGGTTCGACGACGAGGATCTTGCCGCCATTTTCCTGCCTCTCGGCGAGGGCGAGGGGCACGAGGCTCGTCTTGCCGGCGCCGGGTTCCGCCGAAAGGACGAGGGTACCCCGAGCGGAAAGCCTTTGGGAAATCTCGGGGAGAAAGGCTTCGATAGGGAGGCCGGTGGGCGGAGGCGGCATGGGGCGAGTGTAGGGTGGGGGCGGCTTCGATGGCAACGACGGCGCTTGCCCGCGCCTTCGCG
>JBAXTA010000420.1:0-3260 GCA_037130415.1 Spirochaetota bacterium
TCGAACAAGGACGAGGTCGGCCAGCTCGCCCGGACTATCGGGAAGATGCAGGTGAACCTGCGCGAAACAGTCGCGACGAACCGGCGAAGCGACTGGCTTAAGACCGGCCTCGTCCGGCTCAACGACGCCCTGCGCGGCGAACAGGACCGGGCCCGGCTTGCGACCCTGGCAATCACGGAGATCTGTAGCTACCTGGATGCCCTGGTGGGCGTCCTCTTCGTAATGCAGGAGGAGGGCAGCGATGCCGGGGCACTCACCCTGCTCGGAAGCTTCGCCCACACCGAGCGCACGAGCGTCGCCACGCGCTTCTTGCCGGGCGAGGGCCTGGTGGGCCAGGCGGCGCTGGAACGCAGGCAGATCCTCATCTCCCAGCCGCCCGCGGACTATATCCGGGTCGTCTCGGGGCTGGGCGAAACGCCTCCCGGCCGCATCTGCGTCACGCCCTTCCTCTTCGAGGACAGGGTGCGCGGGGTCGTGGAGATCGGCAGCCTCGGCGAACTCGATGCCCTTGGATTGGACTATCTCCGCCAGGCCGCACAGGTCTTGGGCATTTCCTTCGAGACCGCGCAGGGGCGTCTCCGCCTGGCCCGGGAGCTGGAACGAACCAAAAGCATGACTTCGGAGCTCCAGGTCCAGCAGGAGGAGCTGCGGGTCTCGAACGAGGAGCTCCAGGAGAAGAACGAACTCCTTACGAGGCAAAAGCGCGAGGTGGATGGGGCCCGGAAGGCAATCGCCGAAAAGGTCGAGGAGCTGACCCGCTCCGGGAAATACAAGTCGGAATTCCTGGCGAACATGTCGCACGAGCTGCGCACCCCCCTCAACAGCCTCCTCCTTCTGGCAGGCGGCCTGGCGGACAACAGGGAGAACAACCTCAGCCCCGACCAGCTCGAATCGGCCCGGATCATCCAGGCCTCCGGCAACGACCTCCTCTCCCTCATCAACGAGATCCTCGATCTGGCCAAGATCGAATCGGGGCAGATGAAACTTGAACTCTCGAAGATTTCCCTCAAAACCTTCGTCGATGCCATCGACGAAAGCTTCGGCCAGATGGCGAGGGAGCAGGGTCTCGCCCTCAACCTGGAGATCGGGAGCGACCTGCCCGCCGACTTCGAAACCGATCCCAGGCGCCTCCTGCAGGTGCTCAAGAACCTTATCTCGAACGCCCTCAAGTTCACCGAAGCGGGTTCCGTGACGCTGCGCATGCACCGCCCAGAGCCGGGTACCGACCTCGCGTGGAGCGGGCTCGATCCTGGGAGCGCGATCGCCATATCGGTCCTCGACACGGGGATCGGCATCGCCCCTGAAAACCAGACGCTGGTTTTCGAGGCTTTCCAGCAGGTCGACGGAGGAAGCGCCCGCAAATACCTCGGCACGGGGCTCGGCCTGTCGATCTCCCGCGAGCTGGTACAGCTTCTTGGTGGCGAGATCCAGCTCGCGAGCGAGCTGGGCAGGGGCTCGGTCTTCACGCTCTATTTGCCCCTCAAGGCGCCCCGTGCCGGGGAGCCCCCGACCCGCGAGCCTTCGGAGCGGCAGGAAGGGAAGCTGTCCGACGATCGGGGCGCGATCGGGAGGGCGAAGCGCCTCCTCGTCGTCGGGGACGACGAAGGGACGAGGCGGCACCTTGTGGAGCTCCTGAAGGGCAAGGAAGTGCTGGTCGACGAGGCGGGCTCTTCAGAGGAAGCGAAGACGGCGATCGCCAGGGAGCGCTACGACTGCGTGATCCTCGATCTCGACCTCTGGGACATGGACGGCGCGGACTTCCTGGGCTCCTTGGCACGTGAACAGGGGGGCGAGCTGCCAGCCCTCATCATCCACACGGCCCGCGAGCTGACCCGTGAGGAGGAGTCGCGGCTGCGCGAGTATACCGAGTCGATCGTCCTCAGGAATGTCCGGTCTGACGAGCGGCTTCTCGACGAGGTATCGCTCTTCCTGCACCGGGCGGAGCGCGACATGCCAGCTCCGCAACAAAGGATCATCGCTGAGCTCAAGGGATCGAATTCCGGGCTCAAGGGGAAGCGGATACTCCTCGCCGACGATGACATGCGTTCGGCCTTTGCGCTTTCGAAGCTTTTGACCGGGCGCGGCCTGGAAGTGATCAAGGCCGAGAACGGCGAAAAGGCGCTCATGGTCCTCGCCGAGGATCCCTCCATCGACCTTGTCCTCATGGACGTGATGATGCCGGTGATGGACGGCTACGAGGCTATCCGCCGGATCCGCGCCGAGGAGCGTTTTGCCCGACTGCCCCTCATCGCCCTCACCGCCAAGGCGATGGCGGGCGACCGGGATGCGTGCCTTGCCGCGGGGGCCAGCGACTACCAGACCAAGCCCATCGATCCCGATCGGCTCATCTCCATGATCCGCGTCTGGCTCGCCACATGAACCAGATCGGCATAGAGGGCATCGAGCTCAGGCTTCTCCTCGAGGCTTTGTATCTGCGCTACGGCTATGATTTCCGTTCCTATGCGCAGGCCTCGGTCGAGCGGAGGGTCCGCGGCTTCCTCCCCTCCTGCGCCTGTGCCGGCATCTCGGAGCTCATCCCCCTCCTCCTCAGGGACGAGGCTCTCTTCTCGCGCCTCGTGCAGACCCTGTCCATCACGGTCACCGAGATGTTCAGGGACCCCTTCGTCTACCGCGCCTTGCAAGAGAAAGTGCTCCCCGTCCTCAAGACCTGGCCCCACCTCAAAGTATGGCACGCGGGCTGCGCCTCGGGCGAGGAGGTTTATTCCATGGCCATCCTCCTCGAGGAGGATGGGCTCTACGACCGCAGCCTCCTGTACGCCACCGACTTCAACGACGAGGCCCTCGCCAAGGCCCGCGAGGGGATCTACGAACTCGACCGGATGAAGGGCTTCACCAGGTCCTACCAGGAGGCGGGTGGAAGGAACTCTTTCTCGGACTACTACCACGCCAGCTGCGAGGCGGTCGCGATCGAGGCGAGGCTCAAGAAAAACCTGACCTTCGCCAACATCAACCTGACGACGGACGGGGCCTTCGGCGAAATGCATCTGATCGTCTGCCGGAATGTCCTCATCTATTTCGACCAGGACCTCCAGGATCGCGTCCTCTCGCTCTTCGCCCAGAGTCTGGTCAACGGGGGCTTCCTGTGCATCGGCACCAAGGAGGACCTCCAGTTCTCGTCCGTCGCCCGGAACTTCGTGGAGGTCGACCGGGAAGCCAGGATCTACAAACTGGTGGAGGCACCATGATGGCCGAAGGAGGCCCCGATGAGTGACGAACAAGCCATCCTCATTGTCGACGAC
>JBAXTA010000421.1:0-3231 GCA_037130415.1 Spirochaetota bacterium
CGGTGGCTTGTCGCCAGAGCAAATCCTGAGAGCCTTTTCTCCGGTCGTCGCCGCGAGGGTCCGGTACTCATAGCCGAGAAGTTCGCTCAAGACCGCAATATTTTCATGCGCGTCGTCCACGATCAGGATGGTCGGTTTCATGTCAGGTCGCCTCCCCCCCTGCCCGCCCCTACGGGGCTATCTCCCGCGCTGGCGCGGAGGGGCCTGAGGATCTGGAGCGCGGCGGGGAAATCGTAGGCTTTCAATGCCGCTTCCACTGTCTCCACTTCCTCCAGGGAGAAGTGGGCGGTGATTTCATCCTTCACGGTCTTCAGGTATCCAGCTGCCCTTGTGTCGCTTTCTTCGGCCAGGGCAATCACCGCATCGAGATATCCGGCCAATTGCTGCATTGAGATCGGTTCACGTGCCTCCTCGTGCCGCTTTTCGTCCCTTGGCGGCAGTGCGGACCTGATGCGCGCAATGGTGAGCTCGAGGGCGATGGACAACCGCTTCAGGATCTCCTCCAGCCTCTCGTCCTGATAGCCCTTGCCGATCGCGTCCTCGAGTTCCTCGGCGGCACCCTGCACCTCGGTGGCGCCGATATTGCCCGAGACCCCACGTATCGTATGGGCCATCCTCTCTGCCAAACCGGGATCCCCGAGCTTCAAGGCTTCCATCATGCGTGTTCCCGCTCCCTCCTGTTCCTCCGCGTAGCTCCGCAGCAGATCCCTGTAGAGCCCCTCGTTTCCGACGACGCGTTTCAGGGCCCCTGTCACATCGACCCCCGGGATCTGAAGGATCCCCGGGGTCTGAAGGATCCCCGGGATCCGAGGGCTCCCGGGGGCTCCACGTGCCGGCGCAGGTTCAGATCGGGCTTCCGGAGCCCCTGTCGATGGCCTTCGAGACCTGCGGCAGTACTGCTCCAAGGTATCGAAGAGGAGATCCGGATCGATAGGCTTGCTGATCTGGCCATTCATTCCGCTTTCCAGGGCCTTCTGTCTCTCCTCGGTCAGCGCATGCGCCGTCAGGGCGATGATGGGCAGGTCGGCAAAACGCCCTTCTGCGCGGATGCGCTGCGTGGCCTCATATCCGTCCATCACAGGCATCTGAATATCCATCAGCACAAGGTCGTATTCATGCCCTTCCACATGAAGCTTTTCCAGGGCCACTGACCCGTTTTCCGCGACGTCGACCTCGACGCCGACGCTTTGAAGGAGTTCGACAGCGATCTGACGGTTTATCGCGTTGTCTTCGACAAGGAGCACCCTCGCGCCATCCAGCGAGCGGTTTTCTCCAGTTCCTTCGGTTTCGCCCTCGATCGCCTGCGGGAGGGAGGGTGCGAGGGCTTCCATGATCGCGTTGAGGAGCATGGAAGCCGTGACAGGTTTCACCAGGAAATCCCTCGCGCCAGCCTCAAGGGCCTCTGCGCCCTCGCCATCACCTTCACCTGGAGAAATCAGGACTATGACAGCCGAAGTTTCCCTGAAGACCTGGTCTCTCGTGAGTATCCTCGTGGCCTCGATGCCACCGATCCCGGGCATATTCAGGTCCATCACCACCAGGCCGTAGGGGTCTTCCTTCATCGCCCGTGCCACCGCCTCGACCGCTTCCTCGCCTGAGGCGGCAAGCTCCACGCGGAAGCGCAGCGCCTGGAGGGTGTCGCGCATCAGTATCCGGGCTTCTGGATTGACGTCGACGATGAGGATCCGAGTATCTTCGAGGGTGGAATTGGTGGAAGGGCGGCGATTGATATCAGGAGGGCCTGACTCGAGCCAGGCGCTGCAGGTGAAGGTGCTGCCTTTCCCCGGCTCGCTTTCAACCCGGACATCCCCTCCCATCAATTCGACGAGCTTGCGGACGATGCTCAATCCGAGACCCGTTCCTCCGTACTTCCTCGTCGTCGAGCTGTCGGCCTGCGCGAAGGGCTGAAAGAGCTTCGCCAGATGGTCCTTCGCCATTCCGATACCCGTATCCCTCACCGCCACCTGCAGTTTCACCTTCGACTCGGTCTTCTCAAGAAGCGAAACCCTCAATTCCACCTCTCCGCGTTCGGTGAACTTCACCGCGTTGCCGATGAGGTTGATCAGGACCTGTCCGAAGCGGTGGGGATCCCCAATGAGTTCCTGAGGAATGTCGGTCGGAACGTTGACAAGGAACTCCAGGCCCTTCTCGCTGGCGGCCCGGCCAGTGACAGCTATCACGGTACTGATTACCTTTTCCAGGGTGAAGCCAATCCGTTCCATCGTCATCCGGCCAGCCTCGACCTTTGAGAAGTCGAGTATGTCGTTGATGGTCCCGAGGAGGGCGGTGCCCGCATCGTGGATCTTGGCTACATAGTCGCGCTGCTTCGGGCTTAGACCGGTTTTCAAGGCAAGCCCGGAGAAGCCGATGACGGCGTTCATGGGTGTGCGGATTTCATGGCTCATGTTGGCGAGGAATTCGCTCTTTGCCTTGTTCGCGCGCTCTGCGGCATCCTTGGCCCCATGAAGTTCCATATTCACTTCCTGCAATTGCATGGTCCGTTCGTATACCCGTTGTTCCAGATCGGCATTGAGTGTTTTGATCTCTGCCTCAGCCCGCTTGCGATCGGTGATGTCGTTGATGCTGGAAATGATGAAGGGCTCGCCTCCGATCTGTATGGCCTGGGCGGACAGCTGCCCTGTCATGATTTCCCCATCCTTCTTCCTGAAGCGGAACTCCATGCCTGATATCTCAACGCCCGCACGTATCCTCGACGCCACGCTCTCCCGATCCTTCGCGTCCGCCCACAGGCCCAGGCTCACCGACGGGTCGGCCAGGGCTTCTTCCCGGGTGAACCCTGATATCGCCTGGAAGGCATCATTGACTTCGACAAAGCTTCCGTCCTTGATGCTGGTAATGGTGATGGCGTACGGGGACGAACGGAATGCGATGGAATACTTCTCCTCGCTTTCATGAAGCCTGTTCCTGGAATTCTTCTCGTCCTCGAGGATGCTCAGAAGCGACAGCCTCGACCGTTCCTGGCTATCCAGGACCTCCTCGAGATAGGCGTTCGCTGCCTTAAGATCCTCACTCTGTTTCCGTGCCAGCTCTTCCAGTTTCCTGCTTTCGGTCATGTCCCGGACGAGTTCCAGGACCACCTTCCTGCCCTCGAGTTCGATCAGCGAAGTGCTGATGCTGACCGCTATGGTCCGGCCGCTCCGGTCTACCATCCTCGACTCGGATTCCGTGGTCTGGCCTCCCTTCGCAGGGAAACTGATTCCCCCTGTCTGT
>JBAXTA010000422.1:0-3227 GCA_037130415.1 Spirochaetota bacterium
GGGCTGAAGAGGGCTTCGGCGCGCTCGTGGAGGGTCCGGCCCTTCCAGTAGCTGACGATCTGGAGGAGCTCTGCCCTGGAGGCCTCGTCGATGTGGTAGGCTTCGGCAGGGCGCTTGTCGAGGCCGTCGATCTCCTTCTCGATCCAGGCAACTGCGTATTCGGGGAAGATGGGGGCTGCGCGGTTCCTGGATGAATGGTTGCCGACGATGAGCTCCTCCTCGCCGATCCAGATCGTCATTTCCTCGAGGGTGCGGCGAAGGGCCAAGGCGCGGCGCCGGGCTATGGGCAGCGGCTCGGTCTCCTGGTACACGCGTGTATAAATGCGGGCGCGCTCAATGCAGATGGAAGGTCGGGTGGAAAGCACTCCATCCTTGATCCGGGCTATGCGTTCGGTCATGGAATCATCCTCCTGTAGTCGTCATGAAGCCGAGGGCCGTGGCCTTGGCAGCCCAGCGCGATACCTCGCGCTTGCTTACCTCGGCGCCCCGGGTCCAGGAATACTCGCGGTCAAGCAGGGCGTATTTGCCGAGGGCGAGCTCGTGATAGGGCAGGAAATCCATGTGTCGCGCGGACCCGGCGGGATTCGGCAGGGATGCCGCGAAACCGAGGATGGCATCCATCGACACATCGTCGTCATTGAATCCCGGAATGAGGGGTATCCTTAGTTCGAGCTCGGCGCCCGACGCGGCCAATGAGCGGAGGTTCGATAGGACGGGGCCGAGCTTTCCGCCAGTGCCAGAGGCAAAGCGCTCCTGTTCGACCTGCTTGAGATCGACCAGCCAGAGGAGGGGCAGCCGGAGAAAGGGGATGAGGGTTTCCGGCACCACAGCCAGGCAGGTTTCGACTGCGACCCTTAGCCCTGCGGCAAGGAGAAGTCGTGCAACGTCAAGGGCGAGGGTGGGGCTCGCCAGAGGCTCCCCCCCAGAAAGTGTGGCCCCTCCCCCCGACTTTAAAAAAAAGGCTTTGTCCTTCATGACCTCGGCCACAACCTGGGCGGCTGTCATGTCGGCTCCTGCAAGGCGCAGGGCCAGCGAGGGACAGGCTTCTACGGGAGCCGCAGTGGCGGGCATTCTTCGATCGACCCTGACCCCTCCACCCTCTACAGGCTGGAGCAGCCCGCCGAAAGCGGGGTCAAGACAGGCATGGCAGTCTATACAGCGTAAGGAATTATGGAGAACTTCCGCTTCGAAGGCCTGGCTTTCGGGATTGGCGCACCAGGCGCAGCGAAGGGTGCAGCCCTTGAAAAAGACCACAGTTCGTATACCGGGGCCGTCGTGGGTCGAAAATCGTTGCAGGTCAAAAATCATGGCAGAGTAGGGAAACTATACCATTAAGGTTTCAATAGATCAATAACTGTTTACGAATGAAAGCTTATTCTCTGGCATCCGAGTAAGAAACGTCTCAGCCCGTACTCAAGCACCTGAACAGGAGCGCAGGGAACTGGTGTGCGGTTTCGGAATGTACTGGCGCTGGGTCCCTTTCCCGTGATTCGACCAAGGCAGGATCCCGAAGGTGGCGAAGCATCTGGAATGCGCCGCCCCTGGCAGGTCTCGGTCAGGCCTTGCGCAGTGCCTCCCTGCCTGATTCGACCGCTGCGATGTTCAGTGCTATGAAGGAATGCTTGTTCGGGGGGAAGAAGGTCTTGAGTACCGCTTCGAGGTGGGCAAGCTGCAGGGCTCCCGTCGCCTCGGCGAGGGCTCCCATCATCACCATGTTGGCTATGCGGATGTCGCCGATCTTTCCTGCGATCGAGTTGCAGGGAATGCGGATGACCCTGAGGTCTGAGCGCACGTTCACTGTCTTGACAAGGTCCGAATTGAGGAGGAGGAAAGCGCCCGGGGCCGCGACCTCTTCGCCTATGACCAGGGAGTCGGCGCTCATCACGACGACGGAGTGGGCCTGGGTTACGAGGGGGCTGGCGATCTCGGTACTCGAGACTATCACCGAGGCACGGGCTATGCCGCCGCGCTTTTCCGCGCCGTAGAAGGGGAAGAAGGTGACCTCGAGGCCCTCCTTCATGGCTGCGTAGACCCAGGTCTGGCCCATGGAGATGATGCCCTGGCCGCCGAAACCGGCCATGAAGGTCTTTTCCGTCATTTGGGAGTCCCCCCGGCACCGGGAGTGTATGCATCCAATTGGTTCTTTAACTCGCCGAGGGGGAATACGGGCATCATGGAATCCTTGAGCCAATCGACGGCCTCGACGGGTTTCATGCCCCAGTTCGTCGGGCAGGGCGAGAGGATCTCGACCATGGTAAAGCCGATGCCCCTCATCTGGGCCTCGAAGGCCTTCTTGATATACTGCCTGGTCTTTCGCACGTTGACGGGGCTGTCCACCGAACCCCGCGCCAGGTAGCGCGTGCCTTCGAGGGTGGCCAGCATCTCGAGCACCCTGATCGGGTAGCCCATGCCTGCCTCAAGGGGGTCGCGCCCCTGTGGCGCAGTGGCAGCCTTCTGCCCGATGAGTGTAGTTGGTGCCATCTGGCCCCCGGTCATGCCGTAGATCGCGTTGTTCACGAAGATCGTCGTGAATTTCTCGCCGCGGTTGGCTGCGTGGACGGCTTCCGCGGTACCTATGGCGGCGAGGTCGCCGTCGCCCTGGTAGCAGACGACCAGGTGGTCGCTCAGCATGCGCTTGATTCCCGTTGCGGCGGCCGGTGTACGGCCGTGGGGTGCCTGGACCGAGTCGGTGGCGAAATAGAGGTCCGCCCAGATCGAGCAGCCGACCGGGTTGAGGATGATGGACTTCCCCTGCAGTCCAAGCTCGTCGATGACCTCGGTAATGAGCCTGTGGATTACGCCGTGACCGCAACCCGGGCAGTATTTGGTCTGGAGGGAAACGAGGCTTTTCGGGTGCTTGTAGATGGCTTCCATGTTCTCTCCTTGTCTATCGGGGCTGGCTGCCAGGCGCGCCGTTGTCCCTGGCGCGGCCGTCAAGCCTCCATGGCTCGGAGCGTCCCGCAAGGATCTCCTTCGCCTTTGCGAATACTTCTTCCTCGGAGGGGATGTTGCCGCCGCAGCGGCCCACAAAGTGGACAGAGGACCCCGAGCTGCGGGCGGATCTTGCTCCCACGGCAAGCAGCACGTCCTCGATCATCTGCCCCATGCTCATTTCGACGCAGAGGAACTTCTTGCCCTGCTCGGCAAGCTCGGTGATCTCGTCATAGGGGAAGGGCCAGAGGCTCCTGGGTCTGAGGAGTCCGATTTCGATCCCCTGGGCCTTGGCG
>JBAXTA010000423.1:0-3226 GCA_037130415.1 Spirochaetota bacterium
AGGACTGGCGGATCTCTTCCTGGCGCACCATGAAGCGGTCGTAGGCAGAGCCTTCGACGCCAACGGGAATGTCGAAGGTGAATTCCCCGTAGCCTGAGTAGGGATGGGCGACACGCAGGTCGTAATCCACGCCCGCAGCGCGCAGGTTCGGCCCGGTAAAGCCATAGGCGAGGGCCCGCTCTCCGGAGATCGTACCAACTCCCATGGTCCGGTCCATGAAGATCCGGTTGCGGGAGAGCATGGAATCGAACTCCTCGAAGTCCTTCAGGTACTTGTTGAGGAAGTTGTCGATTTTCTCCCAGGCTTCGGGGGGGAAGTTGCGCTCGAAACCGCCCACGCGGCCCATGTTGGTTGTCATGCGCGCGCCGCAGATGGTCTCGTAGATCTCGTAGATCAGCTCGCGCCACTGGAAAATGTACATGAAGCCGGTGAGGGCTCCGGCATCGACGCCGATGATCGAGGTGCAGATCAGGTGGTCCGAGATGCGCGAAAGCTCCATGATGATGACGCGGAGAAGCTCGACACGGCGCGGGACCTTGATGTCGAGAAGCTTTTCCACCGTCATGTGCCAGCCCATGTTGTTGAGCGGCGAGGAGCAATAGTTGAGGCGGTCGGTCAGCGTCGTGATCTGGTAGAGGGGTCTGCGCTCGGCGATCTTCTCGAAGGCGCGATGGATGTAGCCGACCGTCTGCTCGGTGTCCTTGACGACTTCCCCGTCCATCGTGAGGACGTTCTGGAAGATGCCGTGGGTGGCAGGGTGGGTGGGTCCAAGGTTGAGGGTGAGGGGATTGCCCTGCACAGCGGGGGAAGTGGTGGTTTCCATGTTTATCTTCCGAACATTCGGTCGTCCTTGTCCTCGCGCGTCTGGTCTTCCAGGGGGAAGTCCTTGCGCATCGGAAAGACGCTCATCGACTCGATGTTGAGTATCCGCTTCAGGTTGGGATGGCCCTTGAAGCGGATGCCGAAGAAATCATAGGTCTCCCGCTCCAGCCAGTTCGCGGCGGGGAAAAGCGGTGTCAGACTGGCGACCTCGGGACTATCGACGGAGAAACGGCAGCTGAGCCTGAGCCTCGCGCCTTTCTTCATATTATAGAGAAGGACCTGGAGACCGAGTTCCTCAGCCTTTTCACCTTCGGCCGGATAGTGCATGCCGAAGAGGTCGGTCAGGAAACGATAAGCCAGGGTTTCATCGTCGTAGAGGGCTGCGACCGTGTCGTAGAGATCGGCCGCGCGGATGCTCACCGTCGGCACGTCATCGGCCTCGTGGCTGAGCATCCGGTCGCCAAGCACGCGGCCCAGTTCCGCAAGGAGGGCTTCATCCATGTTCACTCGATTCCGTAGTGGGCGAGGAGCGCTTTGTATTCAGCGCTGTCGCGACGACGATACGACTCGTGTTTCGCTAGATAGTGCACTCTGAAAATCCCATCGAGGATCTGCTCGGGACGGGGCGGACAGCCAGGCACGTACACATCCACCGGGATGATACGGTCGATGCCTTGCAGGACGCTGTAGGTATCGAAGATTCCGCCGCTCGAGGCACAGGCTCCCACCGAGAGTACCCAGCGGGGCTCTGCCATCTGCTCGTACACGGTCCTGAGGATGGGGCCGAGTTTCTTGGAGATGGTCCCCATGACCATGAGGAGGTCAGCCTGTCGGGGCGAGTAGGAAAAGCGTTCCATGCCGAAGCGGCCGATGTCATAGTGGGAGGCCGCCGTCGACATGAACTCGATGCCGCAGCAGGAGGTCGCATAGGGCAGGGGCCACATCGAACCCTTGCGGGCGAGTCCGACAGCCGCGTCGAGGGTAGTCGCAAAAAATCCCTGACCCTCGAGGCCGGGTGGCGGTTCGACAGGAGAAAGCGTATTGGCCTTGGTGAGAGGCTGGAAAAGCGGAGAAGGGTTTCCCATAGGGTTCACTCCCACTTGAGTGCGCCGCGTCTGATTATGTAGCGGAATCCAACCAGCACGAAGGCGATGAAGATGCCCATTTCGAAAATGCCGAACCAGCCAAGTTCCCGGAAGCTCACCGCCCAAGGATACATGAAAACAAGCTCGACATCGAAGATGACAAAGAGGATGGCGACGAGGAAGTACTTGACGCTGAAAGGAGTGCGTGCATCACCTTGCGAGGGAATGCCGCATTCGAAATTGGCATTCTTCCTCGCAGTCTTCCTGCTCGGCCCCAAAAAGGAACTGATGATCAGGACGACTGCAACAATAAATATTGACAAAGCCAGGGTGATGAGGATGGGCACAAAATCGCCCGAAGTGTGGCTGAGCTGCGGCATGTTTTTGCACCTTATCGCTAGTATGGATAACTGTCAATCTATACTGATAAGTCCATTCCAGCCCTCATACCTTTTCAAAGCGCCTAAAGCGTGGAAGGGTAAATAAATATTTCTCAATATAAAAATAGTCATATTTTGGGTCCTTCCCAGACCCCCTTGGCCAAGCCGCCCTGGCTTGAAAGAATGTCACCAGGAAACAATCGCAGACAAGGAAGCCTATGCATCTGGATCTTCTTGGAATCATCGTTGTCTGCATCGCAGCACTCCTGGCTGGCATATCCCGCACAGGCATACCCGGGCTCGGCATGCTCCTCGTTCCCCTCGTCGCCCTGGTCATGCCAGCGATGACATCGATGGGCTTCCTCCTCCTTATTTTTGTGGCGGCGGACCTCATGTCAGTCACCTACCTGCGCCGTAGGGTTGCCTGGAACCGACTCTTCCGCATCCTTCCCTGGACGGTGGCCGGGGTTGTCCTCGGCTACCTCGCCATGAACTTTGTCACCGAGGCGATCTTCAAGCCCCTCGTCGGCTGGATGATCCTCGCCGTTGTCGGACTCGACCTTCTCAGGCGGAGGGTGGGGCTGGAGTTTGCGCTGGAAAGCCGGAAGTTTGCAGCGGCGGCAGGAATACTGGCAGGCATTTTCACCATGATGGCCAATGCTGCGGGGCCTATCATGACGATCTACCTCTTGTCGATGAACCTTCCCAAAGAAGAGTTTATCGGCACGAGCGCCTATTTTTATTGCATAATAAACCTCGTCAAGGTTCCCCTCAGCGTAGCCCTTGGCCTTATCACCTGGGAAAGCCTCAAGGTCGATCTGATGCTCGTGCCCCTCATCGCCCTCGGCTGCTTTGCCGGAGTGTTCATCATCAAAGGGGTTTCGCAGCGCTTTTTCAACAACCTGGTGCAAGGATTTGCAGTACTGGGTGGGATCAAGC
>JBAXTA010000424.1:0-3218 GCA_037130415.1 Spirochaetota bacterium
AAGGGCCATGGGCTGACCCGAGAGCAGCCTGTCCCAGCGCACTGTCTCGATCGGTGCGACGCGCCGGGAGTCCCGCGTGACGAAGTCATCGAAGGCGTGGGGAGGGGCATGGTCATGGCCCTTGTCCGAGGCGAAGTCGAATCCCGCCACGACGATCGGCCCTTCGGAAAGGGCGGCTGCAAGCGACAAGGCACTTCCCGCCACCGTGCCGTGTCCGGGAAGCGGCACGGATCCGCGAATCAGGGCCGAGAGACCATGCTCCGGAAACCAGCCTTGATCGAGTATGAGGATCCTCCGTGAAAGAGCTCCAACTGGGCAGGCTGAAAGCGGCGAGGCGCGAACGGTGGCACCTCCGCCAAGGCCAAAAAGATGGGCCTGGCTCCAGAACCCTGGGTCGGTCGAAACCACGATATCCGGTTCGATGCCCCTGGCAAGGAGGGCACTGAGGGCGGAAGAGACGGCCACGATGAGGAATCTTTGTGCATTGGCAGCAATCGCAGTGGCCGCTTCAGCGAGGGTGGGTCCTGCCGCTACGACCAGGGCCGGTGCCGGGGTCTTTCCCGCTGTCACCGTGGATTCGAGGGAAAGAAAGGACCTGCAGGCATTCCGGATCCAGCGTTTTCCGTTCACGCGGACAGTAGCCGCGCTTGATGCGATCCGGTCGAGCACATTTCGGAAAGTCTCCCGCGCCACGCGTGCTTGCAGGGGGAAGGCTCGTTCGGCTGGAGGCCAGGCTATGAGCCAAGGCGAGCCCACCCCATCGTCATCGAGGTAGGTGGACAGGAATGCGTCCAAGGATATTCCGGAGTCCGGGTACCAGGATGCGCTGGCCCCAGGAAGCTCACGCCCATGAAAGGCCCCGTCAAGCTGCAGGGACAGGATCGTGACTCCAGGATGCCGCCTCCTGAACTCAGCGGCGAGGTAGCCCAGGCATGCTCCCAAAATGAGTATCGAAGTGACTGGCCGTGAACCGGGTGCTTCGGGGAACCGGGACTCCTCGAGCCCATCGATAAAGCGCAGTGCTTCCTGAGATGGATCCCAGGCCGAGTGCAGGTACCTGTCAGCGTAGCTGCAGGTCATCTGTCCATTTCGTGCGCATGAAAAGGCAGGGGTCATAGGCTAGCCGTCACGGCATTAGCCGTCACGGCATTAGCCGTCACTCTATTTGCCGTGTGCAAAGCTGATGATCGCGGCGTCTATCGGGGAGTCATGGGCGGAAAAGCGGGCCGCATCGATATGGACTTTCGCCAGGGAAGGCAACAAGGGCAGGGCAAGCCTGAGAGAGCGTGCAAGCTGTGTCACCATCATCTCTGGATCCCAGGGATACGAAGCTGCGGCAACAAGGAACAGATGACCGGAACTGTCAAAAGACAGAGAGGTTTCGCCCAATGCGTTTTCGAGGGCCACGGCCAGCTCTGCGCAAGTTTCCTCCACGGTCAGGGAGCTGTGAGCCTTTGCAGCGACAAGCTCATCCCGCTCAATCCTTAGGCCAATGACGCTGTCTGCCTTGTCCATTGACTTCAGCGCCGAGCGAAGCTTTGCGCGGTCAAGGGAGGGAAGGGGATCGACCCTTCCTGAGAGCCGTGATAAGCGTGGAGCGATGCCCGAAGGTTGCTGCTTCCCTCCGCCGAAAGCAACGGCCCCTCCCGGGGCCGTCTGCTGCTGGGCAATGCCGGGTTGGCGGCGCGCCTTTTCAAGGAGTCCCATGCCTACACCAGGCCTAGTTCCTCAAAAAGCCTTTTGTAGGTATCAAAGTGCTGGGAATGGGCAAACTCCTCGATCTTCTCTTCTGGCAGCGAGTCAAGAAGGGCATCGAGGTAGGATAGCACGCTTCTGATGTCACTCTTGAGCTTGTCCGAAGCATCGACCGGCTTGGCTGCGGCGGCAGCTGCCATGAGACTTCCAGAAGGCGCTCCAGCCTCGGATACTGCAGCGGCTTTCGGCCTTGCGGGGAGTTCGGGTTCCTCGTCGAGCGCTACATCGATGTCGCTTTCGTCCTCAATGATATCGGCAGTCTCAAAACTTCCTTCCGAACCAGGCATGGAGGAGAAACTGATGTCTTCTTTTCCGTCTGAATCCGCTGAATCTACAAAAAGGGAATCATCGAGAACGCTGGGCATGTCATCGTCGTCGAGGGGTGAAATAGACTCTTCTTCATTCCGGTCAGCGACTTCTTCTGGGGCTTCCGCATCAGGGAGATCCTCGGCGCGCATTTCGTGATGGAGGCTATCCTCAGGGGAGAGCTCGGACTCAAGATCCTCGAATTCAACCTCGGGCGGCTCATCGGTCAATCCTGCCTCTTCCGGGGCCTCTCCACCCATCAGGGCGATCTCACCAAAATCCTCATCATCGATTTCCTCGATGGCTTCCGCAGTAGGTCCAAGATCGAAGGTATCGCTTTCAAAGGATGGGACATTCGGAGGCATCTCGAGGGTTATCTCGGGCAGGCCGTCGGAGTCATCCTGATCAAGTGGAAGGTCGCCCGAAAAATCGTCTTCTCCCAGATCTACCTCGAGGGCGAGGTCTGAAAAATCGGGTTCGACCAGGGACACTTCCGCAAAGCCGCTGTCATCCGTTTCATCAAATCCGATGTCGGCTGCGATGGGCTCCTCAAGGTAGCTTGTATCGTCTGGAGCCTGGGTGCCTGAGGAGATCCCTTCGTCAGCGAGTTGGGAAAGCAGCTCAGATTCATCAATGGAATCAGCCTGTTCGAGGGAGGATGCGGTCGCTACAGGTTCTTCTTCCAGGCTGATGCGCGTAACAGGCTCATCCAGCGCTTCTACCAGGTCTTTGGAGGGGACTTCTGAATAGTCTCCTGATTCCGGAAGGAGGGGCTCCTCCGGCAGAATGGGTTCTGGAACCATTCCAGAAGCCGCAAGGAAATCAATTTCGTCAGAAGGAGGTACGACGCTTTCGCCAGGGCTTTCTTCTGTAAACGCGGCACTGCTGAGCATATTGTCGAGCTCATCACCAGTCAGTGTGATCTTCTCGTCATCCTCGTCATCGAAAAAGCCTCCGCCAGAGGCAGCCAGGGGCTCTGGGACAGGAACCGCAGGCTCTATTTCAGCAACTATTTCAGGCTTTGTTTCAGGCGTGGACTGCGGCAGAACAGGGAATGTGTCAGGGCGAGCCAAAGCTAGCTGCGATTTTAAGGTCACAAGCTCGGAGCGAATCGAGGAAAGCTCATTGGCGATCTTGAGGAGAAGTTCATTGGCGAG
>JBAXTA010000425.1:0-3211 GCA_037130415.1 Spirochaetota bacterium
GGCAGCCCCAATCGTCCATTGCTGGATTGTCGAAGAACCAGCCACTTTCCTGTCGGTCCATTTCCCAGCAGTCGTGGACGTCATTCGGGAACCCGCGGATGAGGGCTGACATCCTGTCGCCCCAGGCTGTTCCGAGAAAAAAAGGCAGGCGTGGGGGACTGTCGAATTCGATAGCCCTACGGACTATTTCTTTTCCCTGCACGTTTCCCCCTCCCTTCGCCCGCTTCGCTGCGGTGCCCTTTTTCAAAACGGGCACCGCCTTTCAGAGTTCTATTTCTTGGCCATCAGCTTGATGTAGGAGTCGACATTGCTTTTGTCGTACATGGCGAGGGTCGTGATGTCATAACCGAGGAGCGTGCCCTTCTTGGCCATATAGAGCTCGACGATGGACATGAATCCCTGGGAATCCGGGTACTGCCAGGTTCCGGCAAGGACGTAGCCTTCCTTGGTCGCCTGGGCGGTTTCGATCGAATTGCCCCAGCCGACGACGGGAATCTTTCCGGGCTTCCAGTTCACCGAGGACCATACGCGCTTGACGTTGCCCATTACCATGTCGCCGAGGCCGATCATTGCAGTGATTTCGTTGCCATGGGCGGTGAGGTAGTCAGCCATGTTCTGGATCGAGCCTGAGGGATCCTGACCGGCGTTGAAGACATCGTACTTGATGCCGAGGGGATCGAAGATGGATCCGATGCCGGCGGTTTCGTCAGTCTGGTACTGGGCGCCGGGCGCCTCGACGGGGAGCCAGACTCTGTCGCCCTTCTTCACCAGCTTGTTGTCGACGAGGTACTGCGCCCACTGGACGCCGGCCTGATAGAGGTTCGCCCCTATGTAGGCGAGCCTTCCCGAAGCCTTGTCGTCGGAGTTGAAAATCACGAAGGGTATGCCCTTGGACTTCGCGAGATCGACGAGGGGCTTCAGGGCTCCTGGGGTCGGCGAGGTCGTGGCGATGCCGTCGGCCTTGGCTGCGATGGCAGCCTTGATGGCTTCAACCTGCGAGGCCAGGTCGTTGTGATGGAAGCTCGACTTGACATTGACATTGAGGGCAACACCGGCAGCAGTCGCACCACCTACCGCATAGACCCAGATGGGGTCCCCTTCGGACCCATGCGATACCCAGTAAAAATTCATCTTTGCCTGAGCCGTGGCTGCAAAGCCAAGGCACAGCATAACGAGCAAGGCCAATCCTGTCGCTTTCTTCATCCTCTACCTCCTGGAAATACTTTCCGTGACGGACTGCCCAAATTGCAACTTCAGGGCCGAGCTCGTGGCCAATGGCTGATTTTGGACCGTTCCAATTAACGGGTGGCAGAGTATTCACCTGCTTTTGTGTACTTGTCAAACGTTTTTTCTGCACTACAAGGTTAATTAGAAATCACAGACCCTCAGGAACCTGAACCTCTAATTATTTCCTGCAGTTCAACGGCCCGTCGTTCACGGATTGAACGATAACAAGCCTCTACTGCTGCGATGGTTATGAGGTTGTCTTCACCGCTGATTTCGGGCACAGTGCCGTTTTCGACAGCGCAGAGCAATTGGGCCATCGTGCCGACAAATGCGTCGGGAAACCAGACCTTGTCCCAGCGGGGCATGTGCCACTGACCCCCATCGCTCCGCATGGTGAAATCTATCGTACTGGGTGTAGGAGCAGGATATCCGGGCCAGCCGATGCTGCCCCGGGCCATTCCTTCGGTACCTTCCACGCGCCATTTTATATAGATATCTTTTTCCGTGCCCGGTCCTGGCCAGGCCCAGACATCATCGAGGCTCATGGCACGGAGGCCCTTCGAGTATTCGAAGATGTAGGCTACGATGCCGTCACTGTGCCTGAATGTTGTCCTGGGGTCGGTCCTTGCGCTGGCGATCACACGCTGCGGATCTCCGAACAGGTACCTGAAGGCATCGATGTGATGGATGCTCATGTTGAGGAGGGTCAGCCGGTCATAGGCCTCAAGATAGGGTTGCCAATGGGGTATGGCTCGCATGTCGATAGTCGCCAGTACTGGTTCTCCGAGATATCCCCGGTTGAGCAGCGTCTTGAGTGCCCTGATCGACTGGTCGTAGCGCATGTTGGAATTGACCCCGAGTTTTATGCCCGCATCCGCGCAAAGCTGGACGATTTTTACTGCATCGCTGTAGTTCAAGGCGATGGGTTTCTGGACGAGAATGCCCTTGATGTGCTTCTGCCTGACCGCAGCGCTGACAATCTCGAGTTGTTGGTCGGGGGGAAAGGCGATATCCAGGATCTCGACTTCAGGATCCATGATGAGTTCGCGCCAGCCTGCAAATACTTTTGGGATCTCCCGGAGCTTCGCGACCTCTTCGGCCCTGGCCCGGGTTCTCGAAGCTATGGCCACGGGTCTGAACCCGGCACTCCGATATGCGACGAGATGGCAATCCCTCATTATGAAGCCGGCACCGATGCAACCAATGCCCCTGTCCTTGTTCGCTGGCAGGGCAGCATCAATGTTCAAATCGAGGTCGAGCTCAGGAATTGCCATAGTTCCCCCTGTCAATTCGGTCACGGGACGGTTCCCGACGACAAAGGAGCAGTATGTTCCCGCAGATCCGGGACAGCAAGGCCGCGAGTGCGGGAAAACCTGTGGCCGGAATTCAATGTTTGCATTATTGATACGAGGTTTCAGGCTGTGACCGGGCGCGCAGTGTGCCCGGTCGGCCTACATCAAAGCTTTTTCAGGAACCAGTTCGTTGTCACATCCATGAGTTCGTTGAACTTGGCCAGGTCTCCGGTAAAGATGCGGAAGGTGTGGTCGGCTCCCTGGATGAGCTGTTTGGCCTTGTCCTTGCCGCCTGCGGAGCCGACGATCAGGTCAAGGTCGGTCAAGGGAACGTCGGTATCGTCGGTTCCTGCGAGGGCAAGCACCGAACCCTTGAAATTGGCGAGTTCCTTCGGGAGGGAGATGGCCTTGAGGTCCTCGAACCAGGCCAGGGAAAGATTGAGAGGGGATCGCCACTCGAAGGTCATCTTTGCGTAGCCGTTCTTCTTGGCTACGTCGTAAAGGCCGGGAACGTAGAACAGCATGTCTACCGCGCCAGCCCAGGTGAGGAGGGCCTTGTAGCCTGGGTTCCTTGAGGCAGCGAGCATTGCCACGGAACCGCCCTGGCTCCATCCCATGATTCCGATGCGTGCCGGATCGACGACCCGGAACTGCTTGATGAAGTCGAGTGCTGCGTTGGCGTCAGAAGCGCC
>JBAXTA010000426.1:0-3208 GCA_037130415.1 Spirochaetota bacterium
GTTTGAGAAGCTCCTCGGCGGTCTGCACTCCTCCCTCGACATGAGCCGTCTCGAGGAATGGACCATCGAGATGAATCCCGCAACGGTGGCCGCTGACAAGGCCCGACTCCTCCGTGACGCCGGGATTAATCGCGTCAGCATGGGGGTGCAATCCTGGGATGATACCGTCCTGAAATCCCTCGGCCGCACCCACGACGCAGGGAAGGCTGAGGAATCGTTTTATCTTCTTCGCGAGGCCGGGTTTGAGAATCTCTCCATCGACCTGATCTTCGGCGTCCCGGGTCAGTCCCTCGACTCCTGGCGCTCCTCGCTGGAGCGCAGCATCGCTCTCGCACCCGAGCATCTCTCGGCCTACGGGCTGACCTACGAGGAGGACACGGAGTTCTTCCGGTGGCTGCCACCGAAAGCCGCCTCGCCACAGTGGTAACCCTCGTCGAGCGCCTCGAGGAGGAGACCGATCCGAATCCAGCATCGCGCATCGCCACACTCGAAGCCGAAATGACACGCATAGAAAAGCGTATCGAAGAGCTGCGCTCGGATGCCCTCGCCTCCCTCGATACGCAGCGGGCCCTGGAACGTGCCCGCGAGATCGTCGCGCTCGCGGGGGAGCTATCCGACGATTTCATCAGAGTTGGTGCTGAATTCGAAAAGCTCAACCGCGAGCTCAGGCATTCCCTCGTCGAGGGAGAGATGAATCGTGGCTCCGGGCTCGGCCAGGTCTTCGCGGGCATCGACCTCATCGCCCAGACCGAGGCGGGACGGGCCTTCGAGGGATTCTTCAGACTACTGATGAACCCGGGCAGCCGCGAATCCCTCGAGACTTCCCTTGAGTCGATACTCGCCCGCGATTTTTCAGGCAGGCTTTCCATGGAGGAGCGCGAGTTCCTTGCGGGCTTTACGGACATCCTCCTCGACCGGGGCGGCCGCGTGCGGGAGACGCAGGTCAGGCTCGCACGAAGCCTGCGGGACTTCCTTCAGAGTCGTGAGTATCTGGAAAAACGCCGCATAGCCGGACTTCTCGCGGAGGCGGAACGGGCTGCCCTCTCGCTGCATGAGGACATCAAGCCCTTCGCAGAGCTCGGCCTCAGGCTCGACCGTACGAGCGCGAGGCTGCGTTCCATCGGGCAGTGGCGGCTCTATGACCCCGCCATGGCCTGGAGCCCCTCGCCCATGCTGGAGGCGCAGGACAGCGAGGTCGATCCCGGAGAGCTTGCGGCGCGCTTCCTCGCGGCCGAGATCGACTATCGCGCGCTCAAGGAGGCTATCCTGGAACTCCTCAAGACAGGGGACCAGGTGAGTGTCGGAGAGGTCATGCGCGCCTTCCCTGCGGAGCAGGGCCTCGGGAGCCTCGTCGGCCTGATCGACCTGGCATTCCGCTATGGTCATGTCGCTGATTCCACCGAAACGGCAAGCTGGCATACCAAGGGCAGGGAGCGCAACGCTACCATCCCCCTCGCCTACTTCCTGAAGGAAAGCATCGATGAACTTGAATGAGCTGCCCGAGCCCGACGAGGGCGAACAGGAACTAGTACGCAGAGCTTTGTTTGAGGGAGACAGCGGGCGCCTAGCCCTCGAAACGCGCCGTGTCCTTGTCCAGCTCCTCCAGGGCCCCTTCATCGACGAGCGGCGGCACTCCATCCTCTGGCGCAGCCTCCTCCGGGACGAAGAGCTCGTGCGCGAGCGCCTCGGGGACATCTTCCTCGAACTCGTCATCGACTCCGAGCTGAAGGTCGCCTTTACGCGGCAGGCCGAACCCGCCGGGCTCGAGATCCCTCGGCTCCTCCGGACCATGAGCCTCAGCTTCATCGACTCGGTCCTCCTCCTCCATCTGCGGCGGCTTCTCGCCGACTCGGCTGCCCGGGGCGAGCGTGCGGTCGTCGAGCCTGCCGAACTCCTCGACCACATGGCGATCTACGAGCGCAGCGGAGACACCGACCATGCCCTCTTCGCAAAGCGCGCATCCTCGGCTGTGGAAAAACTCAAGAAGAACGCATTGTTATCAAAGCTGCCCGGAACGGAGGAGCGCTACGAGGTCTCGCCCGCCCTCGCCATCCTCTTTCCCGCCGAGGAGATCGCCGCCCTCGCCAGGCGCTACGAGGCGATCAAGGCGGGAGCTTCGCTCGGGGACTCCGATGATGGCGGCGATCAATCGGGTGATGCCGGAGCCGGAGCCGACGGCCGGGAGGACGAGGAATGAGCGAATCCGAACTCGGCCTCGAGAATGCCCAGCAGTTCCGCGCGCGCAGCCTCCAGGTGCACAACTGGGGCACTTTCCAGGGCCTCCACCGCATGGACATCTCCCGCGACGGATTCCTCATAGTTGGTGCTTCTGGCGCAGGAAAGTCGAGCCTCCTCGACGCGATCGCCGCCCTCCTCGTGCCGCCCCGCTGGCACGACTTCAACGCGGCCGCCCGCGACCAGGAGCGGAAAGGCCGCGACCGCAGCCTCGTTTCCTATGTGCGCGGCGCGTGGAGCCAGAACCGTGACGAGGAATCGGGCGAGTTCGCAACGCGCTACCTCAGGGCCGAGACCACCTGGTCGGCCCTCGCCCTCGAGTTCGACGATGGCTACGGCGGCCTTTTGTCCCTCGTGCAGCTCCTATGGATACGCGGCCGAGCCAACCGCAACGAAGACGTCAAGCGGCTCTTTCTCATCCTGCCCCGCGCCGTATCCTTGAAGGAGTTTGAGGCTTTCGACCTCGACGTGCGCAAAATCAAAAAGCAGTATGCTGAAGACTTTTGCGAACAGGAGTTCTCCGCCTACCAGGAGCGTTTCACCCGCCTCCTGGGCATCGAGCGCGAGGAGGCACTGCGCCTCGTCCACAAGACCCAGTCGGCCAAGAACCTCGGCGACCTCAACGCTTTTTTCCGTGACTTCATGCTTGACCGCCCCGACACCTTCGAGGCCGCCGAATCCATGGTCGAGGAGTTCGGCAAGCTCGACGAAGCCCACAAGGCCCTCATCGACGCGCGGCGCCAGATCGAGACCCTGAGGCCCGCCCGCGAGGCGCGTTCGGAACGCGAAGCCTGCCTCACCGCCCTCGTCGAGGCGGGTGGAATTCAGGATCACTTCGAAGCTTGGATCAATGCCCGCAAGATCGAGCTGTTCGGACACAGGCTCCATGAACTCGGACGCGAGGCTGAGGGGCTGGCGGAAATCCACACGGTGGATCAAGCCGCCCTCGACGAAGAGGAGCGGAGGCTCAGCG
>JBAXTA010000427.1:0-3208 GCA_037130415.1 Spirochaetota bacterium
CCCCCACCTCAAAGGGTATCGAGGTCGGGCTTCCTGCCGAGGCGGCCGAGGGCGAGTCAGGCATGGATACGCGCAGGGATTCCGAGCCCCGAAATGTGGAGCACCAGGCATGAATGAGAACGACAGATTCCCCGCGCACAGTCGCGGTACCGGGCCGCAAAACGCAGGCGCTGCCGCCTTCCCCCGGAGGGCCGCCTCCATTCGGCAAGCTGTGGGCCTTGCAGCCCTCCTTGCGGCGCCCCTGGCCCTCCTGGGTTCCTGCGCGAAGCCCAAGGAGATCATGGTCCGTCCTCCCCGCGCCGTGCAGGCCGAGACCGCCTCGCTGAAACCCTTTTTCCTCGAGGCCGAATACGCCGCGCGCATCCTTCCGGCCAGCCAGGTCAATGTGACACCCAAGGTCGGCGGCAGGGTTGCCAAGGTCTTTGTGCGGGTAGGCGACTTCGTGGAAAAGAACCAGAAGCTTTTCACCATCGAGCCCGGCGACTTCGAGGCGCAGTTCCGCCAGGCCAAGGCCTCCCTCCTCTCTGCCCGGGCCAATCTCTCGCGGAACGAGGGCTCCGGACAGGAATCCCAGATGCTCCAGGCTCAATCCGCCTATGACCAGGCCCTCATCCAGCGCGACGAGATCCAGAAGGCCTGGGACAAGACCAAGCGGCTCTACGACGGCGGGGTTGTCCCGAAGCAGCAGTTTGACGACGTAGACGCCAAGCTCAGGGCAGCCAATCTCCAGCTCGAGGCAGCGAAGAAATCCCTCACCCTGGTGCGAGACAAGTCAGGACAGCAAGCGAGCCAGGTGCTCGTGGGCCAGGTCGATGCCGCAGAGGCCCAGGCTGACCTCGCGAAAAGCCAGCTCGATTCGGCTGCGGTACTTTCGCCCCTTGCCGGCCATGTGTCATGGAGCGACGTCGAACCTGGAGCGATGATCGGGACCAACACCCTCGCCTTTGTAGTGATCGACGATTCAAGCGTCCTGGCCGAGGCGGGGCTCACCGACCGCGCGATCGGCTATGTCCGAAAGGGCATGAGCCTCAAGGTCTCCATACCTGCCCTCCGTGGCGCTGCCGCCGAGCGGGTAGGGACCGTCGACCGGGTGAGCCCGGCCGCCGACCTGCGCACCATGCTCTACACCGTGCGCGTTGCCATCTCCAATGACGACGGTGCCATACGCCCCGGAATGCTTGCGAAGATCCGCTTTCCCATCGAGGCTCTCCGCCAGGCCCTCCTCGTTCCCGAACGTGCGACCTACACCGAAAACGGCCTCGACTACGTGATGGTGGCCGAAGAAGGCCGCGCCCACCGCAAGCAGGTAAGCCTTGGCGAGTCGAGCGGCAGCCTGGTCGAGGTCCGGGAGGGCCTCGCCGATGGAGCCCTCGTGATCACCGCCGGCCAGGAGGTCCTCTCCGACGGGGACAGGATCCTTGCCTCACCATGAAACCAGGAAGGAACAAACCATGACCTGCCAAGACAGTCTTTCCGCCCCGAAGCCCCCCCGCTGGAAAACAGGCATACGTGTCATAGTATTCCTGCTGGCGGCGGTTTCCGTCCTGTCGTCCTGTGGAGGCCGCTACTACTCGGCCACCATCTCGGGCTATGTCAACGAATCGAAGCTCGACACCAACGGCAACACCGTCGGCGTCAACGGCGCCCAGGTCTCCATCTATCTCGTGGATCCCGCCCTGAATGCGAAGGCCGTCCCCTCCATCGTGACGAGCAGCATGACCAGCGGCAACAACGCCGGCTACTGGAGCCACAAGGTCATGTGGCAGACCTCCACCCCGAGCTTTGCCGACGAGGGTGACTCCGGCACAGTCTGGGTCAAGGTCATGAGCAAGGGCTACTTTCCGCAGACAGTCAAGGTATCGGGGATACTATCCGACGCAAGCAACGTGGTGCCGACCGTAGCCTTGGTCAAGATCGTCACCACCGAGCTCAAGGGGCGGGTGGTGAACAAGGATGGGGCTGGCGTCAATGGCATCAACGTGATCCTCGACCTCATGTCGACGACGGACAACAAGGCTGACTACGCGGCGACGACCGCTACGGTGGATGGCGTGATGGGCGTCTTCACCTTCTCCGACATCGCCTGGCAGGACACTGACTCGAAGCCAAAATCCATCGGCTCCGACGGCACGGCCACCGAAGAGGTCAAGCTCTACATCGATGACCCCAATTATTACTCTGACAGCAACTCGGCGGACCCGCGCTACAAGGGCGGCCAGACAGCCCTCACCATCACGAGCGGCAGCAAGATCGACCGGATCAAGTCCGACCCGATATCGGTCTACAGCACCGCCTTTTCGGCCAAGCTCATCACGGGCCGCGTTGTGGACATCAAGAAAGCAGCCGACGCGGTCAAAGCCGGGACCGCGCTCAAGGCCACTGATGGTGTCAACAAGGTCACCATCGCCCTCCTCTTCCCCATCCAGGGTGGCAATCCCGTGACTGTCACCACAGGCCAGCTCAACGGAGCCGATGGATGGTTCCAGTTCGACACGACCAACGCGACCTGGACCAACAACAGGCCGACGCACAGCGACGCTACCGATACCGTCCAGGGAGTGCTCCATGACGACAAGACGACGGCGCGCATCTATCTCAACGATGGAAACTTTTACTCCGACAGCGACGTCAAGCATCCCCTCGAGGTAGCTGTCACTTCGGATGGCAGCTTCGACTTCTCCAGCCTCGTGCCCCCCCTTTCGATCACTGCGGGTGACGCCCGCTTCAAGGTCAGCTCCGTGAGGGGGCAAGTCGTCCTGCGGGACAAGAAAACCGGTGTGAACGGCGTCCAGGTCAGCCTGCAGCTCGCTTCTGCGCAAAACGCCATAAACGTGACGACAGCCAACGACGGGACGAGCGACGGGATATTCGCCTTCAAGGACGTCACCTGGACCGACACGAACCCGAGCGACCGCACGGGCGAGATCGATACCGAGGAAGCGCGTCTCTATGTCAGCGACGCCAACTTCAACTCCGACAACGTGCAGGCGAGTCCCCGCCTCATCACCCTCGATTCCTCGAAAACCATCGACCTCACAAAGGATGCCCCGCCGACACCACTGGCCGTGACCATGCTCAACTTCAACTGCCCCAAGGTCTCGGGCAAGGTCGTCAACGATGCAGACAATACCAAGGGAGTCGCGGGACTGACCGTCGTCCTCCACAGGCAGGCGGACGGCAACGCCACCAACGACATCAACGCGACGAC
>JBAXTA010000428.1:0-3207 GCA_037130415.1 Spirochaetota bacterium
AGGCCGGAAAGGTCCTTGCTACCCACGAGGTCGATCTCGGAAAACGCTTTGTCGATGGGCAGAAACTGCGATTCCTGCCAGAAAACATCGCCATTGCCGCCGCCGACCACGACCGCTTTGTGGCGGTTCCTGCCCCTAAGGATGTCTTTTTTTCGGTGTACACCCAGAAAGGTCCCGATGGCCTTGTGTTCAAGCAGGATGAGGAGGTTCACTTCTATGTTCAGGTCGACCGTCCGGGTTTTGTATCGATGGTCTACCACCTTGCGGGTCCTGAACGGCTCAGGGCCACCCTTATCCGGAACTACAGGATCACCGAGGACAGGATCGGCATCCCGGTCGAGGTGGTCAGCTTTCTCGGGCAACTCTCTGCCCAGCCCCCCTTCGGAAGCGAGACGGCGCAGTTCTTTTTCTCCGATGCCGAGCTGCCCCTGCCCTACGTGATGCGGAACATCGAGGGTGTGGACTATCCCCTCCTGACCGAAGGCTTCGATTCCTTCGTGACGCGCACGCGCGGCCTGGGCGCCAAGAAGCCCGCCAGTGGTGCCTCCGGCGGGGCCGCCGGAGCTCCGGTGGTCCCCCTGGCCGAAAAATCCCTGACAATTACGACGATTCCTGCGGGGCAGTGAGCCGGGGGCGGCCAGAGCGGGCCAGCGTGCAGCCCCGGGTCCGCTGGCCCGCGTGGGGTCGCCTGCGTCCCGACCCGCTGGCTGGCTTGGAACATCCCCGGCTCGCTTGCGCTCCGCACCCTTCCGAAGGTACCTTCCCGACATGTCAGATTCCCCGGGATCCTTGCCAGAGTCAGCCAGCGGAATGGATCGCATGGTCCGCGAGGGTGGCAAGCTTTCCCTCCTTACGCTTGCTTCACGGGTCCTGGGCCTTGTCAGGGAGATGACCCGGGCGGCCTTCCTGGGCACGGGAGCCCTGGCGGATGCCTTTACCGTCGCCTTCAACCTTCCGAACTTCCTTCGCCGCCTTTTTGCCGAGAACTCAATGTCAGCAGCCTTCATTCCGACCTTTTCCGCTCATCTCGCCGAGGGGGATGACAAGAAGACGAGGGAGTTCCTCTCCGCCACCTTTACCATCCTTGTCGTTGCGGTATCCCTCACCGTCGTCCTGGGCATCGCCTGCACGCCCCTCATCGTGAAGCTCTTTGGTTCCGAGCCCGTGGAGACTGCGGTGCTCACGCGCATCATGTTTCCCTTCCTGGCCCTTGTTTCCATCGCGGCCTTCCTCCAGGGCATCCTCAATTCGATCGGGATCTTCGTCCCATCGGGCGCCGCGCCGGTCGCATTCAACGTCGTCTTTATCCTCCTGCCCTATCTGATTGCCGGGCCCGCTGGAAATGCCGCGCGCGCCATGGCCATCGGCGTCATCATCGGTGGTCTCCTCCAGGCCCTCATCCAGCTGCCGGCCGTACTCAAGGCAGGCTGGGGCTTTGGCTTCATCGGGCTCCGCCGCGCCCTTGCCAACCCGGGGATGCGGAAGGTCATGAGCCTGATTGGGCCTACCATCCTCGGCATGGCCGCCTACCAGGTGAACATCCTGGTTTCGACCTCCCTCGCTTCCAGCGCAGGAACCGGAGCTGTCTCGAGTCTCCAGTATTCGCTTCGCCTCCAGGAGTTCGTCCTCGGCATCTTCGTAGTCTCGGCCGGCACCGTCCTATTGCCCAATCTTGCCGGATCCTTCGCTTCAGGCAGGCATGGCGAATTTTCTCTCAACCTCGGGAAGGGGCTCAAGGCGATGCTCCTCGTGACCTTGCCGGTGGCCGCCTTTTCCCTTGTCGCCGGCAAGGACATCGTTTCCCTCCTGTTCAAGGCCCGGGAGTTTGGCGAAGAGTCAGTCCGCATGACCACAGCCGCCTTTTCCTTCCACATGCTCGGGCTGGTATTTGTCGCCATGAACAGGGTCATGGCCCCTGCCTTCTATGCCTGTGGGGATACAAAGACGCCAACCAAGGCAGGCTTGGTCTCCTTCGCCGTCAATATCGCGGCAGCTTTTCTCTTTGTCGGCCCCCTCCACGGGGCAGGCATCGCCCTGGCCCTGTCCTTCGCGAGCGCTGTGAACACCCTGGTTCTGCTCTGGTACCTTGGCCGAAAGAACTTCGAGGGCATGGGAGGGGCCTTGGCAGGCGCTGCCCGCTATGGCTTGAAGATTGTAGCGGTCTCGGCGATAGCAGTACTCCCTGTCTGGTTCCTCGAACCCCGACTGGCCCAGCTCTGGTCGGATTCGGGCAACCGCTTCCTGACTTCCGGCTTGCCGATGGCCATTGGAGCCCTGATTTTCGGCACTCTGGCCCTCGGTATTCTGTGGCTTGGCAAGGACGAAATCGTCAGATCCCTCTGGCGGGCTCTCGCTCGGAGGCTCAAGCGTCGGCCTGCCTAATGCCCAGCCGCCGGCCGGGATGAGGCCTGAGTGGTTCCATGCCATCCTCCAGGCGGCTTGACAAGATAGGGGGCCGGTGCTAGATTTCGCGGGCTTTCCGCATGCCCTTGTAGCTCAGTTGGCAGAGCATATCCATGGTAAGGATAAGGTCAACGGTTCGATTCCGTTCGAGGGCTCAACAATCCAGACAATGCGGGATTCAAGCCGACGGGGCCCTGCGCGCCGTTGGCTTCGATTTTCAGCATGGGTGGGTTTGTCGATCGAGGTACCAGGCCTCGGAACCCTGTCGATGAAAGGAATGGGCCATGGCTGCCAAGAAACAGACCGTTGAAATCATCGCTCTCGCCTGCACCGAGTGCAAGCGCAGGAACTACACCACGAGCAAGAACCGCAAGACCATGCAGGAAAAGCTCGAGCTCATGAAGTATTGCAAGTGGGACAGGAAGCACACCCTGCACAAGGAAACCAAGGTCAAGTAGAACGCGCGGCGTTTTTTAAAGAAGCGCTTCGCGTGCTGTTGAGGATTTCGCCCTGCGGAACCCTCGGATTTATGAAAAGGTCGCGGATTTTGCGTGCACGACAGCGATGTTGGCAAAGAGCAGAGGATTTCGCGAAGCGAAATCCTCTCGCGAAGGGAAAAGGCTCACGAGCCTTTTCCCTTCGCGAAGGCCAGTAGCTCTAATGGTAGAGCGCCGGTCTCCAAAACCGGATGTTGAGGGTTCGAATCCTTCCTGGCCTGGATAAAATTGCGGCCAACGACATCGGTTGGCGGTCCTTGAGGACCAGTACCGACCGTAGGGACTCCGAAGACCTTGAGGTCGGGGG
>JBAXTA010000429.1:0-3194 GCA_037130415.1 Spirochaetota bacterium
GGGGAGAACCCTGATATCTGGTGTGGTGAAGGCTGGAAGGACATCGTCACCGACCTTTGCGGCTCCCTAGTCGAAGTCTCCTCAAATCTCCAGATCACTCAGATCAAAGAGAAATTCGGGGCTTTGCGTGTTTATGTCGGAGTATGCGATGTATCCACTGAAGCCGCATAAGCACACCGAGTACGACACTGATTGAGGTCAATCAGTGGAACGAATATCCGTATCCTTAGTATGGACTCAACCCAGATCGTAGACGATATCATCCAGTACGTCAGACTCAACCTGACCTTCGTTCGTAATAAGCTCAAACTTCCGAACGGATATAGGCAAATTACGGAAAAATTTAAGGCCGAGTGTCCCCACGGGGAGTTGGCTGAATTGATCCTCCCTCCTATTGCCCAAAAGGCTCAGGGTGTGATCCAAGAGTCCGCTCTGATCAGAGAATTGAATATAGTAGTCAAAAGCCCTATGGCCAAAGCTATTGAACTTAAGCAGTCCAGGCAACCTGAACAGCCGCAGGAAGGATATGGTAGCAAGCAAACCTATAAGACCACTTCGTTGGATCTAGGGGTTCCGTTAGGACTGTCGAGTTTTTTGTCCGAAGATACCAACGAGTTCGCCGGTAACGCTTATACAAAGTACAGACGTACATTTGATCGGGGTAAAGCCATAGCCCTAACCCACAGGGATCTGAACGCTACGGACCTAGATCTCAGCAAGAAGCCGCTGGTTCGCCAGCCTCAACCAGTTGAGCCTCAACCTGAACCAGCCCTATTCAACCCCAAGCCGATGTATGTACCGAAGGGTGACCACACTCCCGCTCTATTTAGTGAGGGTGAATTGCGCTATTCGTCCAAGACTGGGGCTGGAGCAGCCCCTATACGCACTCAGAAGGGCACGGTGATCAAACGGGACTCCAAGGTAGGCGTAGGCAAACGGACCCGTGACGGTAGCGTGTACCTCCACAGAGACTACATGGATCGCCTACCCGATCAAGAGGGACTTGAAGTGGCTATTCAGCATCTACCCGAGGACTTCGAATGGAACGTTGTGCGGTCTGATACGGACGGCACGTATGCGTTCTACAACTCCCCAGATTTCGATACCGCCGATGAGCCAGAGGGTGGCCAATACGTTGCGGTCAGTCCCGAAGGTAAATTACGCCCTGGTAAGACCTATCAGATCTGGCATCACAAGTGGTGCTGGGTGCTGGACGATTACGATGGCTTCGATGTCGAGGCTTCGAAACAACGGAGCCGTGATTGGCTAGCCCTACCGGACATAGACTTCAATCGAATCGGTAAGCGGGAGTTTTGGGAAGCGAATGTCGTTCCGCTGATCAAAACATCAGCATTCCTGAAGGTCAGCTATGTAGCTCATGTTCCTGGACACAAGAACTCCAAGGGTGAGGCGGCACCGTGGGTGATTAAATCCCATGAGACCGGAAAAATCCTATCGAGCCATAAGACCAAGGCCGAGGCTAAGGCCCATCTACAACAGATGCATATACATAAGGGTTCGGGGAAAACTGGAATGGCCGTAAGACCAGCAGATGCTGAGGCCAGAGAAAAAATGGAAGAGTTGGACTGGACCCCTAACCCCAACATCCCGTATCCAGGTTCAGACCAGCCTTGGGAGAGTACGTGTAAAAGGTGCGGGGCTGTATCAAAAACCATTGCACCAGCCAGAGCAGCGTACAAATTTAAAAAAACCAATGGAAAGTACAACGGTTGCTGGAAATGTAAGTCAGAAACTCAATCGCAAAGGCAGACCTTCAGCGACGATATGGCTAGAAAGAAGATGGAGGATGCGGGTTGGACCCCTAGTTCAGATATCCCATACCCAGGCAATCAGGCACCTTGGGAGAGTACGTGTAAAAGGTGCGGGGCTGTATCAAAAACCATCACACTCAATGTTGCAGAACAGACTAAGGGTAGTGGTTGTCTAGCGTGTCAGTATAAGGATAACAGGGAACGCCAAACTCTAAGCGATGCAGATGCTAGAAAGAGAATGGAAGAAGCGGACTGGACTCCAGATCCTGGCACTCCCTATCCTGGAGCTAAAATGCCCTGGAAGAGTACGTGTAAACAATGTGGGGCCGTGTCAAAAACCATCACCCCTGATAGAGCGTGGTCCACTAAAAAGAGAAGCAACGGACAGAATAATGGCTGTGCGGCTTGCAGTAAGTACGGCTTTCAGTTTGATAAGCCCGGTCTACTGTACTTCATAACAAACGCCAAGCTGGGTGATGACGGTTTATTTAAAGTTGGAATAACTGGGAGCCACACTCGAAGACTGGAGGATTGGGTAGGGAAAAAGGGCTGGGAACTCCTATGCACATTCAAAGCTGAGATGGGTGAAGCTGTGTACAGACAGGAACAGAACTTCTTCAAGTGGGCTAGAACCAAGGAGTTAAAACCCATGAGAACCGAAACCCTTGTCAAATTTGCCGAGGACCAGAATGTAATGACCAAGTCTCAAACTAAGCAAGCGTATGATGGTTGGACCGAAACCATCAGTATCGCTACCGCAAAAACTAAGTTGGGTGAGACGGCGGAGAGTAGTATAATGAAAGAGTTGGAGAGGCTGGCCGGACAGGCTGGCACTGAGAAGTTTGAATGGACCGCCAGACCTGTCAGAAGGAGAAATAGTTCTACCGGGGGTCTCTTTTTTGAGTATTAATTATTAGTGTGGGTCTGCAAAACAGACTAATGACACTACACAAATTTCCTGACTTTCAAGTATCATATATAAGTGTGGGTTTGAAATACAGACCATGACACTAGGAGCAATTCCGATGTTTACGTTTATGAGCCAGCATAATAGCCGTCCCAGCATTTGGGGACAGGATTATTCTATCCGCACATAAACTCACGCATTTTCCTGATCGGAACCCCCGTGAGTCCCAAAAGGCCACGGGGGTTTGCTTTTGCGGGAGCGACCCGATCTGTTTGACAATCAAATAACGATAACACAGTAGCGTCACTCACCGGGAGAGTACCAGCCTGATAAGCTGGCTGACGAAAGTCTAAAGTAGGTTCGATTCCTACCGCTACTACCAACGGCCATTAGCTCAGTCTGGTAGAGTCCTGCGTTTGGGGCGCAGTTGTCGAGTGTTCAAATCACTCATGGCCGACAAGAACTGACTTTGTATTTCTCTTTTGAAGACCATGGAGATTTCATGATTAAGTTTC
>JBAXTA010000043.1:0-19630 GCA_037130415.1 Spirochaetota bacterium
GAAGCAGCAAGGGCGGGAAATCAAGCTCGAACTGGGAGCCGCACGCGGCGAAACTGGCGACATGCTGGAGGCTGCCCTGGGTTTCGGCTTGAGCGACGGCCTCCCTGAATTAGGGTTTGCAGGGGAACTCAGGGGTGGGGCGGACAACAGGGGGTGGCTGTCGGAGGGCACGGCACCCGACCTGGCAAGCCTCTCAGGCGAGGCTTCTACTCGACTGTCCTTCACTCCTCTTGATTGCCGCGTAGCCCTGGCTTCCTGCGCTGCTGGATCCCTCCCTGGATCGCTGTGCCCGGAGACCTGGACCGGGGCAGTTTCCCTTGGCCTGGTCCTGGACTGGGCTGCTGCCTGGGCACTTTCTTTCGAAGTCACGATCAAGGAGCTATCTGTGGATGCTGCGAAAAGAAGCCTGGTTCCAGGACTGTGGGCCTGGAACCTGCGCCTGGAAAACCATACAAAGCGGCCATAAACAGCAAGGGGAATCGCGCTGGCCTTCAAGGCATTACCGGGACTATACTTTCGCTTCTGCGAATCGCCTGCGCCAGGCAGGCCTGTATTCTGCGGTATGGAGGCTTCTGTGTCCGAGAAGAGCATGGCCGCGATATTTGATCAGTTCAGGATGAATCTACGGAACGCAGGAATCATGCTGGCTGAGTCTGATTTCGGGAAGATCGAGGCCGAGGGCTACCTGAAACCCGTCCAGGCCTTCGAACGAGCCATCCAGGATCTCTCGCAGGATCTTGTCCCCGACTATGCTGGCTACTGGAGCGGTCCTCCCGCCGCCTCAGCCATGGAAGGTCCTGAGCCGGTCTCGAGCCCTCCCCCAGCCCCCCTCTCGCCTGCCGGCACTTCCCTGCTCAACCTTGACCTTCTGACCGCCGCTGCGGCGCTCCGGCGCGGCGAGCTTTCGCCCCTCGACCTCGCCAAGGCTTCCCTCGCCCGCATCGAGGAGCGAAATCCGGCCATAAACGCTATCCAGATCCTCCTCGGGGACGAGGCCCTCGAGGCCGCCCGCCTGGCCGAAGCCGAGATTCAAGGGGGGAGGTGGCGCGGTCCCCTCCATGGCATCCCCGTAGCCGTAAAGGACCTTCTGGACCTTGCCGGACATCCCACTACCGCTGGTTCGAAAATCCTGGCGGGCAGGACAGCCTCCACCGATGCTGCAGCCGTGGTTCGCCTGCGCAGCGCTGGTGCCATCATAATCGGGAAGACCCGCATGTCGGAGTTCGCCTACTCCCCGGGTTCCAACAACGATCACTATGGTTCCACCCGCAATCCCTGCGCCACCGGGCGCGACTCAGGCGGTTCCTCCAGCGGTTCCGCTGCGGCAACTGCCGACCGGATGGTCTACGCGGCAGTGGGTACGGATACGGGGGGCTCCATCCGTATACCTGCGGCCTTCTGCGGGCTCGTCGGCCTCAAACCGACCTACGGCAGGCTCAGCCTCCGAGGAGCCGTGCCGCTTTCCTGGTCCCTCGACCATCTTGGACCCATTGCCAGGACCGTCAGTGACCTCGCGGCCCTCTTCGATACACTTGATGGTTATAGTTCGGGCTATGCGTCTGGGATGCCTGCAGGGGGTTCCCGGAACCTTGTTGGCGCCCTTGCTTCGGCCCGCAGCGGGGAAGAAGGGCTGGCTGGGCTCAGGATCGGCGTCCTGGGCGATGATGGTTCGGGCAGACCACGTGCCGACGCAGACTGCCTCCAGGCCTGGAAGAATGGCCTCGATGCCCTCGAAGCTGCTGGTGCTTCCCTCATCGACATCGACCTGCCCTCCCTCCAGGGCCTCCGAACCCTGAATGCTGCCCTCCTGGCCATCGAGGCCGCCGCTTTCCATCTCCCCACCTTGAGGAGCCGCCTCGCAGACTATGGGGACTTCATGCGGCTCAGAATACTGGGGGGCTTCGCCTACGGGCCACTGGACTTCGTCAGGATCCAGCAGGCCAGGGCTGGCATCCGGAGGATCTGCGACGCCATTTTCGGCACTGTTGATATCCTCAGCACTCCCACTATGTCGCAGGTCGCACCCCCGCTTGGAACGCCTCCCCGGCTGACCTTCACCGCTCCCTTCAACATCCTCGGCTGGCCGGCCCTCACCCTTCCTGTCGGGGTGAACTCCGAAGGCCTGGCCCTTGGCATGCAACTCGCAGGCAAGCCCTGGGGCGAGGCGACGCTGCTCCGGGCTGCGCGCGCAGCAGAACTCGCCCTGGGCCGCGACTGAGCGGCATGTGGAGCTCGCGCGGTCCCGTGACGCAAACGGCGCTTTTGTCTTGACTGGTATACAATCAGGTATATAATCCGGGTACTTTTTTTGCCATCGCGTGACGCGCTGCATCATTTTTGGGAGGAACGGGCGATGAAAAAGATCAAAGTCCGCAAAGACTCCTATTTTGATTCGGTATTCCTGATGCAGCTGAGCAAGGGATTGAAGGGCCTTGAGGGAGTCTCCGACGCGGTAGTCGCCATGGGTACGCCCATGAACCTTGAACTTCTCGGTGGCCTCGGCTATCCCGATTCCGAACTTGCGGGCATCAGCCCCAACGACCTGGTGACAGCAGTGGATTGTCCGGACGCCCAAGCTGTCGAGATGGCCTTTGCCGCTGCCACCGACATGCTGGCCCGGAAGAAAAAATCAGGGAATGCTGCGCAGACCCTGCCCTCGAGTGTCGCTGCAGCAGTCGAACTGCTCCCCGGAGCGAACCTGGCCCTCATTTCCCTGCCCGGGGCCTTTGCCCCCCGGGAGGCACGCAGGGCCCTCGAACAGGGTCTCCATGTCATGCTTTTCTCGGACAACGTTTCTCTCGAAGACGAGATAGCATTGAAGGTCCTCGGCCGCAAAAAGGGCCTGCTTGTGATGGGCCCTGACTGCGGGACTGCCATCATCGACGGGAAGCCCCTCTGCTTTGCAAACGTCGTCCGCCGGGGTTCTGTCGGCATTGTCGCCGCCTCGGGCACAGGTCTCCAGGAAGTGACCTGCATCATCGACCGCGAGGGTTCAGGCATCAGCCAGGCCATCGGGACGGGTGGGCGGGATCTCAAGGACGAGCGTGTCGGCGGCATCACGATGCTCATGGGCATAGCCGGCCTCGCCCGCGATGCAGCCACCAAGGTCATCGTAGTTGTGTCCAAACCTCCGGCTCCCTCCGTGGCCGCCCTTGTCATGGAAGCCCTCGAGGCCTCGGGCAAGCCCTGTGTCGCCCATTTCATCGGGCTCCCCATCCCCGGGCCGCGTCCGGGCTCCAGGATCAGCTGGGCCTCGAGCCTCGAAGAGGCCGCCCTGCTCGCCGCGGACCTCGACCAGGATAGGCTGCCGGGCGCTTCGCCCGAAGGACTCGAGGCCATGGCCCGGCGCGAGGCTTCGCGCCTTCTGCCCGCACAGCGCCACCTCCGAGGCTACTACACTGGCGGAACGGTCGCCGACGAGGCCTTGCTCCTCCTCCACAGGCAGACCGGCTCGGTCTGGTCCAACAACCAGACAGATCCCGCCTTCGTCCTACCCGACCCGAAGCTATCAATTGGTCATACCATAGTCGATCTCGGCGACGATGTCTTTACCGTCGGCCGGCCCCACCCGATGATCGATCCTTCCACGCGGACCGGGCGTGTCCTGGCCGAGGTGGACGACCCCTCGATTGCGGTTGTTCTGGCCGATGTCGTGCTCGGCTATGGCTCGCACGAGGACCCTGCAGGCGCCCTCGTGCCGGCCCTTCTTGAGCTGCGCAGGGCTGCCGAAGCCCGAGGGGGCTACCTGCCAGTCGTAGTCGCCCTGATAGGAACACCCGGGGATTGCCAGGGCCTTGCCGATCAACGGGAAAAACTGGAGGCAGCTGGCTGCATCGTGTGCCGGTCGAACTTCAGGGCGGCCAGCCTGGCCGCGCGCATCATTGCAATCGCCACAGGCCAGGGCTCCCATGAAGCTGCTGTTGCTGCCACTGGGTCGGGGGCCGCGCTTCCGGGCGCCGGAGTCAGGGCATTCTCCGCAATGGCGCCGAGGGACCTGAGTCATGACCCTGTTCTTGACCTCTTTTCCAGCGGCCTCAAGGTGGTCAACCTCGGCCTCGAATCCTTCGCCGACAACCTCAGGGCCCAGGGCGCCGAGGTCGTGCAGGTCGACTGGAAACCCCCTGCCGGCGGCGATGTCGCCCTTGTAGCGGTCCTCGACCGGATCGCTGCGAAGCCGCGGGTCGACATATCTGCAGCCAACGCCCTCGCGGTCGATCGCATCCAGAGGGGCAAACCCACCCTCATCGGCGTGGGCCGGGCCCTCGACACCGTGCCGGGCATGACGAAGACTACCGTCCTCCACTCAGGCCCGCCAGTCACCTGGGACCGCATGTGCGGCCCCATGCGTGGTGCCGTCATCGGAGGCCTCCTGTACGAAGGCCTGGCCACGACCCGTGAAGAAGCCGAAGGCCTTGCCGCTTCCGGCGAGATCGCCTTCGATCCCTGTCATCATCATAATGCTGTCGGTCCGATGGCCGGGATCATGACCGCGAGCATGCCGGTATGGATCTTCGAAAACATGGCTTTCGGCAACCGCGCCTACTGCACCTTCAACGAGGGCCTTGGCAAGGTCCTCCGCTACGGCGCCTTTTCCGGGGAAGTCCTTGCGAGGCTCAGGTGGATCGAGACCGATCTTGCGCCAGTGTTTGCCAAGGCCCTGGCGGCACATGGGCCTCTCGACATGAAGAACATCCTTGCCCAGGTCCTCCAGATGGGCGACGAGGGACACAACCGAAACCGCGCCGGCACTTCCCTCATCATCCGCGAATTCGCGCCGCACCTGGTCCGCCTTTGTGGAGCAGATGGTGAGGAAGCGGAAAAGATTGCCCGTATACTGAGCTTCATGCATGCCAACGACCACTTTTTCCTCAACCTCTCGATGCCCGCCTGCAAATGCACGGTGGACGCGGCGAAGGACATCGAGGGGAGTACCGTCATTGTTGCCATGGCGCGGAACGGCACCGACTTCGGCCTCCGCGTCTCGGGCCTCGGCGACCGCTGGTTTACCGGGCCAGCAGGCATCGTCGAGGGTCTCTACCTGCCTGGCTTCGGCCCTGCCGACGCAGCGCCAGACATCGGCGACTCGGTCATCACTGAGACCGCAGGGATAGGAGGCTTTGCCATGGCTGCTGCCCCCGCCATCGTCCAGTTCGTGGGTGGTACACCCGAAGACGCGCTGGCCATCACGCGCCGCATGTACGAGATCACGCTGGCCGAGAACGATGCCTACCGGATTCCCATTCTCGATTTCAGGGGTACTCCCACTGCAATCGACCTCCGGAAGGTCGTGGAGACGGGTATCCTGCCTGCGATCAACACCGGGATCGCGCACAGGGAGCCGGGGGTCGGCATGGTCGGCGCGGGCCTGGTCAAGCCGCCTGCGAACTGTTTCAAGGATGCCCTGGCTGCCTTTGCCGATGAGTACTGTTGATGTTTTTAGTTAGGAGGTTTCCATGAAGATGATCGAGCTCTCCATCCCTCTCGGGATCGGTACGCCGGCCTGGCCGACCTACGAGCCACTTGAGATGAAGTATTTCAAGCGGCTCGCGCCCAACGGCGCCAACGGCCAGATCCTCACCCACTCCAACCACGTGGGTACCCACCTTGACGGCGAGATCCACTTCTACACCCCCGGCAAGGACATCGCGAGCCTCGACCTGGATTTCCTGGTCCACGAGGGAGCCGTCGTCGACCTGTCCGACTGCGCCGGGGACTACGACGTGTACACCTCGAAGATGGTCGAGGATCGTGTCGAGGTGCGCGAGGGCGATATCCTCATAATACATACTGGTTTCCACCACTATGGCTGGGACCAGCCCACGGCGGACGAGATCCGTTACATGATCAAGCACCCAGGCCCCGACCGCGAGTTTGCGCTCTGGGCACAGAAGAAGAAGCTGCGCTGGATCGGTGTCGACTGCGGAAGCGCCGACCACCCCATGAACACCAAGATCCGCGACTGGATGCCGAAGCAGGCCAGGGAGGGCGACGCGCACTTCCAGAAAACCTACGGTAAGAGCCTCGAACAGTTCGTTACCGAAGACAAGTACCAGTTGATGCATATCGAGATGTTCGACAAGCACATCATCCACGCGGAGTGCGTGGGCGGGGACATCGACCTCCTCTTGAACCAGCGTGCGACCATCGGCTGCTTCCCCTGGCGCCTCGTGGACGGCGAGTCCTGCATCTCACGCATTGTCGCCATGGTCGAGGACGGGCGCCACCTGAAGCTCATGGAAAAGAAGGCGAAGGCCGAGCTCACCAAGTTCGGGGATGTTGCGGGAGCCCGCAATCCCTGGCTCCACGAGGAAGCCAAAAAGAAGTGAATATTGCCAGCCAGAGATGCAAGCTGGCTACTGATTGCTACACACCAAGGAGTTTCAGGATGGCCGAGATCAAGAAGCTGAAGTACTACGCCGGTGGATGGAAAGAGTCCAGGAGCGGGAAGTACATGGACTGCTACAATCCTTCGACGGGTGAAGTCATAGCCCATGCGCCGCAGTGCAGCGCTGCCGAGGTCGAGGAGGCCATTGCTGCGGCGAAGGCTGCCTATCCTGCATGGACAGCCACACCGGCCGCCCAGCGCGTGCAGGTGCTCTACCGGATGAAGGTCCTCCTGGACAAGCACCTGGACGAACTCACCCTGATCACCTCCACCGAGCACGGCAAGATCCTCGAAGAGGCCAAGGGCGACGTTCTCCGTGTCACCGAACTTGTCGAATTTGCCTGCGGCGCGCCCCACCTCCTCAAGGGTTCCGCAAGCCTCAATTGTACCAAGGGCTACGACACTTCCGACTACCGCGAATCCATGGGCGTCTTTGCCGGCATCGTACCCTGGAACTTTCCCGCCATGCTCCCCATGGGCTGGGTCGCCCCGGTCTGCATTGCTACAGGCAATACCCTTGTCCTGAAACTCGCCAGCTATGTGCCCCAGTCCGCAATCAGGATCATGGAGCTCTGGGAGGAGGCTGGTCTGCCCAAGGGTGTCATCAATCTCGTCACCTGCTCGCGCAACGAGGCTGAGATCCTCCTTCGACACCCCGACATCAAGGGCGTTAGCTTCATTGGTTCGACCTCCATCGGTCTCCACATCTACAAGACGGCCTCTGAAAACGGCAAGCGAGTCCAGGCCCTCACCGAGGCCAAGAACCACGGCCTCGTCCTCAGGGACGCAGCCCTCGAGCGTACTGCCCGCGGCATCATGAACTCCTCCTTCGGCTCGGCCGGCCAGCGCTGCATGGCCCTTCCTACCATCGTTGTCGAGGAGGCGGTGGCCGACCAGCTCGTCGCCTACCTCGTGAAATTCATCAGTGAGCTGAAGATAGGCCCCGGCTACGACAAGGACACGAAGCTCGGCCCGGTCATCAATGCCGAGCACAAGGCTTCCATAGAGGCCTGGATCCAGAAGGGCATCGATGAGGGTGCCAAGCTCGTGGTCGATGGCCGCAATAAGGTCGTCAAGGGCTACGAGAAGGGCTTCTACCTCGGGCCGACCCTCTTCGACCAGGTCAAGCCCGGCATGTCGATAGGCGACAAGGAAATCTTCGGGCCGGTCCTGTGCATCAAGCGAGTCAAGGACTTCGAGGAAGGCCTGGCAATCATGAACGCCAACGAGTTTGCCAACGGCTCCTGCATCTTTACCCAGAACGGCTATTTCGCCCGTGAGTTCGCGGTCCGGACCCACGGCGGCATGGTCGGCATCAATGTCGGCATCCCGGTGCCCCACGGGACCTATAGCTTCACCGGCCACAAGAACTCCTTCTTCGGCGACCTCCACATGCAGGGAGCCGACGCGGTGCGCTTCTGGACCGAGCTCAAGACGGTCACCACCCACTGGTTCTCCGACGAGGAGGCGAAAAGCTCCAAGGTCGATACCTGGGATGGCATGCTCCACATGGGCGACCAGAAGAAATAGCAGTAATTAGCTGCGATGGCGGGCCGGGATGCCCGCCATCGGCAATGACACGACAGGGGAGGCGTTTCATGGCTACACTGGATACCAGGCGGGCGGTCGCTGACCTGAAGGAACTCAGGTCCCTCACTCAGGACGAATCGGGCGCACAACGCGTCGCCTTTACCGATACCTGGCTCAAGGCACTCGGGTTCTTCCACGGCAAACTGGACGAGATCGGCGTTCCACATCGCCAGGACGCGGCCGGCAACACCTGGGCGACGCTCGAGGGCGAGCGCCCCGAGGCCCTCCTCATCGGCGGCCACCTCGACTCGGTTCCCAACGGCGGCTGGCTCGATGGATGCTGGAACATAATCGCCGGCCTCGAGGTGCTCCGCTACCTCAAGGCCCAGGGCAAGCCTCCGGTGACCATCAAGCTGGTCAACTGGGCAGACGAGGAAGGCGCGCGCTTCGGTCGCAGCCTCTACGGCTCGAGCGCTTTTTCCGGGCACCTCGACATCGAAAGCGTGCGCAATCTCAAGGATAAGGCGGGGATACTCCTGGCCGATGCCTTGAAGGCTGTGGGTCTCAGGCTGGAGGATGCCCCCAAGGCCAGGCTCGAGCAGAAGGACTGTGCAGCCTATCTCGAGCTCCACATCGAGCAGGGTCCTGTCCTTGAGGATCTCGACTATCCCCTCGGAGTCGTGCTCGGCACCGTGGGCGTCGAACGAAACTTCATCAGCTTCCACGGCCAGGCCGCCCATTCCGGCTCGACGCCGATGAACCGCAGGAAGGATGCATTCAAGGCTGCAGGCATGATGTCGCAGGAGATCTACACCATCGCCGCGAGGCATTCCGGCGTCTGCACCATAGGTTCCTGCGTGACCAAGCCCGGCATTGTCACTTCGGTAGTGGAGGACTGCACCATCACAGTCGACCAGCGCCACCTCGATGCGACAAAGCTCGCTGCCATGTGGGCTGATGCGCAGGATGCGGCCAGGCGCTTCGCCAAGGAATGCAATGTGGATGTTGCTTTCGGTGACCTCTGGCGCATCGAGCCCATCCCCTTCCATCCCGAACTTATCGAATTCTGTGACGAGGCGATCAAGGCGACTGCAGGGAAGTCCTGGCGCCTGCCCTCGGGGCCCCTCCACGACGCGGCTGAGGTCTGCAGAGCAGGAATTCCCACCCAGATGATCTTCGTTCAGAGCCTCAAGGGCATCAGCCACAACAAGATCGAGGATACGAAAGAAGAGCACCTCGAGATGAGCGCAGTAGCCCTCGCAAGGCTTGCGGAAAAGACCATTCCCTGGATTGTAGCGCGACTGGGCACGAGCCGGACATGACAAGTCCGGGGATGGTGTAAACCTTTTCATTTACAAATGACACAACACGGTTTATCGTCTTCTCTTCCAGGCGGGAAAGGCAGGGCGAATCCAGAATGCATAAGGAGATCCAGTGATGGCCGATTCCGCGCATGTGCAGAGAATGCCCGAGGGGCTGACCTTCGCCGAGGCAGTCCTCGAGGCTGACCGATGTCTCCTCTGCCACGATGCTCCCTGCTCGAAGGGCTGTCCCGCCGACACTGATCCGGGCTCCTTCATCAGGAAGCTCAGGCTCAGGAACGTGACGGGCGCGATCCGAACAATCAAGAGAAACAACATACTCGGGGGCGCCTGTGGCGTCCTGTGCCCGACTGCCCGGCTTTGCGAGAAGGAATGCAGCGCCACTGGCATCGGCCAGGCTATCCGCATAGGTGCCATACAGCGCGCCTTGGTGGAGCAGTCCTGGGTTATCGGCTTCCAGGCCCTCGAGAAGGCTCAGCCCCGTAGCGGAAAAGTAGCCGTCGTTGGCTCCGGTCCGGCAGGCCTGGCCTGCGCGGCTGGACTCGCACAGGCTGGCGTCCAGGTGACGGTCTTCGAGGAAAGGGCAGAGCCGGGCGGCGTCATACGCTACGGCGTTCCTTCGTATCGCTTCGATGAGGATTTTCTTGCCCATGAACTTGCTGACCTTCGTTTTCTGGGCGTTGAAATCATCTGCAATACGCGGATCAATGGTTCAGAGGGTGCACGGAAACTCCTCGCCCAGGGCTACCAGGCAGTCTTTCTGGCTCCCGGCCTCTGGAAGGCCATCGAGCTTCCAGGGGGCAAGGATATCCCTGGAGTTCAAGGCTCCGTAGCCTTCCTCGCCGGATCGCGGCAGGTGGACGGAGGGGGGCATGCCACCCTGGTCGAGGGCAAGGACGTCGCTGTCATCGGTGGCGGCAGTGTCGCCATCGACTGTGCAGAGACAGCCAAGCGCCTGGGCGCGAGGGATGTCTATCTTGTCTACCGCCGTTCCTTCGCCGAAATGCCGGCCGAACCGGAGGAGAGCTTTTCTGCCCTCCGCGAGGGCATCCACTTCCTCGTGCTGAATGCTCCCGCGGGTTATGCGACCGATACCATCGGCGCGCTTTCGGGGCTCAGGCTGAGGCGCTGCAGGCTCGGGGCCAAGGACGCCTCGGGGCGCCGTTCGCCAGAGGAGGTTCCGGGTTCCGACTGGATCCTCGAGGTCAAGGCTGTCATCGAGGCCATCGGCAACGGGCCAGATAGCGCCAATTGGTCTGAGCTTGTACGCACGGATAACCGGGGGCTCATCGTGACCGACGCTGCCACCGGCAGGACCTCAGCTTTGGCCATCCATGCCGGCGGAGACATTTCCAGCGGCCCGGGACTCGTCGTCGAAGCCGTGCGCGACGGCAAGGCTGCTGCCCGTGCCATCCTCGAAACACTGGCGGGAGGAACGAAATGAGCACGAAAGCCAAGGTCGATCTTTCCGTCGAGATGTGCGGGCTGCGCTTCAACAACCCCTTCCTGCTTTCCTCCTCCCCGGTATCCAACTGTGCCGAGATGATCGAGCGTGCCTATGAGCATGGCTGGGCCGGGGTCAGCTACAAGACCCTCAACTCGGACCGTGTGGAGATCATCCATCCCTCGCCCCGCATGAACGGCTACGACTACGAGGGAAAGCGCCTTGTCGGCCTCCAGAATGTCGAGATGACCTCCGACAGGCCGCTCCGTCACAACCTTGCCGACATCCTCTACCTCAAGAAGAAATACCCCGACAGGAAGATCATCGTAAGTATCATGGGTTTCTCCAACGACGAGTGGGCCTTCCTCGCCAAGGCCTCCGAGGACCACGGTGCGGACATGCTCGAACTCAATTTTTCCTGCCCCCACATGTCGGTCGAGGGTTCGGGCTACAAGGTCGGCCAGTCCTTCCACCTCATCGAGAAGTTCACGGGCACAGTCAAGCGTGCTGTGGGGATACCTGTGCTCGCCAAGCTGACTCCGAACATCACCGACATGACCGAGGCCGCGGTCTATGCGAAGAACGGCGGCGCCGACGGCGTTTCGGCGATCAATACCGTGCGTGGCATCTCCGAGATCGGCTTTGACGACTTCGTGGCCAAGCCGAATGTTTTCGGGCGCGGTGCGGTAAGTGGCCTGTCGGGACCCGCGGTCAAGCCCATAGGCCTCCGCTTTGTCGCCGAGATGGCCCAATGCAAGGAATTGGGTCTTCCGATCTCTGGCATGGGTGGCATCGAAACCTGGGTGGACTGTCTCGAGTACCTCGTGGCGGGGGCGACAACACTTCAGGTGACGACGGGCATCATCCATTACGGCTACCGCATCGTCGAGGACATGATCGAGGGCCTCTCGGACTGGATGGAGGCCAAGGGTGTCGGAAAGCTTTCAAAGATCATAGGAAAGGCCGTACCGCAGCTCCACGAGACCGGAGAGTTTGACCTGGGGCGTCAGGGGATAGCCACCTACGACCTGGACAAGTGCATCGGCTGTGGCCAGTGTCACATAGTCTGCCACGATGCAGGCGGCCAGGCTCTGATCTGGGATTCCGGGAAGCGACGACCTGGACTGATCGAGAATAAATGTCTTAGCTGCATGATCTGCAGCTTTGTATGCCCGGTACCCGGCCTGATCGGGTACACCGAGAAGCCGAAGGACTGGAAGCGCCTGCCCACCCCCGTCATGGACGAGGCAGAGGTGGCGCGCGTGAGCTTCGAGCCCTTTACGCTCGCATGACGGGCGACTGTAGCGTGGGATTGAAACAGCTGGCCAAAGGAGGGAATCAACGATGAGTGTCATGTTCAAGAACGGATTGGTAGTGACGTCTTCCGGATCCCGCATTTCCGATGTCCTGGTCGTGGGTGGCAAGATCAAGTGCGTGGGAACAGGCCTGGAAGACAAGGCCGACGAAATCGTGGATGCCACGGGGAAGTACATCCTCCCCGGAGCCATCGATACCCACACACACATAGATATGCCCTTCATGGGTACGACCTCGGCCGACGACTGGAAGACAGGCTCGATAGCCGCTGCCTGCGGCGGGACGACGACGATCCTCGATTTCAGTCTCCAGGGCAAGGGCGAGTCGCTTTGCGACGCCGTTGAGCGCCAGAAGGGAAAGGCTGAGGGAAAGACCGTCGTTGATTATTCAATCCACCCTGGCGTCACCGACGCGAGGCCCGACGTCATCGACGAGGTGAAAAAGGCAGTCAATGACTATGGCACGCCGAGCTTCAAGATCTTCCTCTTCTATCCATTCCGGGTAGATGATTACTCCATGATCCGCCTCCTTGAAGAGACAAGGAAACATGGCGGCCTCGTACAGGTCCACGCGGAGACCTTCGATGTCATCACGCGCATGGACGAGCTCAACGCGGCCGAGGGCAAACTCACTCCCTTCGACCATGCTCGTGCCCATACGGTCCTCGCCGAGGAAGCAGCAATTGAACGCACCATCAGTGCGGTCGAGTTCACCGGCAGCCGCATCTACATCGTGCACCTTTCCTCGGGACAGGGCCTGTCCCGGATCGAGAAAGCCCGCCACCGTGGCCTCCGCGTCTATGCGGAAACCTGTCCCCAGTACCTCACCCTCACCGAGGACCGCTACCGCGAAGCCAACTGGGGCGGCGCCAAGTACGTCATGTCTCCCCCCTTGAGGCCGCAGTCGAGCTGCGACAAGCTCTGGCTTGGCCTCCGTGACGGCAGTGTCCAGACTATCGGTACCGACCACTGCCCCTTCAACTTTGCCGGGCAAAAGGACATGAACGGGAAGGATGATTACAGGAAGATACCGAACGGGGCACCAGGCATCGAGACCATGCTGATGCTCATGCACAGCGAAGGCGTTGTAAAGGGACGCATCAGCCTTGAGCAGCTGGTCGAGGTGACTTCCACTGGCTCCGCCAACATGTTCGGACTTGCGGACAAGGGTTCCATCACAGCCGGGAAAGACGCCGACATCGTCGTCTTCAACCCGAAGCGGAAGTTCACCATTACCAAGGATAGGCTCCACCAGAACGTGGACTACACGCCCTGGGAAGGCTTCGAGATGACCGGAATGCCCGAACTCGTCTACTCGCGCGGCAAGCGCGTGGCCGAGTGGTCGGGTGACACAATGAAATTCGTGGGAAAGGTCGGCGAGGGGCGCTTTGTGAAGCGCGAGCCGATCCCCTTCATTTGACAGGAGTGATCATGGACACCGCGGAACTGCAGAAGCTCGACCGGGAGCACCTCATCTACAGCTGGAAGGCCCAGGGTGGATGGGTGCCTACCGAGATCGACCGGGCCGAAGGAATCTATATGTGGGATACCGACGGACGCCGCATCATCGACGGTTGCGCCGGGCTGCTCAACTGCAACATCGGGCATGGCAACAGGCATGTCATCGAGGCGATGACCAGGCAGATGGAGAAGCTCTGCTTCATCGCACCGGGTTTCGGGACCGAACCCCGCGCAAGACTTGCGGCGAAGATAGCCGAGCATACGCCGGGAGATCTGGACTATGTCTTTTTTGCCAACGCGGGAGCAGAGGCCAACGAGAACGCCATCAAGACCGCGCGCTGGTTCACGGGTCGGCATAAGATCTACTCTGCCTGGAAGAGCTACCACGGAGCGACTGCCGGCTCGATCACCCTCACCGGCGATCCCCGGCGCTGGCCTGCCGAGCCTGGGATTCCCGGTGTTGTGCACTTCTTCGGACCTTATCCCTACAGGAATCCCTTTGGCGTGGATGATCCTGAAGAGTGCGGCCGCCTGACCCTCAACATGCTCAAGGAGCAGTTGATGTACGACAACCCGAAGTCGGTGGCAGCCATCATCGTGGAGCCGATCGTCGGGACCAACGGCATCGTCATCCCGCCGAAAAGCTATATGCAGGGCCTCCGCCAGCTCTGCGACGAGAACGGCATCCTCCTCATCTCCGATGAGGTCATGGCCGGATGGGGAAGGGCTGGCAGGTGGTTCGGAATCGACAACTTCGACGTCGTGCCCGACATCATCACGACCGCGAAGGGACTCACCTCGGGCTACGTGCCCCTCGGCGCCATGATCTGGAACAAGAAGATCTGGGACTATTTCCAGGATCGGCCCTATGCGAGCGGCCTCACCTACACCGGACACGCATTGGCCTGTGCCTGCGGCATTGCCAACATAGAGGTCTACGAGAGCGAGAAGCTCATCGAGCGCTCTGCCGACAACGGCAAGTACCTGGCGAAAAAACTCGAGGAGCTCAAGGACAGGCACCCCTCGGTTGGCGACACGCGCTGCATAGGACTCTGGGCCTGCATCGAACTTGTCAAGGACAAGAAGACCAAGGCGCCGCTTGCCGGTTACAACAACGCAATCAGGAACGTCTCGGCGCAACTGTCAAAGACATTCATGGAGAACGGACTCTATCTCTATTGCAATTGGGACTATATCTTCATTTCACCGCCCCTCATCATCGACCGCAGTCAGATCGACGAGATCGTCGCGATCGTGGAGAAGGGGCTGGAATACACGGATGGCCTTGCGAGGGCGGGCTAAAGGGGGAAGTAGCGGCGGGTCGGGGCATTCCCGTGCCCGGCGCTTTATTAACGGCCATCCATCGGTACGGGCCTCCGCCTCGCGGACCCGCATCCATGGGAGGCTGTCGCGGATGGGTGGTTGATAGGCGCGCAAGCGATGCTACCTGACCAGGATGTCCGTAGATCATTTTGTCGATGAAAGGAGGGCAGGCGAGGAGCAGGGAGCATTGGATCGTCGAACGGGGGAACGCGAACGTCCGCGACGGATACGATGCTCCTGGACAAGCTACAGGATGTACTGAAACAACTAGGACAGGAGGTTTCTATGAGCGAACAGTATGAGCTGCAAAGGGACGTTTCCCAGAACCATCGGCTCTACAACAAGGATCTTGCCCCGACGACGCTCAAGCAGCGCCACTGGGGCACTTACAATTACACGGCGCTCTGGGTCGGTATGGCCCACTGCGTGCCGACCTACATGCTTGCGGGAGGGATGATCGCCCTTGGGATGAACTGGGTGCAGGCCCTCTTCACCATCACACTGGGCAACCTCATCGTCCTCGTCCCGATGCTGTTGAATTCGCATCCGGGTACGAAGTACGGAATACCCTTTCCGGTCTTTGCCAGGTCTGCCTTTGGTACCATGGGTGCCAACATCCCCGCTATCCTCCGCGCGATCGTCGCCTGCGGCTGGTTCGGCATCAATACCTTCATCGGTTCCCTGGCCATCGACGGTGTCCTCAGCATCCTCCTTCCGGGCTGGAAGGATATGGGGGGCACTCTCTCGATCGCCGGACTTTCCCTCCACGGAGCAATCGCACTGATCGTCTTCTGGCTCTTCCAGATCTGGATCATCTACAACGGCATGGAGGCCATCCGGGTGTTTGAGAACTGGGCAGCGCCCGTCGTCATCGCCCTCGCCCTTGTCCTTGTCATCTGGATCGTAACCGCGGCAAAGGGATTTGGTCCCATCCTTTCCCAGCCGAGCAAGTTCACCGATTTCGGTACCTTCTTCAAGATCTTCATCCCCTCGCTGACAGGCATGGTCGGATTCTGGGCGACACTTTCGCTCAACATCCCCGACTTCACCCGCTTCGCCAAGGGGCAGAAGGAGCAGATGATCGGGCAGTCCATTGGACTACCCCCGACTATGCTCATCTTCTCTGCGATGGGCGTCCTCATCACCTCTGCCTCTGCCGTTGTCTACGGGCAGGCCATCTGGGATCCCGCCGTCCTCATTACCAAGTTCACGAATCCCTTGGTACTCATCGTCGCCATGGTCGGTCTTGTCATCGCCTCCCTGTCGGTCAACATCGCCGCAAACACGGTCTCACCTGCCAACGACTTCTCGAACCTTTGGCCGAAGAGGATCAGCTTCAAGACCGGCGGCCTGATTACCGGCATCATCGGCATCCTCATCATGCCCTGGCGCCTCCTCGCTGATCCCTCGGGATACATCTTCGGCTGGCTCGGCACCTACTCCGGTTTCCTCGGTCCCATCGCCGGCGTTCTCATCGCCGACTATTGGCTGGTGCGAAAGACCAAGCTGAACCTCGAGGACCTCTACACCGAGAAGTCCGGCGTGTACCAATTCTCCGGTGGTTTCAACATCGCCGCCATCGTCTCCCTCGTTGCCGGCGTCGTGGTAGCCCTCATCGGCCTTGCTGTCCCTGCGCTCCACTTCCTTTTCGACTACGCGTGGTTTGTCGGGTTCGCCGTTTCCTTCCTCGTCCATTGGGCGCTCATGAACGGCAAGGCAAAAATCTAGTCCTAAGTCATATCATCCATGGGAGGCAGGGGCATCGCGCGTTTTCTGGAACGATGATGCCCCTGCCTTCGGTCCAGCATCCGAGGGCGGTTCACAGGTGGCAGAGAAAAGCCTAAGTGAGAGTATCCATACGCAGCTTTCCGAGCGCATCCTTCGGTGGGATTACCTGCCCGGACACCGTTTCACCGAGGAGGGACTCTGCGGAGAGTTCCATGTCAGCCGGAGTCCCGTGCGTGAAGCCCTGCACAAGCTCGCCGAAGGTGGTTTGATCGAGCAGCGGCCACGACAGGGCTACCTGGTCCGTCTCCTTGATTTCAAGGAGATCGACGAACTCTATGATGTTCGCCTTGCCCTCGAGGAGTTCGTGGTTTCGCGAATCTGCCGCCAAGGAATGGATGAGGTCCGGCTTTCGGAACTCATCATGTTTTGGACAGACCTCTACGGTCGCCTGCCTGAAACGGCCGATCTCGTGCCCCGGGCGGATGAGGAGTTCCATGAGACCCTCGCTGGATTTACGCACAACAGCAGGCTTTCACAGGCCTTGAAAGACATCGACAGGCGCATCCATTTCATCAGGCTCTTCGATTTCACCGACACGGAGCGGGTCGGCTCAACCTGTACCGAGCATATGGATCTCCTGCGCGCTCTTCGGGACCGGGATCTTGCGCGCGCCCTCGAGGCGCTCAGGCGCAACATCGAGGGTGGGCGTTCCTCTGTAGAGCGCGCCATCAAGGAGGCTCTGGCCCATGCGTACCGAAACCGCGACTAGGGTTCTTCCGCGCGCCGTCAGTCTTGGGCCTGCCATCCCCCGAAATGCCTGGACCTTCAGTGTTCATAGTATCTTCCGCACTGCAGTCAACGTGAGCTTCGACGATGGCGACCTCCTTGCCTGCATCACGGGGCCATCTGGCTCAGGGCAGCCTGTTTCGGTGGTTCTGGCCCTGGAGACCGATTTCCGGGAGCTGCCCCTTTCTGTCGGCATGCCCGGGCGGTTTGCGCAGGGACTTCTCAGCTTCGGCAAGGGTCGGCTGATAGTCGGCCTGGACTGTTCGTCGGCCCGCTGGTCTCCTGCTTCCGTGATGAGCAGCATCTGTTCAATCGGAAACGCCTTCGAAGCGGCTGCCCTTGAACTTGGCCGGATCCAGGCTTCAAGGGGCGCGGAGATCCTGTTTCATCGGAGTACCTGCTCCCCTGCCCCTTGTACGCCTGCTGCTGCGGCCATCTACGAGGGCCTTCGGCTTCTCGATGCTGCCTCGGCCCTCGGGACTGCAACCCGGATGGATCCTATTGCCTTTGCAACGGCACTTTCGCTCCTCGTGGGGACCGGTCCTGGCCTCACTCCCTCGGGCGATGACCTCCTCTGTGGCTATATGGCAGCCCTGTCCGCTGTCAGCTGTCCTGCGGTTCCCGTCCTTGCCGCGGCCATCGAGGCTGCCTCCTGGGCTACCAGCGACATCTCTGCTTCCTGGCTTCGCTGTGCCGCACGAGGCTTGTTCCACGGTGCCCTTGCCGGGCTTTCGCGAAACCTCGCTGCGGACGAGCTCTTTCCCGCTGTCGGCGCCCTCAGGGAGCTCTGTTCAATTGGTCATTTCTCCGGCGCTGACATGGCGACCGGTTTTCTCCATGGCCTTGCCGTCCATTCCGGCGGACGGGCTGGATATGGATCGGAGCAAGGGAGGCTGTATGCTTCATGAATTCGAATATGCGCGACCAGCGGGCAAGGCGGAGCTGCTGGAGCTTCTTGCCAGGCACGGGAAGGCGGCAAAGATCCTTGCGGGGGGGACTGACCTCCTTGTGAACATCAGGAGCGGCGTCTCCAAGCCAGCCATCGTGATCGACATCAAGAAGGTGAGGGACCTTCCTGTCATCGCCTGGAACCCGAAGGTGGGTCTCGCAATAGGGCCAGCCGCGACCATCAACGAGCTCCTCGCCCATCCCGCTGTCCGCGGCCATTACACGCTCCTTGCCGGATGTGGACAGGATCTGGCCTCGTACCAGGTGCGGAACCGTGCTACGGTGATCGGCAACGTGGTCAACGCTTCTCCCTGCTCTGACATGGCTCCGGCCCTTCTCTGCCTCGGGGCGCGGGCTATCGTCTCCTCAAGGCGGGGCGAGCGGGAAGTGCCCTTCAGCGAGTTCTTTACGGGTGTAAAAAAGACAGTATTGCTTGATGATGAGATCCTTGAAAGCATCGTGGTGCCGGCGTCATCCGCGGACGCGCGTGGTTCCTACCACAAGCTCAAGCGCATCAATGGCCATGACCTCGGAATCGTCGGGGTTGCGCTGATGAAGAAGGATGGCACGGTCGCTCTGGGTATCAGCTCGGCTGCTCCGACTCCGGTACTTGTGGAAGGACTCCATGAGAACGACCCGGTCGACAAAGCAGTCGCAGCAGCTCGGGCGGCCACGAACCCGATAAGTGACCTTCGCTGCTCGAAGGAATACCGCGAATTCATGATAGAGGTCTTTGTCAGGCGCCTCTGGGCGGAGGTGAAGTGATGCGCATAACACTTAAGGTAAACGGTGGGACCTACACCCGCGAGGTTGAAGGCCACAGGACCCTCCTCCGTTTCCTCCGTGAGGATCTCGGATTCACGGGCACCAAGGAAGGTTGCGGAGCCGGGGAGTGCGGCGCCTGCACGGTGATCATGGACGGGAAGACGGTCAATTCCTGCATGGTCCTCGCTGCCGAGGCGGATGGTGCGAGCGTCGAAACCATCGAGGGCGAAGCTTCGGCAGGAAAACTCTCCGCCATACAGGAGGCCTTCGACCGTCACCATGCCGTGCAGTGCGGCTACTGCACCGGTGGCATGATCATGTCGGTGAGGGACCTCCTCCACCGCAATCCCAAGCCCAGCGTCGACGAGATAAAAGAGGGCATCGAAGGCAATTTCTGCCGCTGCACCGGCTACCAGCAGATCATCGAGGCTGTCCTGGACGCCTCGGGGCAGCTGGGCGAGGGTCCAGGCCAGGTCCGCGAAGGGAGGCTCGAACATGCATGAGCACATCGAATCGAAGGATCTGAAGCTGATCGGGAAGAGCGAGCGCCGCGTCGAGGTCACCCCCAAGCTCACCGGTGAGGGGATCTACGCGAGTGACATGGTCCACCCTGGCATGCTCT
>JBAXTA010000430.1:0-3180 GCA_037130415.1 Spirochaetota bacterium
CCCCTCTTCCTGTCTACGGCCAAGTTCGATTCGGGAACGGGCTGGCCGAGTTTCTGGACGCCGATCGATCCGGCCGCGCTTCTTTTGGTGGAGGACCGAAGCCTGGGGATGGTCCGCATCGAGGTGCGGTCTAAGAAATCGGGGGGACACCTGGGCCATCTCTTTGATGACGGGCCGGCGCCGACGGGCAAGCGCTATTGCATCAACTCAGCGAGCCTGGACTTCATTCCGAAGGCCGAGCTCGCGGCCAGGGGACTCGGCGGGCTGGCTTCCCGCTTCTGAGGGCTGAAGTCAGGGCTTGTGCAGAAACGGCGAAGCTCGGTGGCTGAGGCCGGTGGCGGCAGCGATGCGGGGGATAAAACGGGCAAAAATGCCCCTTTCGCTGCGGCAGCGGAGGCGTTAATATGAGCTGCATGAAAGCACGAATTTTAGTGACAGTACTTTTAGCGGCGGCACTTGCCATACCGACCTTCGCCGACGAGGCGGCCGACATGCCTGTGACCGAACGCTGGCCCTCCGCCCTCGGCGTTTACGGCTCCCCGCTGGCGGGTCACGCTGGAGGTGGCCTCAATTGGCAGACCTGGTACGGCCCCCTGGGGCTGTCCCTGGTGGGAGGAGGGATGTACTTGCCGTCTGGCTTGTACGGCAGCATCCTCGACTACTCGGTGTTTGGGGAGGTCCAGTACCGTGTCATCCGTGAGGATTTTTCGCGCTGGTTCGCGAGCCAGCTCTATGTCTGGGCCTTGGCCGGACACCTGGGCTACATCACGGTCACGACGACGTATGACTATGCAACGAATACAGCCACTTCTGTCTCAACGAGCACTTCTACCAGGACGGTCCATCCCTTTGTCGCGACGGCTGTCGGAGGCCTGGGCATAGGCATCGAGGCCACCCTCTTCGGCCACTTTTCGATACCGCTCGAGGTCGGCTACATCGGCCAGTTCCCGAAGGACCCGATGTTGACGTTCAGTGCCAGTGGCGGTCTCCGCTACCGCTACTAGCGGCATGGGAGGGAGCGCGCACAGCCTGCCCTTGCCAGAAGCGGAGCGCGTGCTGGAGTCCCTCCGAGTCCTCGCGGGCAAGCCGCTCGACGCGGAGTTCAGGCCGACCGATGCCTGGGGGCGGCCAGGAGGACTTCTTGAGCTGCCTGCCGGGCTCCGTCCCATACTTGTTGGCGACCTCCACGGCTCAGGCGCACACCTGGACGCCATCCTCCCTGATCATCACAATGCCGAGGATATAGCCTCGGGATCGGCCTTTCTCCTGCTATTGGGCGATGCCCTCCACGACGACCGTGCGGGGCATCTCTCCGATCCTGGCAGCTCCATCGCCCTCCTCGACCAGCTTGTCGAACTCATCCGCGCTTTTCCGGGGCGGGTCGCCTGGCTCCTGGGCAACCACGACAGCTTCGACCCGGAACTCACGAAATTGGGAGTCAGCCAGGGGCTGGACTTTGAGGCTGGAGTCAGGGACTGGGGCGGAGAGGCGATGGTGGAAGCCCTGCAGGCCTTCTTCGACTCGCTGCCACTCTTTGCCATCGGGGAGGGCTTTGTGGCGACCCATGCCGGTCCGCCTGCGGGAGGCGCTGACCGCCAAAGCCTCATCGACCTCGCGGGCCTTCCTACCATGCGGGAGCAACTGGTCTGGAACCGCCTTTCGAAGCGTCGGGGCAGGCACGAACCTTTTACCTATGAGGAATCGGATCTTGGGATGACGCTCGAGGCCTTGGGAATGCCCGCGGGAACGCACTTTATCGTAGGCCATAGCCCGCGCTGGGAGGAGGGTGACGGTTCGGGGTTCTGGCCCAATGTGAACGGGATCGCCGGGCACCACATCCTTTTTTCAGGGGCAAGGTCGAAGGCGCCCTGGCTGAGCTTTGAGTACGGGAAGCTCATCCACAGAAATGCAATCCGATCCTTAGCCTGATTGCCCTCAGGGCTTGACCATGAAAGCGGCAATCTCCTCGCTCATCCTCTGCCATGAGACGGAGCCGAGGCTCTCCTCGTTGAGGATGATGTGGTGGTAGCCGGAGCGGGGTCTGACCCCTTCGTGGGACAGCTCGACGAGGCTCCAGCGGTCGAGGGAGCCAGCTCTGATGAGGGCCTTGAGGCCATCCTCGCTGACAAGTTCGTCCTCTGGATCGATGAACCACAGGGTTGGAATGTTGAGCTTTGACAGCTCACTTCCCTCGATAGCGCGCACCATTTCGAAGAGGGCTGTGTAGGCTCCGACGGTCGTTCCCCCTTGGTTGGCGCGGTAGGACCGAATCGACAGGGAGGGAACCAGGAAGTCCTGCCCGAAGAGGCCGAAGAGGAGGACTGCGCGCAGTGCGCCTTGTGGAGCGGCTGCCGGCGCCAGGAGGATCATCCGGTCAAAGGCAACGGGTATCGGAAAATTTTCTGCAAGGAGCTCGAGTCCAATGGCGCCGCCGAGCGAGAATCCCACAAAGTAGAGGGGGAGGCCGGACGCATCAGCTGCCTCCCGGGCCACGCAATAGGCCTGATACGCTTCATCGAGCCACTTCTCGCGGGTGACACCGGCCAGGCCAGCCTCCTCTCCGTTGTGCCCGCTCAGTCCTACCAGGAGGGCGTCGGCGCCTCCCGCGTTGAGGAGGGTCCCGACATCGCGCATCCAGTCGGGCCGGAGGTTGAGGCCATGGATAAGCAGGGCAATTGCGGTTGGATGGCTGCTTCCCTCGGTGGAAGCGCTCCTCATCCAGGTCATGCTCGGGCTTTGCATCCCTTCGCTTGCGGAGCCTTCCCGGATGCCGACCGCCATGGCCAGAACGAGGAGTGACAGGGTCGCGGCGAGGTCCTTCATTGCTCCTAAGATACTACAAGCCTGCGTTGCGGGGCGCAGGGCTTCCCTTCTTGTTTTGATTGGCCCTTCGGACGGGCAAAGCGCAGAGGAAATGACTACACTCATGGTGAAGGCTGCGATGAACGAGCCTGCCATCGGGAATTCCCTGATACGGGAAAAGGGAGCAGTCATGGCTGGGCAAGAAAGTTCCGGAGTACCGCTTTTCAATGGAAGCCCGAGTCCCCGTGAAGACGAGTACTTCACCTATCTTTTCAACAGCGTGCCAGAGGCTATCGCCCTGTTGGACAAGGATGGACGGGTGTTTCGTGTCAACGAGGAGTTTGAGCGGATGTTCGGTTATCCCGCCGCCGAGACCCG
>JBAXTA010000431.1:0-3178 GCA_037130415.1 Spirochaetota bacterium
GTTGGTTATGGGTCGGGGCGTTACATCTGCTCCTACAGATTCGAGGAGGTGGCAGATGCGGCGATTGGCCACCGGGTTGGCCGAATGGACAAAATGCTTCTTATGAGCAAACAATTTGGCGAACAGATCGAAGTCAGTCCAATAGAGTTCACTCAAACGAGCGATAACATCGCCACCCTTACCGAGATCGTTATCCCAATAGATTGTTTCGTAGCCGAGGAAGATACTCCAGAGGACCGGGAAGGTTGTGACACACGTAACCTCACCCGGAAGATCCGAGAACTTGTCGGCCCTCTCAGCGAAAGCTTGATCGTCTATGACTAAGGTTCTCACTTACGCCTCCGTAGGCGGTGGTGCATAACCCGAGTAAGGGCCACTTCGGTCAGATGAGAGGCAAACAGACCCAGCGTTACAACGCTGATCACACCATCTACCAGAGAGGCGAGACCAGCGATGACACGCCACGTTTGAGCATCGAGATGACTTTCGGCTGAATAGTGAATGAACATGGCTTCCCTCTACTCATATTATACCTGATCCACGAAAGATCTGTACAGGGAAATTTGCTCAGCCTACAGACGAGTCACGGGCGAGATTTCTCATTCAGGATACCACTGAATTTCTCTATCAGGGGCATGGGGCAAGTAACCTCGAATCTAAGCTCAAAGTATATTCCAGTGTATTGTATCCACTCCCCGTGGTTCCACAATAGCCGAAGACCCAGTTGTCTCACCTCCTCTTCCGAGAGGGAAGACATAACGGAGTAAATAGTGGCCCCTAGTCTCTCTAGGGTAGCGAAATCAGATTTGAAGAGTACGTATGGCGTTCTCTTATTATGTCCCTCACAAGAAGAGAATGTGGTAACTCCAAAATTGTTAAGTACTAGAACTATGGGCTTTATCCCCTCATCAATTTCTAAACTATCGGGCGTTGTCCCTCCATGCCATTCCCCAGCAGAATTCCTCTTGGGTAGCCGATTCTCTAATTGAATTAAATGAAAATCGGATATCTTCTGGCTTGTCAGGGTCGCACCTAGGGGCTCTAGATAATTAAGCACAACCGTACGAATACGATCTGTATTGATGCTGCCGTACGACCCCAGTATGACGTAGATATTCTTGTACCTCTCTACTCTTTTCACACCGGTATACGTAGTCTCTCCGGCCTCGATCTGAAGCTTTCCTAGCACGTTATTGACGTAATCTACATCAATAATGCCACTCTCATCTAGCAAGACTAGCTCAGGAAATCCAGGTGGCATTTCCAATAGCGTAACTGAACGTCCCGAAAGGGTCATTGCTAGTCCGTGAATAACATGGGGTGTAGGATCTGCACAAATTTAGAGAATGACATGGAGGAGACTGCCTGACGGATCTCGGCGGTCTTGCGCTCCACGGCCTTGGGGGTACGGCGGAGACGCTGAGCAATCTCACGCTGACTCCGGCCCTGACGAGTCATCTCGAAGAGAATATTGAGAGTGGTGGGGGTCCAAGACCTCCCGGTACTTCTGAGTGCTGGCATGGTTCTCCTTTTAGCCTATTACCTTAATACTCCGTTTTATTCTGGATGACGTAGCACCTAAGAGTTTTCAATCCCAGCTTCTTGGCAACCCGGTATCGGTGATTCCCATCCTCAATCTCCAGTTTGCTATTAACCACGATGGGCGGTATAGTTTTGGGGTCGAGGTCCATGAACCCCGCTTCCTTCTTGAAATTCCTACGGTTGTAGTCAGGGTCGCCCTCGATGATATCCTCAATGGGAACCGTTTCGAGCTTGGCCGTATGCGCCGTCATGAAATTTTGCTCAGAAAACATCTGATTTAACATCTCAAAGGCTTCCTGGTATTGCCTATAATAAGTGGCAAAGGACTCTTCACCCGGCTCGGACATACTCTCGATGTAGTTCATAATCTCAGTGTCCCCGACCAACATCTCCTTAAACTCTATCATGTCACGGCCTCTTTCGGTGATCATCTCGGCATTGTGTTGTGCAGTAGGGTTCCAGCCGGAGGCCCGGTCCCTTGCCGATTGGATGACCACAGCCCAAGCACTTCTTACTAAACTTTAGTACTGCATTTTTCAGATCCTCAAACGGAAATGAACTCCACCGATGATCATCATATACCTGAACCCAAAGATCATCGTATAGACTTCGAATTTCATGAGGGAGTTCGGCCCAGCTTTTAGGACCAAGCTGTTCGATCCGCTTGATCAATATTTGTTCGAGCCCGTGAACCGTACGACCCATGCCATTATCTATCAGAGCGATCCACAGCCTGTAATCCAGGACATTAAACCCTATGCTCATTTTGATAACACTTTTACCAGACCATCATAATAACGTTTATCTAAGGTTACGTGTCCATATACAGTTCCAGTGTCCACATCCTTATGCCATTTATTAACTTGCATATGGTTAGTCAGATAGTTTAGAACCTGATCCTGATCGAACCGCAAACCCTTACTGTTGAGTTCTTCAATTATTTTTCTGGAGAAGTCTGTCTTACCTTGAAGTACCAAGCTTTCTCGTTGAAGTCCTATGTTACCCATGGAATTGGCTTCCATTTCTGCCACAAACCCTTTTGCAGTAGGGGTATCGGGGTGGGACACCCAAACTGGAGGCTGAGTGTTTTGACGAACCTCTGCGGGAGGGGTTACCTGATTGGGAGTTGGGGGTGGCATATCTACCGCTCCCTGCTTAGGCAGTCTAGGTGAAACGTGACCCGGAAGTGTGGTGGGGCCGACAAACGGTAGTTCGAAGCCATACCCAGGCTTCTTCTTGTTGGGGATTTCGGACCAGTTTTGGGGCTTAGGAGTACCCGGTGTGACCACTTTGGGGGCTCCGAGTTCCCCCACAACATCCTCATAGTGTCCAGCCGGATGTGGCTCGGAACCTAGAATGAGCGGCTTATTTCTGGTTTCTTCACCGATATAGATGATACCCCATTGATCGTACTGCTGCCAGAGTTGCTTTGCCTGATCGAAGGTGATGTTATAAACGACAAAAGATGGCTCCTTGACGGTTCGACCACCTTCCTCTTGTCCATGACCCACAATACGCTTAACCCGGCATCCCCAACCTTTGAGCTTACCTTCCAGTTCTCGGAGGTTTTTGCTATTATGTTCACGGGGGTTTTCTGAACGATAGGCCGTCAAAATAGCGATAGATTTGAGGTTAT
>JBAXTA010000432.1:0-3163 GCA_037130415.1 Spirochaetota bacterium
ATGGACTTCCACTCGCTTGCCCTTCTTCGAGAGCTCGATCGCCGAAGCGAAACCTCCTGGGCCGAAGGTCGTCAAGGTCTTGAGTCCGGTCTCGAGGTCCTCTTCCGTGGAACTGGCGAGCACCCCGGTTCCAGTGTAGGCATAGCGGATGACCGAAAGGTCCTTTTTCGCATCCGCACGACGCACCGTCGCAATCCTGCCCGCTGCATCGAAGCGCTCGACACGGAGGATGGACGATCCCTTGCTCCGGTTCCAGGCGAGCCTGGGCACCGTCGCCCCGGGTATGGCGCCATCGCTGGTTTCGCCATACCAGCCTGAGAGTTCGACAGAAACAAGCCGGCCTTTCGGATCGTAGCGGTATTTCCTGGAGCCAAGGCTCGTGCCTTCCCCCCCGAAACGTTCAATGGTCACGAGCTTGCCCGAAACGTAGCCGCAGGTTTCGCGCCAGGACAGCGCGATAGCCCCGTCTACCAGGGCCCAGACCTTTTCTTCAAGCATTTCCTGCTTCGTGCCGTAGGTGATTTCTGACACGAGGTTCCCGTTCCGGTATACCCGCTCGCTGCGGCCCCCCCCTGTCTTGTCCAGCGCTTTTTCCCTCCGCTCGACAAGGGAGCCCGCATGGTAGAGGTTCCGGAACTCCGAATCCCCCCGGGTCTCGATGGAAAGCCAATATTCAGGGAGGGGCTTGGCCTTGGGACTCTCCGGATCGGGCATGCGCTCGATAGCGAAACCCGCGGCATCCGAACGAAACCACGAAAACTCGCCTGAGGCCGCCACGCCGGGCAGGCAAAGCGCCAGGGCGAGGGCCGCAGCGCGGGCTAGCCTCATTGGGTCGGGCCGACGAACTCGTCGAGAAAGGAGTCGAGGGCGAAGGGGACGAAATCACCATGTCCCTCCCCAGTCCCGACATAGGCAGTGGGGATGCCCAGGCTTCGGGCGATGGCGAGCACGAGCCCTCCGCGTGCCGACGAATCGTATTTGGTCAATATGAGACCATCGACTGGCACCGCAGCGGAGAAGGTCTCCGCCTGCCTGAGGCCGTTCTGGCCGGTCGTGGCATCGATGATCAGGAGATGGCGCAGCACTGCACCGGGAGTTCGTGCCGCAACGACCTTGGCTATCTTGCCTAGTTCCCGCACCAGGTCACTTCGCGTGTGCATGCGACCGGCGGTGTCGGCTATCACGACGCGGGCTTCAGAAGCGATCGCCGCCGAAATTGCGTCGTGGATGACGGCAGCCGAGTCCGAGCCCTGGGCCTGGGCCACGACCTTTACCCCCAGGCGCTCCCCGTGAAGCCTGAGCTGGTCGATGGCTGCAGCCCTGAAAGTATCCCCGGCAGCGAGCACAATGCGCTGGGCACCGACAATCGGAATGAAACGCCTGGCGAGCCGAGCCGCGCTCGTGGTCTTCCCCACCCCGTTCACGCCCAGAAGAAGGTAGACGGTCATAGCCTCTGGATCGGGGTCGAGATTGGCTTCCTTGCCGTAACCCCTTAGAATAGCCTTGAGTTCAGAGCGTATCGCTGCTTCCCCATAGGCTGTGCGGGCCTGGCAGCGCTTCCGGAGTTCGGCGCTCACTTCCATGGCGAGTACGCCTCCCAGGTCCCCCTCCACCAGGAGATCTGAGAGTTCATCAAAAAATCCGGAATCCCGCGATCCTCCGAGGCCGAAGAGCGCTTTCAGTCGATCTGCGAAACCCATGGCTATCCTACCTGACCGTGCCGACAAATTCGGCGAGTTTCAAGGCTCCATTGAAAAAGCAGCCGGCCGTTGCAAGAACTGCCCCCCAATAGGCGACACCCGCAACAATCCGCTGCGTAGAAAAGGTACCTCCAGGGTTTCTCAGGTTCGCATCCGCATAGAGGGTGTCAAAACCCTTGAGGAAGTTGGTGAGGGGCATCCCGATTGCAACGAGCCCGAGCGAAAAATAAAAACTGTCCTTGGCTTTTTCTGCCCTGCCCGCCGGCCCCAGCCCATCGATCTTGATGAGCTGGGAAACCAGATCCTGCGTCCCTGAGGCTGGAATGACCGTCATGCTCGATTCATGCCCCTCGGCACGAACGATGGCTACCTTCCGGATTCCCTCCAAAGGTATGGAAGTCGGATCAGCTATGTCCCTGCCCTGGATCGAGGCCATCGCTTCTGGGGGGGACAATTTCAATGCAGCTGACCCATAGGCCAGTGGCTTGAGCACAATGCCCAGCTTCCCGGTGCTTCCCGGAACAATAGTGGCGCTTCCTTCCACTATTTCGTGGCCGGGAGACCAGGCTCGGGCGTGGATGGTTTTTTCTGCAAATCCGAACATGACAGCTGGCCTGTCCTCGAAGAGCTTCCCATCGACGAGCAGCGTGGCGTCAGTTGGATCGATCTCGATGACGAGCCTGCCCACCGGACTTGAGGCCAGAACATTGGCCAGTTTCAGGGCGAAGCCGTCAGCAAGGGGACCTGGATCCCCTGGATTCGCATAGCTCTTCCATTCGAAGACCTTTTTGCCGATGGCGGCATCATAGCCTTCGAGCTTCACTTCCACATAGGTGCGAACCGACCGGACGCGCCCCGACACGACAAGATCTACGGACTGTTTCCTTCCGGCCAGGAGGGGAGGCAGGCCTCCCAGGTCGAAGAGCCTCCCCTGCCCCGGCATCTGGACTACTTCGATGGTCGAGGCAGGCGTATCCAGTGGCATTACCGGCACGGCAGGAATGGCGGAGATTGAGTCGAGCGCTTTCCGGGCATCAAGGATGCCATCGTTGGCTTTCTGTACCCTTTCGAGACGGTCGAACCAGACGATGGAAGGATCAAGGTCGAGGGCTGCTGACTAGTCGAGTCTGCGAAACAGGACATCACCTGCCTGAAAGCGCTTGCCCAGGATCGTGCGCTCACCCACCTCCGCTGCGTGGGCTGCCATCTCGAGACGGGGGGGAGGATTGTCGAGGGCGGCAAGGATGAGGAGGGGAAACCGGGTGAGGAAGGGACGGGCCTCGGGAGCGACACCCTCGTCCACCAGGGCAGTCAGGGCGAATTTGTAGGTAGTAGGCACTGAGCCTGGCAGGCTTCCCTGCGTAGGCTGGAGGGCCTGCGTAGGCTGGAGGGCCTGCCCCGCCAGGGTAGCTGTCCCAACGAAGGCGGCTGCCATGAGTGCTGCTCTTCGAATGATGAGGAAG
>JBAXTA010000433.1:0-3159 GCA_037130415.1 Spirochaetota bacterium
ACGGGCATCCCCTTCGACAACACCGAGGTGCAGGTGCGGCGCGAGGACGGGAGCGAGACCGACATCGGAGAAAAGGGCCTCGTTTTCGCACGCGGGCCCCAGGTGATGCAGGGCTACTACAAGAACCCCGAGGCTACGGCCAAGGTCCTCGACGGGAAGGGCTGGCTCAACACCGGCGACCTGGCGGTACGCTCCGAGAATGGCGAAGTCGTCATAGTCGGGAGATTGAAGGACACGATCGTGCTCATGGGTGGCGAGAACGTCGAGCCTGAGCCCATCGAGGACAAGATCAAGGAATCGGTCTACATAGACCATGCGGTAGTGCTCGGCCAGGACCAGAAGCAGCTGGCTGCCATCGTCGCCGTCAACGAGGACGAGCTCATGCGCCTGGCCTCGGAGCTCAAGCTCTCGAAGGAGGATGTCATCCTCGACGGAGCCCTTTCCATCGAGCACGATGCCATCAATGCCGTCCTCCAGCGCGAGATCAATGCCCTCATCTCGAAGGAGCAGGGCTTCAAGCCCTTCGAGCGCATCTCGAAGATCCTCGCCGTGAGGAGCGACTTCGAGATCGGAAAGGAACTCACCCAGACCCTCAAGGTCAGGCGTGCCTACGTCGAGGAGCGCTTCAAGGCCATGGCAGAGAAGCTTTTCCACGAGGGCGATGGCAGGACCGGGGGCGGGAAAAAGAAGAAGTAGCCGCGCGCCCGCGGCGTCAAGCGCCGGGGCGGCGACTCAGGCGCACGCGGATGCCATGCATCGAGACCGCCTTCGCCCGGCCGTGGTCGAGAGTCGAGGTCAGCGTGTTGGGCGATCCCGAATCCGCATAGCTGGCGGTATCCTCGGGAAGCCAGATCCCTTCGGGGAGGCAGGCCACCCCGGGCATCATGCCGCCGTCGAGCCTGCACCTGACTCTTGTAGCCCCCGTCGCGTTGAAAAGCCAGGCCTCGTCGCCGTCGCCCAGTCCCCGGGCCGCTGCGTCGTCGGGATGGAGACCAAGGTAGTGGCCGCCCGAGGCTGCGACCGAAGCGGGGTCTCCACCCTGTGAATGGGTACGGTGAGCGACCTTGGGAGTCACGAGGAAGAGTTCTCCCTCCTCGACAGGGAGGGCGGCGGGACCCTCCCACTGGGGTATCTGGCTTCCTCCCGTATCACGCGTCCAGGCGGCCGAAGCGAGTTCGACCCTTCCCGAAGGCGTACCCAGCGGATGCGCCCCAGGATCGCGGGCGAAATCAGCCAGACCCACGCGCTCCTGCTCTGGCGCGAGATAGAAGCCGCTTGTTCTGAAGGCTTCAGGATCGGGAATCTCCGAGTCTTCAAGGAAGGCCTCGATCCAGGCTGCCTCTCCCCTCCCTTCGGAAAATGCATCGCCGAAGCCCATGCGCCCCGCAAGGTCCATATATATATCGTAGTCGCTGCGCGCCAGTCCGGCGGGCTGGACTGCCCTGGGCTTGTAGCTGAGCCAGTTACCGAGCCAGGGAATGCCGATATCAGCCTTTTCAAGGGGCGAGGCTACAGGAAGGATGACATCGCAGCGCAGCGCGGTCGGTGTCGGGAACATCTCGAGGCAGACGGAGAATTCGAGGCTGTCGAGGGCCCGCGCGCTTTTTCCGGCATCGGCGCCCTGGCCGAGCCAGTTCCCTCCCGCGATGAGGGCGGCCCGGATGTCGGTGGGAAAGCCTGCGCTGCGGCCGCCCAGGATGGCGTCGGGCCAGAGGAGGACGGGAAGTTCAGGCCTTCCTGGGACATCGAGGGGATCGATGGCGCCGACGCGGGGCGAGGGGAGGCGGTTGTTGAGGGAGCCCGTGGAACCCCCCGGAAGGCCGAAATTGCCGGTGGCGAGCTGGAGGGCCACGGCGAGGCGATAGGGCTCCTCCCCGCCCCGCACGCGCTGTATGGAGTAGCCACAAAGGAGCATGGTCGGCGTCGATCCTGCCCAGGCGCGGGCGAGGCGGCGGATCTCCCCGGCGGGCACGCCGGTGACAGGCTCTGCCCACTCGGGTCCGCGACGCTGTCCGTCGGCCTCCCCGAGGACGTATCCAGCCAATTGTGAGAATCCTGTCGAGCGTGCCTCCGCCCAGGCGCGTTGTGCGAGGCCCTCCGAAAGGAGGACCTCCAGAAGGGCGAGCATGAGGGCTGTGTCCGTCCCCGGGCGGCAGGGTATGTGCCAGGTTGCTGCCCGTTCGACCGTCTGGCTCCGCCTGGGGTCGATGACCACGATGGTTGCCCCGCGGCGCTTTGCCTCAAGGAGGCGGGTGGGCAGCTCGGAGCCAAGGCGGGCTTCGAGGATGTTCGCTCCCCAAAGGACGATCATCCGGGCGTCCTTCATCGTTGCCGGGTCGAAGCCGGAATTCTTCCACTCGGGCCCAAGGAGGTAGGGCAGGACAAAGCGGGCCGCCCCGTTGGAGTAGCTCCCGCCGAGCTTCGTGTAGCCCCCCGTGAGGGAAAGGAAGCGCCGAGCCAGGGCGGAAGTCGAGTGGAGGGCCCCGATCGAACCCGCTCCGGCGAGGGCAAGCACTGAATCGGGACCCGAACGTGCAGAAATCTCCGAGAGGCGGGATGCGACCAGTTCCAGGGCCTCGTCCCAGCCAGCCTCGCGCCATTGCCCGGAGCCACGTTGCCCCTTCCTGACCAGGGGTGCCAGGAGGCGCTTGCTCGAGGAGTGCTCGGCCGCGAGGGCGAGGCCCCGGGAGCAGGGCAGGATCCAGGGCCCTGCAGCAGGGTTGGGCCGGGTACGGAGCACCCTCCCTCCCTCGACTTCGGCCAGCATGGGGCAGGCGCCTCCCCCGCAGTCTTTTCCGCAGAAGGTGGGTAGTGTCATGGGCAGCTTCCTTTCGCGCCTTCCGGCCCGGGGCGGGCAGTTCCTGCCCGCTGGCTGTGGGGAAACCCCGATCTCAAGGGGATTGAGGCCGGGATTCCACCCCGATCTTCGGACAGAGTACCCCTATCGGGCAGGATCCACAGTCGGGCTTCCTCGCCGTGCAGACATGCTTACCGTGGCGGTTTACCGCATGGGAAAAAACAGTCCAGCTTCCTTTTTCCAGGTTTGCGGCTATGGCCTTCTCCACGAGGAGGGGATCGCGCCGACCCTCTATTCCCAGGCGGAGCGCCACGCGGAGGACATGGGTATCGACGATGATGCCCGGCTGTCCAAAACAGGAG
>JBAXTA010000434.1:0-3127 GCA_037130415.1 Spirochaetota bacterium
ATGGTCGGCCAGCTCAAGAGCCTCGCGCATTCCATAGCACTCGATCTTCAGACCCATCCGGAGATCCTCGACCTTTCCCCCGCCGGTCCGATCGGAAAGTTCATCAACGACCTCACGCAGGGCAGCTTCGATTTTTCGGGCATCAACCTCCGCGAAGAATTCGCCCGCTTCATCAACATCTCGGCATCAAGCCTCATAAGTGTGTCGGGCATGCTGGTAAAGAACATCCTGGTGATCGTCGTGGGACTGCTCTTCATCATGTTCACCCTTTTCTTCCTCTTCCTCGACGGACCGGAGCTGCTGTCCACGCTGATACGGGCAATACCAATTGAACGTGAATACAGCATGATGTTCCTCCGCACCCTCCGGCGCACAGCCCGCGACCTCGTGGTGGGCTATGTACTCGTCTCGATATTCCAGGGGGTAATAGCCTTCACGCTGTTCACTTCCTTCGGCGTGAAGGGAGCCCTCATCCTCGGGGCCCTCACCATCGCGGCATCCTTCATCCCTATGATCGGTACTGGTACGATCTGGGCGCCCATCTCGATCGCCATGATGCTGGGAGGCCATCCCACCAAGGGTCTGATCCTCCTCATCCTCTCGGCGATCCTCATCGCGGGCCTCGACAACGTGCTCAGGATCTTCCTCCTCCGCAACCGCCTCAAGATCCACCCCCTTTTGATATTCTTCGCCATCATCGGGGGCCTCCAGACCTTCGGATTCAACGGGCTCATCCTCGGTCCCCTCATCCTCATGAGCTTCTTCACCGGGGCCAAGCTCTACGACAAGGTGACGCAGCGCGAGGATGGGGACCACGGAAAATCGGACGTCGAGGGCTGATTCGAGCCGCCCGGAGCTTGTCCGGGCGGGGCCCCTCATTCACATCTTGCGCTTGCCCGTCATCTCCGCGACCTGGAGGCACAGGACGGTAGTAGCGTGGAAGAGGCCGTTGGAGAACTGGCCGCGGCTGTCTCCACCGAAGTGCCGCACTATCAGGTCGAGGCCCTTCTTCCTGCCTTCCTCATCCGGAACCTCATCGAGAATCCCATAGCCGACGATGCTCGAGAAGCGCATGCCCCAGTCGCAGAAGGGGCCCTCGGCCATGAGCTCGTGGCCAGTGTCGATCTGGAAGCAGACGCGGGGGTTCAGGCGCATCATGTCAAGCTTGCGACCCTGCTTGGCACAGTGGAAGTAGAGGACAGGGAAGTCGCCTTCCCATTCGTAGCCGAAGTTCAGTGTTACGATATAGGGCTCGCCTGCAACCGCAAAAGCCAACCGGCAGGCATCCGCCCGGTCCAGATAATCCGCAAGTTCGCCTGTGTCGCCCACGAGCCTGTCTTTTCTGCGCATTGCTTCCTTCCTTGGGCGTTCGCTCACTTCTCCTGCATGGCCCAGGTCCCGTTCCAGAGCTCGGGCACACCACCTTCGAGGAAGTCCCTGCAGCGGGCCGAAAGGGCCTTCGAGGCACCATCAGCTATCAGCGGATCGTCGGCAAGCCTCGAAAAGCCCTCGAAGGCCCGCGTCCAGTCCCCCTCTCCATAGGCCTCCCAGGCTCCACGATAGTCAGCCCACCACGCGGGCTCTGCCTTCGCAATCTCGCTGATGACGATGCCCTGGTCCTTGCCCTTGACGGCGACCTTGTCGATGGGTCTGAAGTGTATCTGGTTCCCGGCCTGGCGCAGGGTTTCCTCGGCGACGAGGATACGGGTACCGTAAAATTTATTGAGGCTTTCCAGGCGGCTTGCGAGATTGACGGCATCGCCGATCGCCGTATAGGAGAGCCTGCCCTCATGGCCCATGTTGCCGACCATGACCTCGCCAGTGGCGAGCCCGACACGGACGACGAGTTCGGGGAGGCCCGGCTTCGCAAGGCCAGCCATCGCAGCGGCAAAGGCATCCTGCACGGCCAGTGAAGCACGGAGAGCCCGGAGTGCGTGGTCCTCGAGGGCCTGCGGGGCATTCCAGAAGGCCATGACAGCGTCACCGATGAACTTGTCGATGGTTGCGCCCTCCTTCTGGAGCGCTTCGGTGATGGCCACAAAATAGGCGCTCATCAGGATGTTGAGATCCTCGGGCGAGAGGCGCTCGGTGTGCGTGGTGAAATGGGCGAGGTCGCAGAAGAAGATGGTGAGATCCTGGCGTTTCGTTCCTAGAACAGCCTCCTGCTGCATCCCGATGAGCTGGGTTACGAGGTCGGCAGGCACATATTTGCGGAAGGAACGCAGGCCCTTCTTCATGTTCTCAAGGGCATCCACCATTAGGAGGACCTCCTTGACCCCGGTCCTCAGCTTGACGACCGTGTCGAGCTTGAGCTCGGCGATATGGGACATGTCGTCCGAGAGGGCGAGGAGGGGCCGGGCGATGGCACGGGCGATGAAGACCGAGAACAGGACCATGGCTCCGGCGATGACCAGTGCGATGGCGAGTATCGAGAGCATGAGGCCCTGCTCGTGGGCGCTGATGTAGGAGGCCGACATGTCCATGCCGAGGACAGCCTCGATGCCTCCTTCGGCATTGATAATTGGTATGTATCCCGAGAGCCAGGTGCCCCATTGGTCGGTGGCGAAGTCCGATTCGACGCGGACCTTGAAGGGCGGCGCGAGGCTCTCGAGCATCGTCGCCGTGGCCTCGTCATAGACGTCGCCGAGGGCGCTGAAATCATCCTGGGTGCCTGAATCGAGCACGAAGTAGGGCTTGTCCTGTCCCGAATCCATGCGGAAGGTGTAGAGGTAGCTGATATCCGGCACGGCCTTCCGCATCTCCAGGAGGCGGTCGCGGAGTCCGATATAGGCCGGCTTCGACATGTCGCCCCGGACGTGGAGGGTGGCATGGAGTTCCGGGTCGATCTGGCCCCGCAGGATGGAAAGCACGTCGATCATGCGTTTGGACAGGTCTTCCCTCATCGACTGGCGCGACATCCAGACCGTCGTCCCTCCGATGAGGAGGGTCGTAGCGATGACCGTCACGATGATCGAGCCCGAGATGCTGAGCCGGAGGCTCATGCGGTTCCTGGTCTTCATGGGCGTCTCAACGCTTTACCCTCCGGGTCGGCACGACCCGCCTGCCCCCTGATCAACGCTTTACCCTCCGGGTCGGCACGACCCGCCTGCCCCCTGATCAACGCTTT
>JBAXTA010000435.1:0-3124 GCA_037130415.1 Spirochaetota bacterium
CGAGCTTCAGAAGCTTACCGACGCCAATATCGCGGCGATCGGCAAGGTTCTCGAGGAGAAGGAAAAGGAAATACTCGAGGTATGAGGCAGGCAGGATGAGCGAAGCCGGGCCTCGGCCGCTTCCGGACCATGTCGGAATCATCATGGACGGAAATGGCCGATGGGCGAGCAAGAGGGGCCTTCCTCGCAGCGAAGGCCACCGTATCGGTCTCGAAGTGGCAAAATCCATTGTTCAGGCTGCTTCGCGCATGGGCATGAAGTATCTCTCTTTGTACGTCTTCTCGACCGAAAACTGGAAACGCACCATTGATGAGGTCGGTTTCCTCATGGGGCTCATCAACAAGCACCTTCGGTCCGAACTCAAGTTCTACCGCGACAACAACATCAGGATCGTGCATTCAGGCGATCCTGCCGGGCTCCCGACAGAGGTGCTTGCACAGATCCGCGAGGTTGAGTCCGAAACCTCGGGCTTCCAGGGCCTGACGCTCAATCTGGCAATAAATTACGGGGGGCGCGACGAGCTCGTGCGGGCAATGCGCAGGATCGCCGCCCGCTATGGATCCTTGCCTGCCGTCATCGACGAGGAAGCCATATCACAGGCACTCGACCGGCCTGACCTCCCCGATCCCGACCTGATCATCCGCACCGCAGGCGAATACCGCCTTTCGAACTTCCTTGTCTGGGAAGCGGCTTATTCAGAGTTGTGGTTTTCCGAAAAGCTCTGGCCCGATTTCAAGCCGGCCGACTTCGAGTCGGCGCTTGACGGATACCTGCGCAGGGAGCGTCGGTTCGGCGGAAATGGATGACAAACACCACCCAGCGCCTCCTTCTGTTCTTCGTAGGAGTCCCTGCCCTCATAGTTGGTATCATCTTCCTTCCAGGGCTGCATCACGCCACTGTCAGCCTTGTGTTCATCATTGCTTCCGGTGGCGCCTCCTGGGAACTTGCGACACTGCTGCAGGCCAAGGGCTTTCCAGTCCGCAAGCGGCTCAGCGCCCTGACAGGGATCCTGATACCGCTGGTATTCTGGGCCTCTACGTGGATGCCGCACCTGATACTTCCGGGAAGGTCCATCCTCCTCGGTACTGCCTGCCTGCTTTTATTCATCCTCACCCCCTTCGCCTTCGCCAGGACCGACGCCATCGACAGGCTCATGCCGGAAGTCATGGGGCTCGTATTCGTAATCCTGTATCCAGGTCTCCTGGCGGGATACATGGTCATTATCGCAGCATCCTTTCCGCACTCGGTCGTGGCGCTTCTCACCTTTATTGCCATGACGATCGGGAATGACAGCCTTGCCTGGGTTTTTGGCGTCACCATGGGCAAGACCCGCAACCTTGTCGCAGTCTCACCCAACAAGAGCGCAGCAGGATTCATCGGTGGGCTTATCGGTTCGGTCGGCCTGGCACTGCTGGTTTCGGTGCTGGCGCCAGCGTATTTCCCGATCCACCCCATGGCCATCGCAGCCATGGGGCTCGTCGTAGGATGCGCCACGATAGTCGGAGACCTTTTCGAGAGTGCGCTCAAGCGCAGCGCGGGCGTAAAGGATTCTGGCACGATGGTTCCCGGAAGGGGCGGCTTTCTCGATTCGATCGACTCCCTGCTCTTTGCCGCCCCGGCCTTCTACGGCATGAGCCTCCTGTTCAATCTTTTTCTGTGAGCGTAGCTGTGACGCAGCGCCCCCTGGAGACCTGAAAGCATGAAAATCGTCTTCGATCTCTTCCTTGGACTCGTTGGCCTCGGACTGGTGGTCTTCGTCCACGAACTGGGTCACTTTCTCGCAGCCCGAGCCACAGGAATCGGCGTGGATGCCTTTTCCCTCGGATGGGGACCGCGGCTCGCGGGATTCAAGCGAGGGGATACCGAGTACCGCATCTCGGTCTTTCCGATAGGCGGCTACTGCCTCATGAGGGGCGAGGCGGAATTCAGGACCGCCCTCGAGAAGAAAAGCGACGAGATCCCAAGGACTCCCGGCACCTTCTACGGCGAGCCGCCGTGGAAACGGATAATTGTGAGCTTTTCGGGACCTCTCGCCAACGTCCTGTTCGCGGCCCTGGCCTTCGTTGCGGTCTCTTCGGTCGGCTATGCCATCCCCACCCAGGGCAACAGGGTCGTTCTCGCCAGCCAGTATCCCATGGATGCCTCCACCACTGCGCTGGCCTATCCCGCGGACCGCGCCGGACTCAGGTCGGGAGATCGCATAATCTCCGCCGACGGCCAGTCCATTGCCGACTACTACGATATCCAGAATGCCATATCGGAAAGCATCCCCGGAGCACGCATAGGGATCCTGCCTTGGGTGGAGGCCGTGGCTGTGACAGTCCAGAGCGCCAGTGCCGCCGACCTCGCGGGCGTGATGCCGGGAGACCGCATTGTTTCACTCGACGGCACGCCGGTCGCCCACGAGATAGAGCTTCTTTCCCTGCTAAGGCAGCATCCCGAAACGGTTCGACTCGGTGTCATGCGGGGTGAAAAGGCCCTTGAAATCCCCCTCGTACTCACGTGGAAGGCCAATGGGGCCTCGGACCTTGGCATCGGATTTGGCACGCAGAGCCACCTCGTGCGCTCACCCACCCCGCTGAAGGCCATTTCTGACGGAATAGCCGAGACAGGGAGCACCTTTTCCCTGACGATCCGCTCGCTGGCTTCGCTCGTGAAAAAGCCCGCCGCCAGAACCCTCAGGCTCGAGGTCACGAGGGAAGGCCGGCCTCTGTCCCTCGCAGTCAGCCCCTCCCTCGAGGGCGTCAACCTGATGAACTCCCTTTCGGGACCGGCCCGCATCACCTGGATCGTCGGCAACACGGCGACTCAGGGAATCGGGGAAAGCGGCGTCCAGGGCCTGGCGAAGAGCTTCGCGCAGCTTGCCTTCCTTTCGATCGGACTATTCATCATGAATCTCCTGCCGATACCCGCCCTCGACGGTGGGCAGATCATCATCTTCCTTGTCGAGATGGCCAGGCGAAAGCCGCTTCGTGTCGCAACGATCTACCGGGTACAGATCCTCGGCGCGTTCTTCGTCTTCGCGATATTCATACTTGCGACGATCAGCGACTTCATGTACTTCATGCGCTAGGAGCCTGTCGGACTTAGGATTTTGGCGGAGGGCGAGAGAGCCTCGAGTCCA
>JBAXTA010000436.1:0-3110 GCA_037130415.1 Spirochaetota bacterium
AGCGGCGGTAGGTCTCCGGGAAAAGCACCGCCTCGTAGATCGCCGTCTCGTCCTCGAAGCTCACGAACTCCATGGGAAGCTCGCCCTTGGCCAGTACCTCCTTGGCCGTCACCGGCCAGCCGAGCAGGCGCACGACCCGCCCCTCGTGCGACGCAAGGTCGCGGGCGAGGATCCGGGGTGCGGCAAGTGCCTCAGGCCAGAGCTCCAGGGGGTGGACCGACAAGGTCGTACCAATTCGTCGCATCTGGCCTTCCAGAAAGGTGCGGCGGGAGATGCCCGCATCCTTCCATCCGGATTCGGCCCGCTCCGGAGTCTGTCCGGCCACTTCGCGTGGCTCCTCGCCTGAGGCGATCCTGGATGGCTGGCCCGGGAATAGACTTCGCGCTCCATCGGCCTCCCCGCGAAGCGCTGCCTCCTTCGAGGCGGCGTGGGCCAGGATGCACAGGAGCTTGGCCGGACGCCGAAGGCCGGGCGACAGTGTGTCGAGGGCTCCTGCCTCCGCAAGTGCTTCCGCATCGTCGCGGGCCGGCCAGACACGCCGCGCAAAGTCCAGGACCGAGGCAAAGGGGCCGCCGTCCCCGCGCTCCGCCACGATGCGATCCATGCAGGCTTCCGACAGCCCCCCGATGGATTCAAGGCCGAAGCGTATCGTCGCGTCGCTGCCCCTTGCCCTCCGCCCGCTCTCCTCTACCGAGGGGGGAAGGAGGCTCAGGCCCATGCGCCGGGCCTCGCTTGAGTAGGCCAGGATACCGTAGTAGCCACCCCGGTTGGAAATGACCGCTGCCATGAACTCGGCAGGGTGGTGGGCGCGTAGCCAGGCGCTCCTGAAGCTGAGTTTTGCGTAGGAGGCCGAGTGGGCCTTTACAAAGCTGTAGCCGGCAAAGGACTGGATCATGTCCCAGATCTCCGCGATCTTCGCATCGTCCACGCCGCGCGCGCGCGCGCCATCCTGGAATTTCGGGAGCCAGGAATCGAGGCGTGTGACCGCGTCCTTTTTCGACAGGACCTTCCGCATGCCGTCGGCCTCGGCAGGCGTGAAGCCAGCGAGGGCCACGGCGACCTTGCTCACATCCTCCTGGTAGCACATGAGTCCATGGGCCTCGTCGAGGATGCCCGCCAGGAGTGGGTGGATGTGCGTCCAGGCTTTTCCGAGGTGGCGGTCGATGTACTCGTTGATATACCGGTTCGCGGCGGGCCTGATGATCGATGAGTGGATGACGAGGTGGGCGAAATCCCCGGCACCCGTCTTCTTCTGGAGGAGTCTCATCGCGGGAGACTCGACATAGAAAACGCCCATCGTGTCGCCCCTGGCCAGCAGCGCGACGGTGGCGGGATCGTCCTCGGGCCGGGGGCAAAGGTCCGGGGAGCCGGCGACATTGGCAGTTGCGTCCCGTACTACAGCCAGCGACCTGTTTCCAAGCAGGTCAATCTTTACAAGCCCAGCCGCCTCCACCCCCTCCTTGTCCCAGGCGGTGACACGGATGCCGCTGCCGGTCTTCAGTAATGGTACGATGTCGTGCAAGGCGCCCGGAACGATGACGACTCCCCCCGAGTGGGTTCCGATGTTGCGGGGAAAACCCACGATGCGCGCGGAGAGTTCCGTGATGGCCTTCCACGTGGGATCGGCCGTGCCCGCGGCAGCGGCGGGATCGTGCGACAGTTCGCGTTCGTGGTCGCCGATTTCGGAGTCGGGAAGGCCAAAGGCACGCGCCGTCTCGCGGAAGGCTCCCCGGCTGCGGAAGGTCACGTGGTTGGCCACCCGAGCCGTGTGGGCTTCGCCGTAGCTTTCCACGACGTCGGCCAGGAGCTTGTCCCGCTCGTCCCAGGCGAAATCGACATCGATGTCGGGAGGATCGGTACGTCCCGGGTTGAGGAAGCGTTCGAAGTAAAGGCTGTGGCGGATCGGATCCACATCGGTGATCTCCAGGGCCCAGGATACGACGCTCGCCGCCGCGCTGCCCCGGCCGCAGGTCCGCGAGGCGCGGCTGACGATGTCGCGGACGACGAGGAAGTAGTCGGCAAAACCTTTCTCGGCAATTATGCCGAGTTCATGGTCGATGCGGGCGCGGTAGGCATCTGGAACCGAGCCGAGGCGTTTTGCCGTGCCTGCGAGCGTGAGGTCCCGAAGCAGTCCTGCAGCCCCTTCGGGATGGTCGGTCGGCCAGGCAGGAAAATGCCAGCCATCGAAAAGGCTGTCCAGGCGGCAGGCTTCGGCGACGGCCTCGTTGTTCGTGATTGTTTCGGGCAAATCCCTGAAGGGTGCCGCAAGTACCTCAGGGGAGGCGAGGCAGGCCAGCGCTGGAGCGAGTTCCGAGTCATCGACCTCGTGGATGGTGGCTGTCTTCCCGATCGCGACGAGGAGGCGCTGGACCTCGCGGTCGGCGGGCGAGAGGAAGGAGACTCCTGCCCCTGCCACGACCTTGAGTCCGTTCGCAGCGGCAGCGGCAAGCAGTTTCCTCCAGGAACCCCTCGCAGCGCCGGACAGGAGGGCATAGCGCCCGGCCTGTCCCCGCCATGTGTCGAGGAGCCTGGTCCCGGTGCTGAGCGCGACGACGCTGTCACCGGCCTCCTCAAGCGCGTGGGCGAGGCCCGGCATCGTGGATGTGGAATCGGCTCCGTCACCGGGCAGGCAGAGCGCCCGTTCGGTAAGGATCCTCGAGATTGCTGAAAAGCCCTGCCTGTCCTTTGCCAGAAGGATGCAATTACCATGAAACTGCGGCGAGGTCCCCTCCGTGTATCCGAGTTCCACCCCTGCGATGGGCCTGATCCCGGCCTTCCCTGCGGCCTCGTAGAAAGTCGGCATACCGAAGATCCCCTCGCGGTCGGTCACCGCAAGGGCCGTATGGCCCAGGCGCGTCGCCTCAGCCGCCAGCCTTGCAGGCGGGATGGTCCCGAAGTGAAAGGAATAGTTGGTATGAAGCGGGAGGGGGATGATCATGTCCCGGCCTTGGCCGCGGCCCGGCCCATTGCGGCTCCGGCCCTGGCCGAGGCTCCGGCCCTGGCCGAGGCCCCGATCGCCTGCGGGAGGGCCAGAGCTCCCGCGGAACCGATGGCGTCGGTCCCATAGCGGCGGCGGACAGCGTCGAGGGCTCCCTGGAGGTGGCCAAGCC
>JBAXTA010000437.1:0-3089 GCA_037130415.1 Spirochaetota bacterium
TACTTCATGACCGAGTCCACGGGACACCTCTCTGAATATCTGCCCTGGTTCCGCAAGAACCAGAAGGCCCTCGGCCTCTACTGCGACCAGCCGGCCTTTGGCGGCGAGACGGGCGCCTACTACAAGTACTGCTGCGCCATCGCCAAGAAATTCGAGAAGGGCGACTTCATCCGCCTGGCGGGCAGCGATCTCGAGCCGCGGAGCAAGGACTATTGCTCCTATGTGATCGAGGCCATGGAGACGGGCAAGCTTTTCCAGCTCAATGGCAATGTCATGAATACCCCTGGCTATATCGAAAACCTGCCGCGGGACTGTTGCGTCGAGGTGCCCATGTTCGTCGACAAGAATGGCCTCCAGCCCAGCTTTGTCGGCCGCTTGCCCACCCAGCTGGCTGCGGTGAACATGATGGACATAAACGTCCAGCTGATGGCTTCGGAGGCGGCGCTCGAGGGAGACCCTGAGAAGCTGATGATGGCCTGTGCGATGGACCCCCTGACCTCGGCCGTGCTGAGTCTCCAGGAGATCAGGGACATGACCGCGGAAATGCTGGAAGCGCAGCGGGAATGGCTGCCCCAGTTCGCGGGGAAGAAACTCAGGAAGCTCGGAAACATCGCCACTCCGGCCGGTACCAAGGGCGTCGCCGTGCCCCTTGACCCTGCCCTGGCGATCAACAACCGCTTCGGAAAGCTGGCGAGCGGCTAGAAGAAGGCGGGCTTCCGGGCCCGCGATGTCTGGAAAGGAGGAGTCGGGGAGGGCAGCATCGCGCGGCCCTTGTCCGGCGAGCGAAGCATGGCTCAGATCCTGCGACTCAACAACGTGTCCAAGACCTTTTCGGGCGTGCGGGCACTGCAGGGAATAACCTTCGAGCTGAATGAAGGCGAGGTCCACTGCCTCTGCGGCGAGAACGGCGCGGGCAAATCCACCCTCATCAAGGTCCTGTCCGGGGCGCACCAGCCCGACATCGGCGGGGAGATCTGCTTCGAGGGCCGGAGGATCGAGCTCACACCGCACCTCGCCCTGGGGCTAGGCATCCAGACCATCTACCAGGAGCACATCGTCTTTGACAGCCTCAGCGTCATGGAAAACATCTTCATGGGGCTCGAGCGGGAGAAGGGCATCTTTCTCGACAGGAAGGAGATGCGGCGGCAGACGGTCGAGGTGCTCGAGTATCTCAAGAGCGACCTCCGACCGGAGATGGTGATGGGCGAGCTGGGCAGCGGCCAGCAGAAGATCGTGGAGATCGCCAAGGGCCTGGTGTTCAAACGGAAGGTCATGATCCTGGACGAGCCGACTGCCTCCTTCTCGATCTCGGAAATCGACAACCTCCTGGAAATCATCACGACGGTCAAGAAGAGCGGCATCGGGATCATCTACATTTCCCACCACCTCGACGAGGTCTTCAGGGTCGGCGACCGGGTGACGGTGCTTCGCGACGGTCGGAATGTGAGCCACTACGAGATTGGCGGACTCACAAAGTCCCAGCTGATCAAGGACATGGTCGGCAGGGACCCCTCGACCTTCTACAAGCGCGAGAGCGTGCCGCTTGGTGATGTGCTTTTCGAGGCCCGGAACGTGGGCGGGAACGGCGTAAGGAACATCTCCTTCAAGCTTCACCGCGGCGAGGTCCTTGGATTCTCGGGGATGACCGGGTCGGGCCGCTCCGAGCTGATGGAGCTCTTGTTCGGGGGCGCCCGCCTGGATTCAGGCGAGGTCCTGATCGGGGGCCTGCCCGTGCGCAACCGGACGCCGAAGGCTGCGATCCGCAACAAGATGTGCTTCATCACGGAGGACCGCCAGAACACCGGGCTTTTCATCGAGCAGACCATCGCCCAGAATGTCGTCGTCGCGAACATGGTCAACACGCGGAATTTCCTCGCGAGCCCCGCAGGCGACCTCAGGGTCGCCGAGGGATTCGTCCAGAAGCTCAGCATCCGGGCGAAGAATGCCAAGGTACGCGCGATGAACCTCTCAGGGGGGAACCAGCAGAAGGTCGTCCTGGCAAAGTGGTTCAACACGAACGGAGACATCTTCATATTCGACGAGCCGACACGCGGCATCGACGTGAACTCGAAGCAGGAGATCTACCAGCTGATGGTAGGCCTCCTGAAGCAGGGCAAGGCGATCATCATGGTCTCATCGGACATGCCCGAGGTCATCTCGATGAGCGACCGCGTCATAGTCATGAAGGGAGGCGAGATGGTCGCGGAGATCGGCAAAGACAGCATATCGGAAGAACACATACTCACGCATTCGATAGGAGAGAAGGCACCATGAGCGATCAGGCTTCGACGAAGACCGAAAAGGCGCCGTGGGTCTCGCCCTTCAAGCGATTCGAGAATTTCACCGTCCTCACGATCTTCCTGTCCTTCGTGGTCATCATCGTGCTGCTCCAGCTGATCATGACGGGAGGCACCAAGTATCCGACCTTCATCAGCCCGGTCAACATACTCAACATCATGCAGCAGGTCGGCGTGCCCGGCATAGTCGCGGTCGGCATGACGATGGTCATGATCTCTGGCGGCATCGACCTCTCGGTCGGCATGCTCGCCTCCCTCGTGTCGATCGTCACGGCGCTCAGCATCTCGAAGTGGCACCTTGGGGTCGTGCCCTCGATACTCGTCGGCATCAGCACCGCCGTCGTGCTCGAGACCCTCATGGGCTTCATCATTTCGCGGGTCAAGGTGGAACCCTTCATCATCACGCTCGGCGGCATGATCACATTCCAGGGAATTGCGCTCCTTTTGTGCAACTCGCGCGAGGTCATCATGAACGGCGAGCTCAACTTCATAAAGACCAACCTGATAGCGGGCACCAAGGATCCTGTGACGGGGCTCAACCTGGTGATCCCGCCCTATGTGCTCGTCTTCCTCCTGCTCGCCCTTCTTGCCGGAATCCTGCTCAAGTACACGAAATACGGCCGGCGGCTCTATGCAGTGGGCAACAACAGCAACGCAGCCTTCCTGGCCGGCATCAACGTGAGGGCCATGCGGCTGTCGGTCTACGCGCTGATGGGGCTCCTCGTGGGCATTGGATCGGTCATGTTGCTGGCGCGCATCAACGTCGGCATCATCACCCTCGGACAGGGCCTG
>JBAXTA010000438.1:0-3066 GCA_037130415.1 Spirochaetota bacterium
ATCTCGGCCACCCTCTTCACCGAGGAGGTCGGCGACTTCTTCGTGGCCCATCCCTTCAGCCACCTTTCCACCTTCGGGGGCTCCGACCTGGGCTGCATCGTCGCGATCGCGGCCATCGACTACGTCGTGGAGCATGACCTCCCGGGCCGCGCCCTGGCCATGGGCGCGCGTTTCAGGAAGGGTTTCGATGCCCTCGTGGCGGCCTATCCCGGGCTCCTCCTCGAAGCCAGGCAGAAGGGCCTCATGATGGGTCTTCAGTACACCAACGATTCCATCGGCCCGAGGATGACGAAAAAACTCGCCGAGCGCGGCGTCCTGGCCATCTACACGGGCAATGACCCGAGTATCTGCCGCCTCATGCCTCCCCTGGTCATCACGGAGGGGGAGGTCGACGAGGTGCTCGCCGCCCTTGAGGGTTCCATGCGCGAGCTGTCGGGCGAAAAGGGCATCGGGAAGGACTAGGACCAGGCTGGACGGGGGAATCCTGAAGCAGGAAGGAAGGGAAGACACATGGCGACGAGCGAGGAGATCATGGAGGCCCTGGCTGACTACCAGGTCCAGTGCAACGGGAATGCGCGGCTCAGGCGCATGCAGAAGGACTGGACAAGACTCCTTCATTTCAATGCCGATGATACCGGGGACTCTTTCATGATGACTGTTATCAAAGGCGAGATCACTGCCTTCGGGACCGGTCACGAAGGCGCACCCGACGTCGTCGTTACTGCAAAAAGCGAGCATCTCTGCGACATGTTCTGGGGCGACCTCAACCCCTCGCAGAAGTACCTGCAGGGAGAGATCCGTGTCAAGGCTACGCAGGAGGACGTCGTACGCCTCGATGCCATTACCATGATCATCTGGCCGGATGCCTGAGGACGGGGGGCGGAGATGAGTGAACTCAGGAAGGTCCTCAAGCTCAGGACCGTCACCTCTACCTCGGCGGGGATGGCGCTCGCGACCTCCTGTTACCTTGCGGGCCTCCAGGTGGCGACCATCGTCGAGGGTGAACTCGCGTGGATTTCCATCCTGGTGGCGGGGGGCCTTGTCTTGCTGGCTTCCTTCTGCTTTGCGGAGCTCAGCTCCCAGTATCCCACGGCAGCCGGCATCAAGCTCTTCATCCAGCGCGCCTTCAACGAAAGGATAGCCATCGTAATCGGTACCTTCTACGTGATCCTCGGTATTGCGATGGTCGGCGCCGAGAGCTACCTCCTTTCGAGCGTGCTTTCAGGCAGCATGCGCCTTTTCGGACCGACCATCGACCGGCTCTTCTGGATGACGCTCTTCATCGTGCTGGTGGCCCTGCTCAACATCAGGGGGGTGCAGGTGACTGGCTTCGTGCAGGACCTCATGACCTACGTGATGATCGGATTCCTGGTGCTGGTCTCGGTCTGGTCCCTGTCGAAAACCGGTGTCGACCTGGGCGGCGCGATGGCGAGGCATCCCCTTTCCTTTGGGAGTGTGATGCAGGCAGCCGCGGTCGGTGTCTTCCTCTTTGTCGGCTTTGAGTGGGTCACGCCCCTGGCCGAGGAGACTACCGACCACCGCCTTATCGGAAAGGGCATGGTCTGGGCCATCGGAATCCTCACGCTTGCTTATTCGCTCTTTGTGGTGGCCATGTGGACGGGGCTCACACCCGCGCAGCGTGCAAGCGGCACGCCCATTCCCCACATCCTCTTCGGCCAGAACCTCCTTGGCCCGGCTGGTGTGGCACTCTTTGTCCTCATGAGCGTCCTGGCCTCCGCGACATCCTTCAACTCGGGCCTCCTCAACACCTCGCGCTTTGCCTATGCGATGGCCCGCGACAATGTGCTGCCGGGGCCCTTCGCCAAGCTCCACCCCGGGTACGCGACGCCCTGGTTCGCCATCCTTGCCCTCATGGCAGTCGCCCTGGGGATCAGCTATGTCATCCTGTGGAGCGGCAAGTACCTCTTCATGATCGTGCTGGCCGCCGCCCTGGAGTGCTTCATCTACGTCGTGATGGCGCTCTGCGTTCTCCGGCTCAGGAAAGTCCACCCCGAGAATCCCCGTGACTTCAGGATCCCCTTCGGGGCGACCATACCGGTCATCGTCATAGTTGTGTTCACCGGACTGCTGCTGGGAATCTTCACCGATGTGACCAGGGATCCGGCCGGGGTGAAGGTCTTCGAGAACTGGTGGGTGGCCGTCGCGATGGGGGCCTTTTTCCTGCTCTGCCTGGTATACGCGCTGGTCGTGCCGCCCAGGCTCAAGAAGAAGGCGGCGGAGCGGGCGGCCACCAGGACAAAGCGGAGGCCGGGGAGGGGCTGAGGCGGCCTTCCTACTTCGCCCGCTCCACAAAGGTCCCGTCGCGCGTGTCGAACACGATCTTCGTGCCGATGTCGCAGAAGAGTGGCACCTGGATCTCGATGTTGGTGTCGAGTTTCGCGGGCTTGGAGGATTTGCCCGAAGTATCGCCCTTGATGCCTGGCTCGCAATAGGTGATAGTGCGTACGATGTTTATCGGAAGCGTCACGGAGACGGCCTTGCCCTCGTAGAATCCGACCTCGACCTCCATGTCGTCCTCGGGGAGCATGTAGTCGGCGGCGTCGCCGAGGTCCTCCCTGGTCAGCTCGTGCTGCTCGTAGGTCTCGGAGTCGATGAAGACCCAATTGTCACCATCGAGGTAGGAGAGCTTCATGTGGTGGTAGTCGATGGACACGTCCTCGAACTTCTCGCCCATGTCGAGGCCGAGCTCGGAGGTCGAGCCGGTGATGATGTTCCTCACGCGCAGGCGCTTGACCTGGCCGTTGCGGCCACCCTTGATGCCGAGCATGCGTTGGACGACGACGACATCGCTTCCGACCTTGAAAACGGTACCGCCTTTGATATCTCCGGTCATGATCATGGTAATTCCTCACCTGTAAGTGGATTTGGCCATTGGTTCTGGATACACGGGAGCCTTCAATGGTCCCGTCACTTCGCCGCCTCTGGCCTGGTTCAACGAAAAAGTGCGGTATCCTACCGTATTCTGCGGATGAGTGTCACCGGGTACGCCTACGGGCGTACCCGCGGGTACGGTCACGGGCGTACCCGCGGGTACGGTCACGGGCG
>JBAXTA010000439.1:0-3063 GCA_037130415.1 Spirochaetota bacterium
GGGGATCTTCCTCGCGCGACCCCGGTCGCGTTGCACGCCCTTTGCCCTTCACTGGCCGGCTTCCTTGTCCTGACCCGGGCGACTCCCGGCCTGCGTAACGGAAAGCTCGGAAAAGCCCTGTGGCGCCAGGGCTATGCCGAGCATGGCGAGGAGCCCGTCCTGGAGGGCCAGCCATTCGATGCCCGAGTCGGCGTCCCAGACAGGGAGGAAACGCGCACAGAGCACCTGGGCCAGCTGGCGGTCGGCGATGGAGTCCCCGACAACAGCGATCCTCCCTTGCTCAAAGCGCGACGGGTTTCCCCGCTCTGCCTCGTCGAGGGCACGGGCGATTCCCGCCCAGGCTGCGATAGCCTCTGCTCCCGAACCCGCCCATCCACGGAAAATGCGCGAGACCTTGAGCGCTCCGGGCAGCCCAGCGAGGGATCTACGGACAAAGACAGTCGGCAGGCTTGTCACGACGATGGGCTTGGCCCAGGGAGGAAGGCTTCCCAGAAGCCTCGAAACCTGGCTGCGCGGCTCCAGAGCCTCCGCAGCCCTGAGCCTCCTGTCGACCTCGAGTACAAAATGGCGCACCGGTACAAGGATGCGGCCAAGCTCGCTGGCAGCCCTGGCCTTCCGGGCAAGCGTCGAGGTATCGGGCGAACGCTCAAGGGCGAGCCATGCTCCAAGCATCCGTCCAGTCCGCCCGAAATTGCTTGCTGAGGGCCCCTCCTCCTCACCAAGGAGGGTGAGAACTGCGGCAAGCTGGCGCATCAGACCGCCAGAGCGAAGGGCACGACCCTCGAAGGCAGCTGTCCATGCGGCGTGGAGGGTCGGAGCCGGAACAGGCTCGACGAAAGTGGCTTCGAAGGCAGGAATCAGTACAGCATCGACCAGGGTGCCGACCGCTTCAAAGAGGATGCGTTCACCTGAGAGCACAACCAGGAAGCCTGGCGATGGGCTTCGCCTCGCTCGACCGGGCATTCGGGAAGCTCTGCGTTCGCGGGACATGGGACTCACTCGTTTTCCCCCTCCGTAGAGGTATCGACCCGCAACGACCTCCCCTTGACCTTCGCTGCTGTGGAAGTCACCATCCGCCCCCATGAGCAACGCAGGTTTCGTGGATTCGGAGGCTGTATTCGAGTTTCTCCTGGGTTTTGTCAACCTCGAGAAGGGCCAGGCCACCGAGCTCAAGCTCGACCGCATGAAAAGCCTCGCCCTGGCCCTGGGTTCGCCAGAACTGACGTACCCTACGATCCATGTCGCAGGATCCAAGGGCAAGGGTTCCGTTTCGATGATGATCGCGCGAATCCTCGAGGCTTCGGGCCGGAGGGTCGGACTCTACACTTCTCCCCACATCCTTCGCTGGAAGGAGCGCATCAGCCTCGCGGGAGAGGAAATGCCCGAGGAACTCATCATTTCAGCAGCCGAAAGGGTGGCAGCCCTGGTCGAGGGAAAGACGCCCTCGGACTTCGAGGGAAATGAACTTCCTACCTACTTCGAATTATCGACCCTTCTTGCCTTCGAGGCTTTCCGCCTGGCAGGCTGTGACATTGCAGTCATCGAGACGGGGCTCGGTGGAAGGTTCGACTCGACCAATATCGTTGAACCTCTTGTGAGCGTCATCACTCCCATAGAACTCGAGCATACAGAATGGCTCGGTGACACCGTGGCAAAGATTGCCTTCGAAAAGGCAGGGATCATCAAGGCGGGGAAGCCGGTCGCCATCGCCGACCAGGTCCCGGAGGCTGACCAGGTCTTCGCAGGCATTGCCGCTGAACGGGGCAGCTCACTGTACAGATCTGGAAACTGCCTTCGCGTGCTTTCGGTCGACATCTCCAGAAGCGGCACGACCGCCTGCTTTGAAGGTTCGGGAGACTGCTTCCGGGTCGGAAACCAAAGTTACACGACTCCCCTCATAGGGGAGGTGCAGGCAGCCAACATGGGCCTTGCCCTCCTTGCCACCTCCCTCGCCCTGGAAGCTCTTGGCGGAACAGCCCTGGATGAGGCGGCAGCCCGGAAGGGCCTTGCGAAGGCGAGCCTGCCAGCTCGCTTTGAGATCCTCCGTGATTCGCCGCCCCTGGTTGTCGACGGGGCGCATACTCCGGTCTCGGTAGCCCACGGACTTGCCGCCTTCGCAAAGCTGTTCCCCGGCCCCGCGATACTCCTTTTCGCCTGCGCCAAGGACAAGAAGCACGGACAGATGGCAGGGATCCTGGCTCCACATTTCGGAAACATAGTCATAACTACACCGGGAACCTTCAAGCAGAGCGATCCGGCCGAGGTCTGGCGGAGCTTCAAGGACAAGGCGCCCGGGACGAGGCTTGTCGCCGACACATCGAAGGCCTTCGCTGAATGCCTGGCACTATCGAGGGAAAGGAAGCTTCCGCTCTTCGTAACTGGTTCGTTCTATCTGGCTGCAGAGGTGATTCGCGCTGTTTCTGGCGAGGCATGAGGATTCAGATGTGGATGAGACCGGAAACGAGGACTGCCGCTGCCCCTGACAGTCCTCCGAGGATCACGAGGCCGAGGGTCACGGCACGCGAAAGACTGCCCAGTGCAGTCTCGAAATATCCCTGTGCAGCCGTTTCGTCTATTGCCAGGATCTTGGCAATTGCTTCTTCCCGCAGGCCAAGGCCGCGAACGATGGTCTCCGATTCGGCGGCCACCAGATCAAGACCCCTCTCCGCCAGGACTCCGGCCAGATTGCCAGTGAAGGCTGCGTCGACTCCCAGGAGTTCGGATAGCCTTCGAGGCGCGAGCGAGTCCAGGAAGGAACTGGCCAGGGCCTTGACCGCACGCGCAGGGAAGGAAGCAGCCTTTTCGCTGGACCGCAGGACCTCCATCAGGCCTGGAGTGGCGGCATCGACCAGGCGGGATATATCAACGCCTAGATCGCCAAGAAGGGACGACAGGCTCGCATCGGGATGCCTCGCGACAAGGTCTGAAAAGCGCTCCGCCAGCTCTGGCCCCGATCGCCCGAGGGCCGCCACCGTCTTGCCGAGGGCTGTCTCCAGGGCCTGACGCTGGACAAGCTTGGCCCAGACCGCTCCGAGACCCTCGGCACTCTCGCCCTCCTGTCCC
>JBAXTA010000044.1:0-19577 GCA_037130415.1 Spirochaetota bacterium
TGCCGAAGGCCCCTATCAGACGCTGCTCGGCAGCCACCAGGTCGGGGTCGCGCCGCTCTTCCTTCTGGCCCGGGCGCGGGCCACCGCCGCTGCTTCCACCCTCCCCGCTGCCGGGAACCTTCACCCGCTTGCCGCGGGCGAACTCCTGGGCTGCCGCCTCTGCCTGCCGCACGGAAAGCTCCTCGGCGATGACGCGCGCGAACAGGAGTTCCCGGTCCATGGGATCGGCCACGGCCAGCAGCGCGCGCGCATGCCCGGGCGACAGATTCCCGTCGCGGATGGCCGCCAGCATCATCGGCGTGAGCCGGAGGAGGCGCAGCGCATTCGCTATGGCAGGCCTCGACTTGCCGACCTTGTCGGCGACGTCCTCCTGCGTACAGCCCGTCAGCTCCATGATGGCGCGGTAGGCCTCCGCCTCCTCGATGGGGTTGAGGTCCTCGCGCTGGACATTCTCGATGAGGGCTACCTCAAGGCGGCGCTCCTTCGAAAATGAACGTACTATGACAGGTATTTCCTTGAGGGCCGCGACACCGGCAGCGCGCCAGCGGCGCTCGCCCGCGACGATGCGGTAGCGCGCGGTCCCCCCCTCGGACTCGATGGTCTCCACTATGATGGGCTGGATGAGTCCATGGAGGCGGATCGATGCGGCCAGTTCGGCTATCGACTCCTCGGAGAATCTCTTGCGTGGCTGGTCGGGGTTCGGCTCGATGCGCGAAAGTCCGACGCGCAGGATGCCCCCTTCGGCCTGGGCCTGGGCTGCCTGGCCCCCTCGCCGCTCGTCGCCCCTGCCATCGACGGAGTCCTCTGACCACTCGATCGGCTCCTCGATGGGAACCAGAGCGGGCTCGGGAATAAGGGCTGCGAGCCCCTTGCCAAGACCAAACTGCCTGTTTGCCATTCCTATTTATCCTCCGCCGCCCGGGCATCTTGATCGATGCGGCTGGCCTTCGCGAACAGGCTTCCCTGCCCCGAGGGTTTCTTTGCCTTGGAAGCGGCGGGAGTCTGGGCAGCAGAGCCGCCCTCGACCCGCGCCACGAGCTCCCGGGCCAGGGCCTCGTAGCTTTTGGCCCCGATGCAATTGGGATCGTACAACGCGATGGGCATCCCGTGGGAAGGTGCCTCGGAAAGCCGCACGTTGCGCGGAATGATCGTCCTGAACACTCGGTCCTTGAAGTATTCGCTCACCTGCTGCACCACATCCTGCGCGAGTTTGGTGCGCGAATCATACATGGTGAAGACGATACCGCCGATCTTGAGCCTCTGGTTCATGCTCTTCTGGACAAGCTCGATCGTTTTCAGGATGAGGGACAGGCCCTCGAGGGCGAAATACTCGCACTGAAGGGGGATCAGCACCTCGTCAGCAGCCATAAGGCCGTTGAGGGTGAGGACACCGAGCGAGGGCGGGCAGTCGATAAGGATATAGTCATAGTCGGGAACAACTTCGGCGAGGGCACGCTTGAGGTAGAGGTTGCGGTCGTCGCGATCGACGAGCTCGACCGTTGCGCCTGACAGGTCAATGGACGAGGGAAGGAGCCCGAGGCGGTCGATCTTCGTGCGGATGATGGCTTCCCGAACCGGCAGGGAACCGCTGAGTACCTCGTAGACACCCCGACCCTCGCCATTGCCCCCGACGCCACTCGTGAGGTTGGCCTGTGGATCGAAATCGACCATGAGTGTGCGCTTTCCGAAAATGGCCAGGTAGGCCCCGAGATTTATTGCGGTAGTCGTCTTCCCGACCCCGCCTTTCTGGTTGACGAACACTATCGTGCGAGCCATTTCCATCTCCAACCGACCCTGAGAATCCAGGGGCAAAACCCAGGATGAGTCCTTTGCTTGTCGTGAAATACGCGGATACTTCGATGAATCTATCACGAAGCGAGGCAGCTCCGCCATGAGGCAGGAGAGCGGACGTTGACCCGGAGGGCTCCAGACAGCTACATTGGGAACGAGGAGTTTGCCATGCTCAAAGAAAAGGTCGCCTTGGCCATTGAAGATGTTCGTCCCTCCCTCCAGGCTGACGGTGGAGACATTGAACTTGTATCGGTTGGGGACGATGGTCTTGTAACTGTCCGCCTCACCGGAGCCTGTGGTTCCTGCCCTATGTCCACCTTCACCCTCAAGCAGGGTGTCGAGAACTACCTGAAGAAGACCATCCCCGAGGTCAGGGAAGTCGTTCAGGAGTGAGGGCCGGCACATCGACAAAGCCCCTGGGTTCTGGCATCGCCGCCAGATTCCGGGGTTTTTTTATTGCTCCGCCCCAAGCTTGCAGCCTGGACAGAGAGCTGCGCCCTGCCGGGTGCAGCAATAAAAAAGCCGCCCCCGAAGGAGCGGCCCTTTTTTTCGCCTAAACCAAGCTCAGTAGCGATCGTTGTCGCGGCGGGGCTTGTCCATGGCTTCGTTCACCTTGATCTGGCGACCATCGAGATCGATGCCGTTGCATGCAGAGATTGCGGCGCGAGCCTCGTCGTCCGTGCCCATCTCCACAAAGGCAAAGCCCTTGGAAGCGCCGGAATCGCGATCAGTGATGATCTTTGCCGAGGCTACGGTGCCGTGCGACTGAAAGAGCCTACGGAGGCTATCCTCGTTCGAGCTGAAGCTGAGATTGCCCACATAGATTTTCCTGCCCATGAACATTTCCTTCGCCCAAGGCCTTGCCGAGGGCTTCCCTTAACATGTACCCACGATTAGCGTGGATCTGGCCGAAGCATGGATATTTTTGTATCCATGCTTAAGTCAAAGTGATGCTATCACAGAGCAACAACAAAGATCCGCTCCGGGGGGCGGTTGAACTGCGGAATATTGTAGAATAAGGGCATCGCGGGGGGGAAACTCCGCCGATTATTTCACTTTCCTTCGAAATCCAGGACAAAAACAGCTCCGCGGCCGCGCCAGCCTTTTTTGTAGTGGGGCAGAGCAGCATAAATACCTCCTTGAGCAGGGTGCCAAGGCAGGGCTATCCTGTCCTCTCATGGGCCTTTTGTCCTATTTCCGTCGTTTGCGCCGCCGCCGCATCCTCGCAGAGCAGCCCATCCCCGATGAACTCTGGGACTGGGCCATGAAAGAGCACAGGATCTTCGCGGGACTCGAGGGATCCGAGAAGGAAAAGCTCCGCGAACTTTCCACAATCTTCCTCGGGGAAAAAATTTTCGACCCGATAGGGGATGTGGACATCGATGACAAACTCAGGGTCTCGGTGGCCTCCCAGTCCTGCCTTCCCCTACTTGGACTCGGCATCGACTGGTATGATGGCTGGTCGACCATCATGATCACCCCGCGCGAATACAGCGTCCGCAAGAAGGATTACGACGAATCGGGCGTCGTGCACGAGTATGAGGACGAGTTTTCCGGGGAAGCCTTCGACCTCGGTCCAGTCGCGCTTTCGAAGGTGGACATCGGGCAATCCGGCTGGGGAGACGGCTACAACGTCGTCATCCACGAGATGGCCCACAAGCTTGACGGCCGCGACGGGGGCTACGATGGCTGCCCCCCCCTCCACAGGGAAATGGATCCCGAAGCCTGGCGGCGGGTCTTTGCAGACGCCTTCGCGGACTTCCGCGCGCGTCTGCACTCGCCGGCCTCGCGCAAGCCCCGCCGCGGCAAGCTGAAAAAAAGTGGCGCGCCGCGGATCGACGACTATGCCGCCGAGGGTCCCGACGAGTTCTTCGCCGTCATGTGCGAGTACTTCTTCGAGCGTCCCGCCCTCCTCCGCTCCGAGTACCCGGAGGTATATTCACAATTGATTCTTTTTTTTCGTCGGGATCCGCTCCACGGGCTGTGACCTAAGCCTTCGCAGCCGCGAGGGCCTCGCCGAAAACCGTGAGACCCCGGTCTATCTCCTTTGCGCTCACGTTGAGCGGGGGAATCCAGCGAATGGTGGAATCCCAGGTGCCACAATTGAGGAGGAGGAGCTCCCTGGCCTCGCATTCCGCGATGTTCGCCTTGACCAGGGCTTTCGAGTTGCGCGGGCTGCCGTCCACGACAAACTCCGTGCCGACCATGAGGCCCGGACCCCGAACTTCGGCGAGCGCGGGATGACGGCCCGCAAGCTTGCAGAGCCCTGCCCGAAGGCGCTCTCCCATCGCGGCGGCGTTGGCGGGCATGCCCTCTTCCCGCATCGCACGAAGGGTCGCCACCCCGGCAGCCATCGCCACGGCGTTGCCCCCGAAGGTGCCACCATGTGAGCCTGTGGGCCACTTTTTCATGTAGTCCAGCTTCGAGATGACCGCCGACAGGGGCAGACCGCTGGCAATGCCCTTCGCAAGCGTCAGGATATCCGGAATTACAGCAGCCCGATCGAAGGAAAACCAGGCCCCAGTCCTGCCGAAACCGCTCTGGATCTCGTCGAAGACGAGCATGATGCCATGCCTGTCGCAGAGAGCGCGCAGGGCTGCCAGGAAGGCCGTCGGCGCCTCGACATAGCCGCCCTCGCCAAGGACGGGCTCGATGAGGATGGCAGCCACATCCGTTGGCGCTACCTGGCTCGCAAAGAGCTCATCGAGGCTGTCGAGGGCGAAACGTACCGAGGCTTCTGGACTCATGCCCAGACGAAGCGGGTAGGGATAGGGTGATACATGGACTCCCGATGGCATGAGTTGTGACCTTCCCCTGTAGCCTGCCTTGGATGTGGTCAGGGCCATGGCCTGGCCTGTGCGCCCGTGGAAGGAACCGTTGAAGACGACCACCGACTGCCGCCCGGTGACGGCCCTCGCGAGCTTGATCGCCCCCTCCACTGCCTCGGCCCCCGAGCTCGAGAAGAAGAAGCCGTCCAGAGTGGGCGGCAGGATCGCCTTGAGCTCGGCGATGAGTTCGAGCATCGGCCTATGTATGACGATATTCGCCTGGGCGTGGATGAATTTTCCTGCCTGGGCCGCGATGGCTGCGACAACCTTGGGATGGCAGTGCCCGGTATTCGTGACGCCGATGCCACAGGTGAAGTCGAGGAAGCGCCGGCCGTCTGCGGCAGTGATCCATGAACCTGATGCGCTTTCCACCTCCAGGGTGAAAAGCCGCGACCAGACCGGGGACATGTTCGGAAAGTTGTCGTCAAAGAGCCTGGACATTCCGCTTCTCCCTACAGTCCCGCGACCGCTCCGATGCCGAGGCGTCGGAGGGTCTCGGGCCTCGGAATGCCCACCTCGTCCCAACCTGCGAGCCGATAGTACGCGTCGAGATTCTTCTGGAGTTCAGCCGCATCGAAGGCGTAGCCCGCTGTCGGGCCCGTGCCAACAAGGGGCTTCATGAATTTCGTGGGGATGCTGTCCTGCGAACGGTCGAAGCCCTCCCGCGCGTTGAAGGCACGGAGGAGGTTGAGCCTTCGCTCCCCCACTGCCATAAGCTCGTCCACCGTGACATCCCAGCCCGTCACTGCCTTGACCAAGCGTGCCACGTCCTTCGGGCCATAGAGTGTCCAGCCCGGGCCCCAGACAAATTGACACAATTCAAGGGAATCGAGCATCGAGTAGAAGACTTCGGTCAGCCAGGCGAAGCGGATCTTGTCAGCCTCGAGGGTCGAGGCCGCAATTCGCTTGTCGAGGCCGATTTCTGCAAGCTTCTCCATGTAGAGGTCGCTGGCAATGCCCTCCTCGATGATCCAGTCATGTTCGCTCGACTGGTGGTCAGCGCCAAAGGGGTTGACCATATATATAAGGGACAGCGAACGCTTGGCCTGGGGCATGTGCGCGGGGGCCTCCCCGCCCTTGAAGGTTACCAGGCAGTCCTGGGCGCCCTTGCCGATTTCCACGGCCGCCTTTGCTGAGCCCTTGCCGAGGAGCCGCCCGAGTGGCGTCGAGCCCGAGGCGATCTGCCTCAGAAGTTCGAGCATGATATCCGGGTCGCCAAAACGGAGTTCGAGACCACCGGTTTCCTTTATCGTAAGTATGCCCTTTTCGAAGCACTCGATCGCAAAGGCGATGGTAGCCCCGCAGGCGATCGTATCGAGGCCGGCGGCATTGCAGAGCTGGTTGGCGAGGTTGACCGCCGCAAGGTCGGAGATCCCGCAATACGAGCCGAAGACCGCAAGGGTCTCGTACTCGGCGCCGCCATAGCGCGGGTCGACCTGATACTTGCCTTCCCTGACCTCGGCCACGCGCTTGCAGCGCACGATGCAGGCGTGACAGGTCTCACGGCCGAGCCTGTCCTGGTCGCCGGACTCCCGTCCCCTGAGGATGCTGTCCCAGATCTTCTCTCCGGAAAGGGCCCCGGCATCCTCGAACTGGCCTTCGTTATAATTGCGTGTTGGCAGGGTGCCCATGGAGTTCTGGCCCATGAGGACGCTTGCCGTCCCGTATTTTCCGAGTCCTGCGACATCGGGGTTGTCAGGCAGGTTCTTCGCACCCTCGCGGGCAAGCGCGGTGAGGGCAGCCTGGTCTGCAATGGCAATCTTCCCCGTCCCGCGGACTGCGACTGCCCTGAGTTTCTTGGAGGCCATGACAGCGCCCATGCCCGTGCGTCCGTTCGCGCGGTTGGAGTTCGAAAGCAGGGCGGAAAAGAGCACACCCTTCTCCGCGGCAGGACCGTGCTGGAGGATCTGGGCTTTCTCTTCGCCCAGCTCCCTGCGGATGCCGTCTTCGGCAGGCGCCGTGTCGAGCCCCACCAGACCGGCAGCGTCGCGCAACTCGGCCTTGCCATCCTTGATCCAGAGGTAGACCGGCTTTGCCGAAGAACCAGTTATGATGATTCCGTCAAAGCCAGCGAGCTTGAGCTCTGCGGGAAAATAGCCTCCACCCTGGGAGTCGCCGATGCCCCCCGAGATGGGGGACTTGGCATTCGCGTTGATACGGCTCTGCCCGCTGATCGGCGCGCCTGTCGTCACCCCGGTCATGAGCGTCAGGACATTTTCGGGGCCGAGCGGATCGGCCCCCCTGGGAACTTCAGCGAGGATGTAGTGGAGCCCCAGCGCGGAACCACCCAGGCAGCTCCGGTACAGGGACTCAGGCGGAGATTCCCTGCCGATCGTGCCCGTCGTAAGATTCACGCGCAGTATGACCCCCGTGTAGCCCTTTGGCATTTCGCTTCCCCCCCCCCGATATCGCTTCTCAGGCCTCGCCCGTATCTTCATCATGGGGATCGACGTCGGGTATGTCCCGCTTGATCCACTTCTTGTCCGGGAAGCAGGTTATCATGCCGACGGCCATAAGGACGAGGGCGATTCCAAAGCGGCCGCCAGGCACGCCATATCCAGCCGCGGCCCGCAAGGACAAACCGAGGCCCCGTTGACCCTTCCCCTCCCCCTGGCTAGGCTCCCCTGATGTCCCGACCTCCCCTCCCCCTGGCCTACGAAGCCCCAGTCCTCATCCGCGTGGACGGGAAGGATCTCTGTGTGCTGTTCTGCACGCCCCTCAACCTCGATGAGCTCGCGGTCGGCCATCTCGTGGGGCGCGGACTCCTCCCCGATCGGGATGCACTGGCTTCACTGTTCATATGTCCAGACGGCGGCCGCGTCGAAATAGGCAGGCACGGCGGACCCGACCTTCCCCTCGGTCCGGTCGCCCTCATTGCCTCTGCCTGTGGAGCCGGCGCGACTCCCGGGGAGCTCTTCGGGCTTGACGGAAGACCCCTGCCTGCCGGACAGTCGAGTTTTTCGCTGGCTGCCCTGGCCGAGCGCTCGCGCGGGATGTTCGCCGCTGCGGACCTCTACCGCGATACTGGCGGGATGCATTGCGCCGCCCTTGCTCCGCCCGACAGGAAGCGCATGGAAACGGTACGCGAGGATGTAGGTCGTCATAATGCTGTCGATAAGGTTGTCGGCCGGGGCTTCCTCGACGGAGAAGACCTGCCTTCGATGGCGATCCTCACCAGCGGACGCATCGCAGTGGACATGGTCGTCAAGGCCATCCGGGCCGGCGTGCCGGTCCTCGCCTCCCGCAGCATTCCGACATCCTCGGCCTACGCGCTGGCCCGCGACTATGGCATGACACTCATAGGCCGAATCGGGTCGCGCGAGGCGATCGTGTACTGCGGAGACAGCCGACTCCTCCCCGAGTGATTGTTTTCTTACTTTTCGGGCGCTATCTTCCTTGGCGTGCGCCTCGATCACGAGGGCATGGCGATCCGTTTGCAGCGGTTGAGGACAGGTGAACCGCCACGGGATCGATCAATTCTCGCCAGACAGGGAGAAAGTCATGAAAAGCCTCGCATGTATCGTTCTCGCGCTCTGCCTCAGCTGGTCGCTTTCAGCAGACAAAAAAGAAGCATCGGACTTCATCCCAATCCAGATTTCCTTTGTTCCAGGCCTCGGCATCCCCTTCGGCTATGGGGACACCGGCCTGGCGCTCGGCATCATAGGCAACCTGTCGAGGGATGTCAGTGGTGCGAGTGTCGCGAGCGTCTTTTCCCTGGCCCGCGACGTGGACGGAATCCAGGGCTCGGGCGTCTTCAACATCGCCCGGGATGTCCAGGGACTGCAATCTGCAGGGGTCTTCAACATAGCGACCGGCACGGTCGGGGGCATGCAACTTGGCAGCGTCTTCAACATCGCTGGCGGCAAGGTTGGCGGGCTCCAGCTCGGTGGGGTCTTCAACATCGCGGGCGGCTCCGTTGACGGCATGCAGGCTGCCGGCATCTTCAACATCTCGGAGCGCTACAACGGTCCCCTCCAGCTCGCCGGCCTCTTCTCGATCGCCGGAGACCTGTACGGAATCCAGCTCGCCGGCCTTTTCACGATCGCCGACCGCGTCCGGGGGGCCCAGTTTTCCCCGATCGTCAACGTCGCGGGAAGGGTTACAGGAGTCCAGGCAGGGCTCGTCAACATCGCCGATTCCATCGAGGGCCTGCAGATCGGGCTCGTCAACATAGCCAAGAACGGCATCGGTGGCTTCGGCGTGCTGTACGATATCCCCGATAATTCCCGTTGGTATTATTGGCAATCCGGATCGCCGGCGATGTACATGATCCTCTCCGTGGAACAGTTTTCCCTGACCAAGGACCCCTGGGGGAGCCCAGCCTCGGTCTACGATGCCCTGCCCCTCTCCTTCGGGCTTGGCAGCCGGGTCTACTTCGGAAAGGCCAGCGAGAGAACCACCTACCTCGATATCGACCTTGACCTGAACGCCGACTTTGGCTCCCTGTCCGAGGTCCTTCTCGCGCGTCATGGCCCCTTTGGCAGTTCCGTCGGCGATGTCTGGACAGCGCGCCCCAGGCGCCTGTGGCCAAGCACGCAGCTGAGTGTCGGTATTCCCCTCCTCTGGCGCCTCCATGGAATCATCGGAGTCCGCGTCGATGGGAACATCGCCGGATGGGAGGGCATGCCCGCCAGGATGCACACAGGCCTGAATGGCTCGCTCACCCTCGGTTCCCTCACCCTCGATCTCCATTCCAAGGTTTTCTTCGGTTTCAGGATCTGAGTTTCCGCGCCCCGGGCGCCGTGTATACTGGCGGCCGTCGGGGAGCCGGACAGGGCCTCCCAAAAGGAGGCGTACAATGGTTGCAGCCATCGCGGAAGGGTTCAGGAAAGCCGGGAAAAGAAGACAGCTCCTGTGCTTGGCTGTGCTCGCGTTGTGCGGCGGCATGCTCCGGCCCCAGACGCAGACCGCCCAGGCGGCCGCCGGCGCTGTGGCAACCAGGGGTGCAGGCGCGGGCATCCTCGAGATCCGCGAGGGCAACACGGCTCTCCGCGTCGGCGACAAGCTTCAATTGCATGCAATCGCCTCGGCTTCTGCGCCTCCACTGACGGGCCTTGCCTGGTCGAGTTCGGCGCCAGGCATCGTGTCGGTCGGCCAGGAGGGCCTGGCGACAGCGCTGGCGCCGGGTTCCGCCTTGGTCAGCGTAAGCAGCAGCGACCGCTCCGACCGGGTGGTGATCGCTGTACAGCCCTCCACGCCGGTCGTGCTCCCGGTCCTGCCCGCTGCGCCGGCCCTGGCGCACTCCTGGCTGCCAGCCGCCCTCCGTGAGCGGCCGGCCACGCCCCCGCCCTCCGAAACAGCCTCTGCCCGCGTCCTGGCCGAGCGCTGGATCGAGCTCTGGCTGCCCGAGCTGCCCTACGACCGGAATACAGTCAACGAGGTCGCGCGCTACTCGATCTCCAGCGTCGATGATCCTAATTATTATGACAGCGTCGACGCTGCCGCCAGGCGGCCCGTGCGGGTCCAGCGCCGGAGCTTCCCCGAACGCGCGCCCTTTACGCCCCCGCCCGAGGCTGCCGCCCAGGGCGCCGCCGCCAAGGACGGCCAGGCAGGCTATATCATAGTAGTCTACCGGATCTTCCTGAAGGTTCCCGCCGACAGACCCCTCGTGCTCGGCAAGAACTATGCGATACGCATCGACGCCGGCGTCCTGCCTGCCGGTGCAGGACCCGGGCCTGCGAGGCCGACATCCCTGTCAGTTGCCTACAGCGGCAAGGACGCCAAGGAACTCATCCACGCCAACCAGGAAGCCCTGCCGCCTGAGGGTCCCAAGATCGCCTATCTCTCGCACTGGCTCGGGGTCGATGGCATCGGAAACAAGGGCTGGATCGATTTTGCGGGGGAGCTTCCCTCCTGGACGGGGAGTTTCTCCCTGGTACCTGAAGGTGGGGGAGCCCCTGTCTGGACTGGCCCGATAGCACGAACGGGGAATGCCGCGGAGGACTATTACTCAGGCTCGGAGGTCTATGTCCTCGATTTTTCCGCCTTTTCGAAGACGGGGCGCTACCGCATCAGCGTGCCAGGGGTCGGACTCTCCTACCCCTTCGCGATAGGGGCCGAGGGTTTCGGTTTCGTTGCCTATACTGTGCTCAGGGGAATGGCACAGATCCGCGACGGTAACCACGGGCTCAACGCCCCGGAGGTGACACGCTGGAACCGGCCCCCGGCCCACCTCGACGATGCGGTCGAGCAGTCCACAGGCCTCAAGATCGACCTCGCAGGCGGGCACATGGACGCGGGCGACCGCGAGAAGATCCCCCTCAACATGGCCCTGGCCTCATCGTACTATCTCGTCGCATCGCGGCTTTTTCCCGAGAAGGTTGAGGCCCTCGGTGAGTCCCTCCAGATTCCCGAGTCGGGCAACGGCATCCCCGACTACCTCGATGAAGCCTTCTACGAGCTTGACGAGCTCTACAGGATGGTCGCCAACACGCACGGCGAGGGCGCAATGACAGCCTGGATCAAGCCCGCGAAGGGCAACTTCGAGAAGGGCAGCCCCCTCGAGGGCCAGGGCGGGAGGGTCTGGTACGACGGGCAGTACGGGCACCTGAAAAGCGCAACCCTCGCTGTGGCCGGCGCACTCGCGATGGCTGCCACCGATCCTTTGGTAATCAAATACAGCAAGGGGCAGCGCCCCGACCGCGCTGGCAATTACCTCAAGGCCGCCGAGCTCGCATGGACTGCCTACGCCACGCACGAATATGACAATGGCTGGTGGTACGACGACATCGCCCTGAACGGAGGGGCCTGGCGCCTCGGAAAGCATCCCTATTCGGGGCAGCTCATTTTTGCGGCTGCCAACCTCTACGAGGCTACAGGCAGCCAGGACTACCTCGATCACCTCAGGGCCGAGTGGCCGTCGAATCCCATGGACTTGGTACTCTATGGATCGGATGCCTTTGGCTTCCCCCTCCAGGACTACCTGTCGGTCGCCCTGTCTACCCGGCCGGAGCTCCCGCAGGCCCTGAAAGACGAGGCCCGAAGATACGTTTTCAAGGTCGTGGACAGCCTGAACGTCCTTCCGCGCGGATCGCCCGTGTTCGGCATCATCTACCAGGGAGCAGTCGAGGGAGCCGTGGGCTGGCTGTTCTCGGGACAGCGGACGGGCTTCCCCAACCTCGTCGCCTGGGGCCTGGCCAAGAACGACCCAATTGGCGCCAAATACCGGGACCGGGTCGCTGCAGTCTGGAACTACCTCCTTGGCGCGAATCCCCTGTCGATGTCCCACATCACAGGGCTCGGGGACCCGCAGAACAGGGTCCGCTGGCTGGTCAACGAGATCTGGGACTACCAGTGGCGGGCGCAGGCAGGCGGCGGCAAGGGCTGGCTCGAGGCGCCTCCCGGCCTCGTGGAGGGCGATCTTCAGCATGCTGACTTTCCGGGGTGGTTCGACAGCGCGTATAACGCACCGCGCACGAAGCGCATGGAACCCTCCCTCGGGGCAACGCCACTCTTCTACCGCCATGTGGACGGCTGGATTGTCACCAACGAAGCCAGTTCCCACACAGCGGCAGCCATGGCCGCGATCGCCCTGCCCTTCAGCAAATGAATAGTTGTGTCATTTGGCAGCAGTGGGACTGTAGAGCAAGTCCAGGTTCCGGTAGCCGGCCTTGTCGAGGTACCAGTCGGAGTACTGGCTTCCGCCGCTCTTGACCCAGGCTCCGAACTTCAGGAAGGCCTTGGAGATCTCGACGCCCTCGATGGCCCAGGGCATCTCGGCGGGAACCACGAGGGCCCAGGGAGAGCCTTTCTTGCTGCGGTAGTAGATCCCAGAGGAGGGACTCGAGCCGTCGTCTGCGGTTTTGAAGAGGCTCAGGTTCGCCCTGCTACCCGGGTGCTTGCCAATTGCGTGGATTTCATTGCCGCGAATGTTGTTGGTGACCGCAAAGAGATCGGGAGTGACGGTGAGTGGGGCGGCTGCCACTCCGCCAGAGTTGAAGGTGATGACGATCTGGCAGGTCTTGGCTGCCACTGTCGCGGTGGAGGGCAGCGTGTTTACCCTGAGCTCAGGGCTCCCTGCCACTCCGAACTCGGTATGGCTGTCGGAGAAGATCGGCACGACCGAGGATGAGGTTTCTGAGTCGGATTCCACCCCATTGGCGCCGGGCTTGAAGAGGTCAGAGCTGAGGTGTTGGCCACTGACGGAGGCGATGCTTGAGGCAGAAACCGGTATGGTCAGGGCAAGGCCGGAGGGCAGGCCGCCGCCAGCTGCCCTGAGATTGAGATCGACGATCATGCTGACAGCCTTGTCTGCCGCGTTTTTCCTGGTCGTCACGCGGAAGTTGGCAACAAGGTCGTTGAAGTCATAGTCGCCGAGCGAGGGCCAGCGGTCTTCAAAGAGGGCGGTGCCAAGGGTCGTGGCTGAGGGCCAGGAAACGGTGGATGAGTAACCCGCGTCGTAGGGGGCAGCATCGTTGGCATCAGTCACACCATCGTTGTCACTGTCCTTGGGCGCGGGAGCCGGGGTGACATTGATTGTTTCGACAGCCGTGATAGGACTTGCCGTGATGGCAAAGACGGCATCGGTAAAGTCGCCGGGCTTGGTTTCAGTACGCTGGCTGTCTTCGAAGCCAAGGACAAAGGCAGTTTCCTTGGCAGAGCTGCTCCGGTAGATCACGAAGGCCGTGTGGGACTTAAAGCTTGACTCCGACTCAGGGTTGAACTGGGGCGTGCTGTAAAAGTTGACCAAGGAGGCATTGGGTTGGCCGTTCCTGAAACTGTTCGGCACGAGAACCCAGCCAATCGTGGTACCTGCGGGAAAGGTAGCCGAGTCAGTATTGGTCTGGGGATTGTGATAGCGAAGCTTGATGCTGTCGCCGGGCTTCAGTCCGCCACCGCTGAACTCCAGGGAGACGTTGGGAAAGGCAACCAAAAGGGAAGCATTGGTGGGTTTGGTTGCCACACTGCCCGTCTTATATGAATAGTAGGCGAGGGCGTTGGCGTTAGCTGCCTTTTCGTGGAGAAAGCTGACCGTGATCTCGGAGGGCCCGGTTATGCTGATATTCGAATGCGCGTGTTCATCGATGTAATCAGCCCTGTTGGGACCATTTATTTCCGAGAGGGCCTGGCCGACGGTTGCCAGGAAATCGCCGGACAGCGGCATGTAGGGACGCTCCTGAAGGATGTCAGTGGGCACACCCTCGGAATCGTAGGTGGAAATGCTCTGCAATGGAGTTTCAGTCGTGTCCCGTGCAAGCGAGCGGCTCGCGACCTGGCGGGCTGCTGGTTGCGGTATGTCGGTCGGGGAGATGTTCAGGGTAAAGGTGTCCAAGCCTGCAAGCCTGACTTCCCTTTCAAAGAGGCCCACTGAAACCGGGCGGATCGTTACCTTGTCCACTGCCACGGGAACGGACACGGGAAAGTCTGCCGCACCATCGGGTCCAGCCATGCCAGATCCAAGAAGCGCGTAGTCACCATTCTGGTCGACTGAGTAGACGCCAAGCTCTCCTGCGTAAGGTTGGGTCGCACCGGCCACCCGAACCGAAACGTTGAGCTTGAAATCCACCGTGCGGGCAGTCGCAAAATCGAAGCTTGGCGGGATGGCGTCAGTCCAGACCGTGTCAGCAGAGGGAGGCGGATTGAACTGGTAGCTGCATCCAGACAGGGCAAGGATGAGCGCCGCAAGCCCTGCAAGGAATGGGCCACTGGTCTTCCTGGTCACGGCGTTGCTTGTTCTAACTATCTGATACTTCACGTGGAACTCCTTTAGGAGGACAGGGTCCTCAGGAGTAAACAAGCAAGAAGCGTGCCAAATTGGAAGGAGCCGGGATAGCGCTGAAAAGCTGGCTGGATCACTGCGTTGACCCCGAGTTTCCCGCGCGGCAGGCAATCAGACATTTCTCTGAATGGAACTTTCTCAGACTGAGACGCAAACTGCGAAGTCGTGAGACTAGCTCGCAGCGGCGCCGTAGAGCATCGAATGGAAGGTCTCGGCCGTTGGCGATTTCAGCCCATTCCTGCCTTTGCAGGAAACCTGGTCAAGCGGGTCACGGGAAAACCCAAGGGGATTCTCCGTGAGATTGGCATGGCCGCGCACCTGCCTGGCGTGGCGGACGTGGGGGGCGGACCCCCAACCGCCCCCAGGAGCCAGGGGAGCTCCCAAAGGCAATTGTTTCCAAGGTGCTCCTGGCCGTAGAAGCATTGTCCGAAACGCCTCGCCCTGATTCGGTCAGAAAACTGGTGGGATCAGAGAACAGTTATCGAATCCACGTTGGCGATTACCGCGTCATTCATACCATCTTCGACGATCACCTTGCCGTCGAGGTAATCAGGGTTCGCGATCGCAAGGACGCATACAAATAGTCCAGACAAAGTGCTGTCAGCAGAATTTCACCTAGGTGCTCCTTGAATTCCCGGAGGGTCTGGAATTCCCGCAGGGTCAGATGCTCAGGGCGTGCCCTGGAAACGGCGTTTGGCCTACCAAGGAGAGGAACAGCTGCCTGGTCCTGCGGTTCAATTTTTCCAAGATCGAGGTCCGCTCATCCTACGAGCTGGAGGGCTCCTTGCCGGCGAGCGTCGAGCAGGTCGCCTCCAAGTTCAGCATGAGCCGCTTCCTCGACCCCACGTTCCTTCCGGCCGCGCTCTTCTACCTCGGACAGCTCACCTATAACGGCGAGTTCGCACTGGGATTTCCCAATCTGACCGTCAAGAAGATCTTCATCGGCTATTACGACGAGCTGCACCGGCTCGATGTGGTCGTTCTCCTTGCGCCGCTGTTCCAGCGCTTTGCGGAGAACGGGGATTGGTCCGCCCTCTTCGCGGGCTATTGGGAACATTACATCCGCAGCATCCCGGCCCAGACCTTCGATAAAGCCAACGAGAATTTCTATCGCAGCACCTTTTTCGCCCTCTGTTCCCGCTACCTGCAGCGGTACTTCGTCTTCAACGCCGAACTCAACCTGCCCTCCGGACGCGCCGACCTGGTAGCCTACGGTCGCGCAGGTGAGATATTTGCGAAGCAATTGGTTCTTTTTGAGTTCAAGCACCTGTCCCGCGAAAGGGCACGAAGGGAAGACCTCTCCTCCTGGACCGAGGGCCGGCCGGAGGATGCGGCGCAGGCGGATCGCTGCATTGGCGAACTGCTGCCCGTCCATCAGGGCCGCTCCTGCTCTCGGCACCTGGTCTACAGTTCTGGCAACGCGGAGTACCGGTTTTTTAAGTCAGTCACCACCCCGCTATCCAGTACAAAACCACAGAGCCAGCGTCGAAGGATCGACGCCGGCTGCATCAGCCAGTCTTGCTGGAACTAGAACCAGAACTCAGTACAAGAGGCTCTTGTTGCGATACCCGGTCTTGTCCTGGTACCAGTCGGCGTACTGGGTTCCGCCGCTCTTTACCCAGGCGCTGAACTTGAGGTAGGCGGTGGAGATTTCGGAGCGCTCGGTGGCCCAGGGCATCTCGGCGGGGATCAGCATGGCCCAGGGGGCTCCGGCCTTGCTCTTATAATAGGGACCGTCGGGCGTTACTGAACTGTCGTCCACCGTTTTGAAAAGGGTCAGATCGGCCCTGGTTCCAGGCTTCTTGCCAATTATGTGGACTTCGTGGCCCCGCACTCCTCCGATAACCGCGAAGAGGTCGGGAGTCGCCGTGAGGGACGCACCATCTACCGAATTGGGAACGAAGGTGACAAGGAGGCTGTAATCAAGCTCGGGCTTGGTGGTTCCGCCAACCTTGACGGTGTTGACCTTGAGGTCGTTGATCGAGGCCAGATTGAAGGCGGCGTGGCTGTCAGCGAAGATCGGGACGACCGAGGAGGAGACGCCGTCTGCCTCGACCTTGTTGGTGGCTGAGGGGCTGAAGACCGGGCTTACTGTTCCCTGCCCGGTGACGGAGGCGATGCTCGTAGAAGGAACGGGGAGGGCAAGGGCGAGGCCGGAGGGAAGTCCACCACCGGCGGCGCGGAGCTTGACATCGACGTACATCTCGACTGCCTTGCCCTGGGCGTTCTTGACAGTCCTGGTCCTGATGTTGCTGACGAGGTCGTTGAAGTCATAGTCGCCAAGGGAGGGCCAGAGATCCTCGTAGAGGGCCGTGCCATAGCTGGTAACCGAGGGCCAGCCCACGATGGCAGAGCGGAGGGGATCGAGGGGGAAGGCATCGAGGTTGTCGGGAACTCCGTCGTGGTCGGTATCCACTACCTCAACTGCACCGGGGATGCCGATGGTGTTGACCGCAGTGGTCGGGGTGATGCTCACGCTGTAGAGGACGTCGTTGAAGTCATTGTCAGCGCTCGCCCTGGCGAGGTCCTCGAAGGCGAGGAGGAGTACGGGGCCGGTATGCTTGGAAGGCTTGTCGTAGTAGATGAGGGCGACATGGGTCTTGTCAGCGCTTGTTCCGGGATCGGGATTCATGGAGGGAATCGAGTAGTACCGGCCATAGCCCTCGCCTACGTTGGCGCCATTGTAGCCGTTGGCCATGATGACCCAGGAGATCGTGGTGCCAGCCTTGAAGAAGTACTTGTCATGTCCGGCAATGGGGCTGGGGTTGACCAGCTTGAGCCGGTCTCCCGCCACAAGGCCGCCACCGCTTCCGACGTAGGAGGTGTTGGGGAAGGCTACCCAGATTGAAGAGGCAGGGAGAGGATTGGCTGGAGTCGTGCCCGTGGGGTAGGCGAAGTAGCCGAGGGCATTGCGATAGCCGGCACCCTCGTTGACGAAGGTGACCGTGACTTCGGCGTCTTCGGTCAGCGCCAGGTTGGAGCGACCATTCGTATCCATGAAGGTGGGGTGGTGTGCAGGAAGGGAAACATACTCAGGGAGGGTTGCAGTGATGTCATCGAGGAAGCCCTGGGAGAAGGCCTCCCGGGTAGGCAAAAGCGCAGAGGGTACGCCGTCGCCATTGAAGTCAGAGATTGCGTGAAATCCATTTCCGATGACCGTGCGTGCGCTGCTGGAGAGGGACCGTGCGGCAGCTCCCACGGCTGCCGGAGTATCGGTCGGGCTGATCTTCACATCCAGGGTTGTCGAGATGGGATCAATTGTTACTTCCCGCTCAAAGAGGCCGAAGGTGGAGGGGCGGATGGTCACCATGGTGATCGAGGTCGGCACGGGGACGGAGAAGCTGGCTTTTCCGGCGGCTTCCACAGGAATGTTTCCCGAGCCGAGAAGCTCGTAGGTACCGTCCGCGTTTGCGCTCGGAATGTACACCCCAATGTCTCCCGCGTAGGGCTTGGTGACTCCATCGACCGACACGCTCACGTCAAGGCTCACATCGACGCTGCGTGCGGTGCCGAAGCTGAAGTTCCTCGGTATGGCCTGGGTCCACAGCGTCTCGGCCGCAGGGCTTCCAGAGCCGCCAAACGAAAAGCTACATCCTGAAAGGACCAGTACGACAAGAAGAGAAAAGGCCAAGGCCTTGGGTAGATACTGCACCGGCAAGCTCCTTGCTGCTTTGATACGTTCGCTCATTCCAGACTCCTTGAGGGCTGACAGCCCTCAATAGGTTATGTGCAAGATTCGTGCCAACCTAGGAGATGCTTGAAATTTGACTGCAGCTGCGCCTTTCTGGATCAAAGGCATAAGCGCCGGCGCTGTCAGGTCCGACCGGGAACCCGGCTATCCTCCGTATTCTCAAATTGAGAATGAGACTGGCTTGGGGTGAATGCGAATTCTGAGACAGATCAGGCTTGCAAGGAGCCCGAAGCCCGGGATATCCCGCTGCGATAGCTCTTGAGCCTTCGGTAGAGGGTCGCGCGGCTGATACCGAGCTGCACTGCGGCAGCGCCGACATCGCCTCCAGCGACGGCGAGGGCACGATCGATCGCAGCCTTTTCCAGGTCAGAGAGGCGTGGATCATCCTGGGCTGTGGATTCTTCTTCTGAAGACTTCGCCTCGCCGCAGGAGTCAGCGGCAGGCTGTACGGCCGCTTCCGGAACTTCCGGGACGGCTGTCGGAGGGGCCTGCACTGCGGCTGATGCCGCCTGCCCTGCCCCTGGGGCCGCCTGCCCTGCCCCTGGGGCCGCCTGCCCTGCCCCTGGGGCTTCCGGCACCGAAGCTTGGGCCTCGGGCAATCCCTCAATGAAATTCGTGGGGGCTGAGATGACAATCCGGCGCATGGCGTTGCGGAGTTCACGGACGTTGCCCGGCCAGGGTCTGCGGGCGAGCTCCTCGAGGGCAGGACGGCTGAGCTCTATCCTGCCCAGGGGGGAGAGTTCGGAAAACTCGGCCAGAAAGGCTTCGGCCAGGATGGGAATGTCCTCGCGTCGCTCGGCCAGCGAGGGAACGTGGATGGGGATTTCTTCGAGGCGGTAATAAAGGTCGGCCCGGAAGCTGCCGCGTTTTACAGCCTCGCCTAGGTCCCGGTTGGTCGCGGCGACGAGCCTGATGTCCAGATCCCGCTCGCCGCTCTCGCCGAGGCGACGGATCTTCCGGCTTTCAACAGCACGCAAAAGGGCACCCTGGAGTTCCAGGGGCAACTCCCCTACCTCGTCCAGGAAGAGGGTGCCCGCCTTGGCCTCTTCGAACCAGCCGGGCCTGTCCGCCTGGGCACCCGTGAAGCTTCCCTTCGCATGGCCGAAAAACAGACCCTCGGCGAGCTCCCTCGGAACAGCGGCGCAGTTCACCGCGACAAAGGGCTTGGTGCCGCGCCCATTGGCCTCGTGGAAGGCCCGGGCGAAGAGCTCTTTTCCAGAACCGCTTGCGCCCAGGAGGAGTACGGCCGCGTCAAAAGCCGCCGCGCGGTCGAGAAGGGCAATAGCTGCCTCGATGGCGCGGCTCTTCCCCAGGATCTTCCGGTACACCGTCTCCCTGCGCTCGCGCGGCACCGTGGAACCCAGGGATTGCCCCGCTGTCGGCATCTCAGAGAGTCTCGCCCGCGCAGCGAGGGTCCTCCCGAGTATGCCTCGCACGCGGGCTACGAACTCCGCCCCCGTAAAGGGCTTACGGATGTAGTCGAGGGCGCCGAGGGCCAGACCACGGGCTGCATCCTCCCCCTGGTCCTGGGCAGTCAGAAAGACAAAGG
>JBAXTA010000440.1:0-3042 GCA_037130415.1 Spirochaetota bacterium
CCTGAAGATCCGGAGGTAGGAGACAAAGTCGCCCTGGGGATCGCGGAAGGCATGGTGCGCGCGCCTGGCCTCCATCTCCTCGCCGGGCGGGAGGACATAGGGACTCTGTGTGGAAAGGAAGGCTGCGGCTATGAGTACCTCCTCGATGACCGTCGGACAGTTGAGCATGGCCTCGACGATGATACGGGAGTGCCGTGGCAGAAGGGGGAAGGCGCACATGAGCTCGCCGATGCGGGTGAGCTCCCGCTCGGGCGTAAGTGCGTCCAGGAGGGCAAGGGAGTCGATGGCGCCCAGGATGCCGGAACGCGCTGGCTGCGAGATGAACTCAAAGCGCTCGAAGTCGCTTATTCCGAGCTCTGCCATGCGGAGCACGACCTCGGTCAGGTCGGTTCGGTAGATCTCCTCTGTGGTGAACAGGGGACGGTTCTCGAAGTCGTCACGGGCGTAGAGCCGGTAGCAGGTGCCGGGACGGGTGCGACCTGCCCTCCCCTTCCTCTGGTTGGCCGACGCCTTCGAGATGGGGCTCTCGATGAGGCTCGAGGTGAAGGTCTTGGGATTGTAGTGGTTCAGCTTGGCCAGGCCCGAGTCGATGACGCTCGTGATGCCGTCGATGGTGACCGAGGTCTCGGCAATGTTCGTACTTATGACGACCTTTGTCTCGCCGGGAGGGGCCCGCTCGAAAACCCGCTCCTGCTCGTCCTTTCCCAGGCGGCCGTAGAGGGGCACGAGGTGGAGGGTGGCGCCGACCCCGCAGTAGGCCAGGGTCTTCATGCAGTCCTTGATGGCCTTTTCGCCGGGCAGGAAGATGAGGATGTCCCCCTCCCGGCGCTCGCCGGCGATGCGCATCACGATGGCCTCGATCTTCATCATGATCGAGTCCCCGTCGGATTCCACCGCCGGAGGGTCGTAGACGATGCCGACGGGGTACATCGAGGCCTCGATCTTAACAATTGGACATTCTCCGAAGAATTCGGAGAAGACCTCCGCGTTGATCGTGGCAGAGGAGACGATGACCTTGAACTCGGGGCGGGACTCGAGCACACGCTTCAGGAGCCCGAGGATGAAGTCGATGTTGAGGCTGCGCTCGTGGGCCTCGTCCACCATGATGACCGAATACCTGGAGAGGGAGGGATCGAGCTTCATCTCCTGGAGGAGGATGCCGTCGGTCATGATCTTGATCCGCGTATCCTCGTTGGTCTTGTCCTCGAAGCGCATCTTGTAGCCGGCCAGGCCGGGCAGGGGCGTCCCGAGCTGGTGCGAGATGAATTCGCTTACCGAAATGGCCGCGATGCGGCGTGGCTGCGTGACCCCGATGAGGCCGTGCTTCGAATAGCCCGCCTCGTGGAGGATGACCGGCATCTGGGTGGTCTTGCCCGAGCCGGTGGGGCTCTCGACGACGATGACCTGGTGCTTCTCGAGGGCCTCGAGGATGCGGGCCTTCTGTTGATAGACGGGAAGCTCTTCGAAGTTCATGGCTTATTGTAGTGCAAATTGCCCGGATCGCGCCAGCGAGGCATGCATGGCTGCCCCTGGATGCAAGGAGAGGCCGCGCAACCTCGGCAACTTGCAGATCCTGCCTGCGACAAGCTACTGTGGAGCGCGTGAACGGAAAAGAAACGCGCGTACTGTCGGTCAGCGAACTCACCTCCCTCGTCAAGGGCCTGCTCGAAGACGCCTTTCCCTCGGTCACCGTCGAGGGCGAGATCTCCAACTGGAAGCCAGCCTCCTCGGGGCACTGGTACTTCAACTTGAAGGACCGAGGGGCGATGGTCCAGGCGGTGATGTTCCGAGGGCGCTCACGCTCTGTGGCCTTCGAGCCGCATGATGGCAGCCTCGTACGCGCGACCGGCCAGGTCTCGGTCTATCCTGCCCGCGGCCAGTACCAGATCATCATAGAGCGGATGGAAGCCGCCGGCGTCGGCGACATCCTGGCCATGCTCGAGGCCAGGAAGCGCGCCCTCGCGGCCGAGGGCCTCTTCGACGCGGACCGCAAGCGGGAACTTCCCCGTTTTCCGCAGCGTGTTGTGGTCATCACAAGTCCCACCGGTGCGGCGATCCACGACATCCTGAATGTCCTCGGCCGTCGCAATGCAGGTATCGACATCATCGTGCTGCCCGCGGCAGTCCAGGGTGGATCCGCGCCGGCCGAGCTCATCAGGCAGATCGAAACAGCCAACCGCTTCAAGTTGGGCGATGTCATCATCCTCGGACGTGGCGGTGGCTCCCTCGAGGACCTTCTGGCCTTTTCCGACGAGGGCCTTGTGCGAGCGGTCGCAGCCTCGGAGCTGCCAGTGATCAGTGCAGTCGGCCACGAGGTCGACACGGCTCTCACGGATTGGGCAGCGGACCTCCGCGCGGCAACCCCAAGTGCTGCCGCCGAACTTGTAAGCGAGAGTCGCCAGGCCCTTCTCGCTGAGGTGGCGCAGCTAAAAGGTGAATTCGAGACCATCCTCAGCTCACGGATCGAGGAAGTGCGTGCCACGCTCGCGCGCTTCGAGCCAGACGCCGTGGAGGGACGCCTCATGCGCATCATGCATCCGATGCTGCGCAGCCTTGACGAGGCACGCGACGCCCTCGTTTCCGGCATGCGGGAGCGCCTGACAGGATCTCGACACCGACTCACGCTTGCCCGCGGCCTCATCGAGGCCACGAGCCCCGAAGCCATACTCAGCCGGGGATTCTCGATAGTGACTCGGGCCGATGGCTCAGTCCTCCGGAAAGCCGGGGGCCTCGGAATCGACGATGCCCTGTCGATACGCTTCGCACAGGGACGCGCAGATGTGCGCGTGGAAGGGGTGACACCATGAAGAACTTCGAGGAAAGGCTTGGGCGACTCGAGGAACTCGCCGACAGGATGCGCAGTCCGGACCTCGCCCTCGAGGAGGCAGTTACCGTCTTCGAGGAAGGCATCAAGCTTGCCAAGGGACTTGAGCGTGACTTAGAAAAGATACAGGGCAAGGTCGAGATACTCCTCAACAACCCCGGATCCCCTGGAGACAAGCCCGAGCTCGGACTTTTCGACCAGGATCCCTGATCAGGAAC
>JBAXTA010000441.1:0-3027 GCA_037130415.1 Spirochaetota bacterium
GGATCCCGCCTACAGGACGCTCCGCGCCAGTGACCTTGCCTTCGAATTCTTCAAGGCAAAGGGACCTTACATGAGTGCACCGCTGGCCAGGCCGACGGTGGAAAAGAAACGCCCGGGTCCACGGCTCCTCAAGAAGGGCTCGCCCGAAGCCATCGCCGCCTCCGCGATGGCTGCCGAAGGTCTCGAAGGCGCAGCACTCGAGCGCTTCGAGCTGCTCAGGGCCTGGCGGAAAAAGACAGCCGATGCCGCTGGCGTGCCACCCTATGTCGTGTTCCCCGACCGCAGCCTCAGGGAGATCGCCCTCGTCCGGCCGAAGGACCGTCTTGCCCTCTCGGTGGTCTTCGGAGTCGGTGCGAAAAAGCTCGAGAAATACGGGGAAGGGGTTCTGGCAGTGTTGGCAGGAGCTCAGGGCTAGGGCCCGCGGGCTGAGGCCTGCGGGCAGCAAGCCGATGCTGCTTTCAGCGCCACAACGCTCAGCGCCCCTTCTGCTGCTGGGCCATCATCTGGGTCATCTGGCCCTTGTTTTTCATCATCTTCTTCATAAAGAGGAACGTGACTTTTCAAAAACCTGATGCCACCACATGCTTGGCTACGCCTCATCCATGGGAAGGGGAAAGCTGGTCATCAGCTTCGGCTAGGCCTGGCGGGAAGGCTCCGACCCGACTCCGGACCTGTCCTCGAGCAACCTGTTCCCGAAGGCGACATCATTGCAGAGGCGTTCGATGACCGCATCCTGTTCCTTGGAACGGAGCTCAAGCCGCTCGATCCTTTCTGCCATTCCCTTCACGGCTCCCGCATCACTCGTCAAGGTTGCCACCCGGGTCTTGGTCAGGTAATCGAAGATCATCCCGACAAAGGTGACGATGACTAACCCTCCGACGACAACCAATGCTATGTCCATAGGACTTCCTCCTCAGGGGTCAGCCCCCCGCCATCCGGGGGCGCTACTTCCTGCCCGAGCCCGAGCCACCTTGCCCCATCATCTGGGTCATCTGGCCCTTGTTTTTCATCATCTTCTTCATCGCCAGGCGGGTCTTCTCGAACTGCTTGAGGAGGCGGTTGACCTCGGCCACCGAGGTTCCCGAGCCCCGGGCGATGCGGGTCCGCCGGGAGGGACCAATTATGAGGTGATTGGAGCGTTCCTTCCTGGTCATCGACTGGAGGATCGATTCCTGTACCTTCATGGCGCCGCGGTCGATGCGCTCCTCGTCGATCTGGCCGGCGAGGCCTGGTATCATCTCGATCATGCTCTTGAAGGAACCCATCTTCTTCACCTGTCCGAGCTGCTCGAGCCAGTCCTGGAGGGTAAAGTCGGAGTTCGCCATCTTGCGCTCGAGCTCCTCCACCTGCTTCTGGTCGTAGACCGACTGGGCCTTTTCCACGAGGCCGACGATGTCGCCCATGCCCAGGATGCGGCCGGCGACGCGTTCGGGGAAGAAGGGTTCAAGGCCCTCGGGTTTTTCGCTCGTGCCAATGAATTTGACGGGCTTGCCCGTGACGGACTTGAGCGAGAGCGCAGCGCCACCACGCGCGTCGGAATCGAACTTGGACAGGATGACGCCGGTAAGGCCGACACGCTCGTCGAAGGTCTTGGCGATGTCGGCCGCTGCCTGTCCGGTCATGGCGTCTGCAACGAGGAGGGCCTCGTCGGGCTTTACCGCATCGCGGACGCGGACAATCTCCTGCATCATCGGTTCGTCGATCTGGAGGCGGCCGGTGGTATCGACGATGAGGGTGTCGTAGAGTTCGCGCTTGGCTTTTGCAAGGGCTGCGGCAGCGACCTTGACGGGGTCCTTGGCCCCCTCCTCGAGGTAGACATCGACCCCTATCTGCGAGCCCAGGACACGGAGCTGTTCAACCGCCGCGGGTCGCACAAGGTCGCAGGCCGCAAGGAGCACGCGGCGGCCCTTGCCCTTGAGCATGAAGGCGAGCTTGGAAGCGGTGGTCGTCTTGCCCGAACCCTGGAGTCCGAGGAGGAGGATGACACTCGTGGTGTCGGGTCCCTTCAGCGCCAGGTCGGAGCGCCCCTCGCCGAGGAGGGCTACCAGCTTGTCGTGAACGAGCTTGATGAACTGCTGCCCCGGCTGGACCGAGCGGAGGACCTTCTCGCCACGGGCTTCTTCGAGGGTTGAATTGACAAAGCGGCGGACGACACGGAGGTTGACGTCAGCTTCGAGGAGGGCGAGCTTGATCTGCTCCACGGCCTCTTCGACGTTCTTTTCGGTGATTGTTGCCTTGCCGCCGATACTGCGCACGACATCGCTGAATTTCTCGGAAAGCTTTTCGAGCATGGGAGCCTCACCTGCTTGGTTTCTGAAGCGCCGCAGTATGTCGCGAAGCCCTTCCCTGAGTCAATTGAAGCCCGCCTCCAGGCTATGGTGCGGGCTACAGGTTGCCCTTGAGTCCGATCTCCGAGGCGACGGGCCGCAGCGCTGCGATAGTCTGGAGTATGAGGGCGTCGAGCTCCATGCCGAGCATCGCAGCGCCCTTTTCGATAATGTCTCGGCGCACGCCCGCAGCGAAGGCGGCTGTTCCCCACTTCTTCTTCACTGAGCGGGGTTCGATGTCCAGGACGCTCTTCGAGGGCCGCACCATGGCGCAGGCAGCAATAAAGCCCGTGAGCTCGTCGCAGGCGAAGAGGATCTTTTCCATCACATGGAGGGGCTCAACCTCGGAGCAGATGCCATAACCGTGGCTGTCGACCGCGTGGATGAAATCCTCTGCATAGCCGGCAGCGGCCAGGATGGGGCCTGAGTGTTTGAGGTGCTCCTCAGGATGCCTTCCGTAGTCGATGTCATGGAGGAGTCCGACTATGCCCCACCAGTCGGGGTCTTCTCCCTTCGCGGCGGCAAAGTAGCGCATTGTCGCCTCTACAGCCAGGGCATGGCGGAAAAGCGACTCGTCGTCGTTGTTGGCGCGCCAGAGCGCTATGGCCTCGTTCCTGTCCAGCATGTGACCTCCGATGCGCGATTGTAGCTGCGCAGGGAGTCTCCCGCAATCGGGAGGCCAGCCGAAAGCTTGGCCGAA
>JBAXTA010000442.1:0-3026 GCA_037130415.1 Spirochaetota bacterium
TGCCTTTCTTGGCACGCGTCAGGTAAAGGTGCTTGCCAACCATTACGAAGACGCTTATCACGCCCATGATCATCAGGATGACGATGACAACCCAGGACCAGAGGATGCTGTCGGTGATCGGGATCTTGTAGCCGAAGGCGTCGATCGTGAAGACAGTGCTGACGGAGATCGCCTCCGTGATCCTTTGACCGACCGTGAGGCTTTCCTTGACAGCGGTTTCGCTCATCGCATACCTCCAGGGCCCTCGGCCCGGGATTCGCCTGCAATCTGGGCAGTGGAAAGGGTTGTACTGAGCTGGCTAAATCCCTTCACAAGACTCATCGCAACTACAACCAGGGGGCCAGACAGGGCGACCGCAGCCGGCCAGACAATGAAGCCCCCGAGCCCGGCACCGTACAGGAGGGCGGCCAGAACTCCAAACAGGGCCAACCAGATGAAAATAGGAATAATCCCGCGTGATTTATGCAACAGTGCTTCTGCCCATGCAGCTATGGCTTGATACCGGGCGAGGTTGAGACAGGCTACGACGAGAGCGGCCGCCGCACCTTCGAGACTGCCCTTCACAAGGGCCACCACCGCGATTGCAAGTCCAAGTACCAGGAAGGGGAGGAAACTCCAGGGACCCAGCCCATCCATCGGCTTCCGCGACAGAAGAAAGGGAAGGAGTAGGGCCATCCCTGTTTCATTGTTGCTGCGAGCTGGCTTTCCCCTCATTTGAAGAAGAAATCATCCTTGAGATACTTGCCCATGACTTCCTTCGATAGGTTTTCGCCGGCACTGATCCTGATAAATGTCTCCTCCAGATAGCCTTTGGTGAAATAGTAGATTCCCAGCATGAAAAAATCAGAATGGTGGTCCACAGCTTCCATGAGGGCATAGATGCGGTGCGTCCCCTCAAGGTTCTCTTCTTCAAGCAGACATTCTGTCACAAGTTTTCGCAAATGGACAAAGGCTCGGGTGAGAAGGGAAATCGGGACATCCTTCTTGCAGAAATCCTTGCCAGAACCCACAAAAAAGGCCCCGATCTCTGGTTTCCCTGCTTCGCCTCGAAACCATCCCCCCAAAATTGCGAGAAGATGTGTGCAGAATTCCATCATTTCTGCATCACTGATGATCGCCAGACCTGTGAGATTGGGGGCCTTGCGTGTCTGGACAAGCCAGCGCCTTCCGATCTCCTGGGAACGATGGCTGAGAACGGAATCGATACCTCGAAGCAGCATCCTTTCCCCCATCCGTCGCGGCGGCCAAGGCCATCCGGACGTCAGTTTCTTTCAAACAAGGCGCAGCTACGGCTGCCTAATTCCTTATCGCTAAATCAAAAAAAATGAAAAACCAAACATTGTTGCTTGCTCTCTTCGCTTGTTCTCACGGAGTATAATCTTTTTTTGGGCATTTTTTCAGAATTTCAACGATTTTTTTTTATTCATTGACCAAAAAAACCAGGAAGTCACCCGTCGGGAAGCAGTAAGCTCCGACAGAAAACACGCCGATGCTTAGTTGACGCGAGGTGTGCAATGAATCTAGCGACTGTAATTGGCCTAATAGGCGGCATCGGGGCAATAATGATCGCCTATATCTTCGAATGTGGAAATCCGGCAGGACTCCTCATGCCCTCGCCGTTCATCATCATCATCGGGGGAACCCTTGGCGCCCTCTTCACCTCCTTTGACATGGGAGATGTCCTGGGAATGGGCAATCTGATCAACAAGGCCATCAAGCTGCCACCGGTCAAAGGCAAGGAACTGGCCCTCAAGTTTGTCTCATTCGCGGAAAAATCCAGGCGAGATGGCCTGCTATCGCTCGAAGAGGACATGCAAAGTCTCACGGATACCGACGACCCCCTGCTCAAGAAAGGGCTCCGTTACGTCATCGACGGCACTGATTCCGAAGCGCTTACCAGCCTCCTTGAGAACGACGTCTCGGTCTGGGAAAAGCACCAGAAGCATGGCGTCGAGATCTTTGAGGCTGCCGGCGGTTTCTGTCCGACGATGGGCATTGTCGGAACGGTGCTTGGACTCATCATAGTACTCGCAAACCTTTCCGAGCCGGAAAAGCTCGGAGAGAAAATCTCGGTCGCCTTCATCGCCACCCTTCTCGGCATTGGCATCGCGAACCTTATATTCCTTCCCCTGGCCAACAAGCTCAAGGTTGTACTCGGCAAGGAAAAGCTTGCCAAGGAAATGATCATAGTAGGGGTCTTGGCCATACAGCAGGGCGAGAGTCCCAAGCTTGTCGGTGACAAGCTTGCTGCCTTCCTCGAAGAGAAGGACCGCCACGAGCTCGAATCGTTCAACGAAGCGTAGGCATCCATGGCTCATAAAAAGAAGCCGGAAGACCCGGAAAAACCAGTAAATCACGAGCGCTGGCTCCTCACCTATTCAGACATGATCACCTTGCTGATGGTCTTCTTCGTTGTCCTCTACGCCATGTCCTCGGTCAGCACCGCGAAATTCACGGTACTGGCCGAATCGTTGTCGCTCGCCTTCGATGGCTTGCCGGGCATCCAGCTCCAGGAAGGAGGAGGGGGCCATAGCGTGGTCAACACGCCTGGTCCGCCCAAACCCCCACCGGGGACAGGAGCATCGCCAAGAGTCTCTCCAAGGCGGGAGATCTTCATCGAAAAAGCCACCTCGACACTTGCTACAGAGATCAGGACCGGCATGATCCAGATGAACACTGAAGCACGCGGGATTGTCCTTTCGCTGACCGGAGATACCTTCTTCAAGCCCGGTGCCACCGAACTTGCCGAAGGAACCATGCCCTCAATTGTGAAGGTTGCGGAATTGCTCGAGTCGGTCAAGGAGAACATCGTCGTCGAAGGTCATACCGATGCCTCGCCGGTGGACCGTGACAGTCCCTTGAAGAGCAACCTGCTTTTGTCTGCAACCCGTGCGGTAAATGTCGTTGAAGCGCTTGACCTCATCGGCATCGACAAACGCCGCATGTCCGCCACCGGCTTCGGCGACATCAAACCCTCCCGCCCAAACGACACTCCTGAGGGTCGCGCTTACAATAGACGCGTCGAT
>JBAXTA010000443.1:0-2977 GCA_037130415.1 Spirochaetota bacterium
ATCCTGCGTGAGGGGCAAGTCTGTTCGGCCGTACCCTTTGTGCTCGATGGCTCTATCCGGGTGTACAAGACTTCGGAGAGCGGCCGGGAAATCACCCTATACCGTATAGAACCCGGCCAGAGCTGCATCCTGAGCCTCGGTTGCGGCAAGGGCATCGATTACTTTCCCGCAGCGGTGGTCGCTGAGCAAAAAACACTGGCTGCCTTCATCCCCAGCACCACTATCAGGCGACTCCTCAACGAGGGGCCCTCCTTCCGAGACTTCGTGAGTGCGCAGTACACGAGACGGATAGCGGAAGTCATCGAGCTTGTCGAGGAGATAGCTTTCAGGAAGGTAGACGAACGCCTCATCCAGGCCCTTGCCGAAATGAGTTCCTCCACAGGCCTCGTCATCACGACCCACCAGGAGCTGGCCGATCACGTGGGCAGCTCCCGAGAGGTTGTCAGCCGCATCCTCAAGGACCTCGAGCAGCGCGGCGTCCTCGAGATCTCCCGCGGATCGGTGAAATTGCTCGCCGCCTTTGACAAGCTCAGGTAGGTCCCCCCGCGAACCGAGTTGCTCAGTCCTTTTATTTCTTGGAGGTTCCATGGCCTTCCACCGAGATCCTGATTCGATGCGCCGCTTCTACGACGGCTTCCATCCCTGGTACCGCTTCGTCGAGGGCAATACGGGAAGGAGCAATGCAGCTGCGCTTTCGATCCTTGATCCCGATGGCAGCCGATTTGCCCAGGACAGCATCCTCGAGCACTGCTGCGGAACGGGAAGCCTCGCATTGGAGATAGCGCCACGCTGCGCCTCCTACGCAGGACGGGACCAGTCCGAGGGGATGCTGGGTCGCGCCCGCCAGCGTTGGAACGCGCGATTCGGGACTGGGACTTCAGCCCCATTCAGGTCCGAGAGCGTCCTCGATTTCGCTGACCCATCGGGCTCCGTCGACTGGGTGGCTATTTCTTTCGCCTTGCACCTCTTCCCGCCCGCTGATGAGGAGGGAATCCTTGTCTCCTTCCTGAATGCGGCACGAAAGGGAGCCTTTGTCATCGAGCATACGACTTCCTTCTCGCCCTTCCTGTCGTTCGTCGAGGCCGCGGAGGGAAGCTGGTACGAGTCCTACAAACGAATCGATTTTCCCGCGATGGCCCAGCGGCTCGGCGCCAGCTTCATCGACAGGGAAATCAAGGGTGCACGGGTGATGGAGTTTTTAAAAAAGCAGGAAAACCCAAAGTAGGCATCGATGCTGAGGAGTGAAGTTTCGCGAATACCCTCGATTCGCGGTCATAATGGGGGACAAGGATTTGCATGTTTTGACCAATTTGACTATAATTGGCTGAGAGGTTGAAATGCATACAACCACCATCTATGAGACGAAGACGAACCTTTCGAGCCTGATCAAGCTCGTAGAGCAGTCCAATGAGCGGATACTCATCACGAAGCATGGCCATCCAGTGGCTGAACTTGGACCAGTCAGCCGGAAATCGAGGCTTCTTGTGGATCCCTTATTGGCCGGAATCCAGATCAACTTCGATCCCATGGAACCGACAGAGGATGAGTGGCTCCCGGAATGAGGAATCTGATGCTGGATACCTGCAGCCTTCTATGGCTGGCGTCGGAAAACGCCAGACTGTCAGAAGCCGCCAAGGCCCGCATCCAGGAAAGCGAACTGGTTTTTGTTTCCGCCATCTGCGCCTGGGAGATTTCCCTCAGGGCAAAGAAAGGTGAATTGGTACTTCCTCTTCCTCCGATGGAATGGTTTCGCAGGTCGGCGGACCAGCACGATCTGGTTATACTCGCCCTCGAGGCTGAGGAACTCGCCGCCTCGGTCATGTTGCCTGACCATCACAGGGACCCAGCAGACCGTTTCATCATAGCGCAGGCGATCAGGCATGATCTTGCGATCGTCACGGCCGATACGATGTTCGGGAAGTACGGAGTCGAGACGATCGTCTGAATCGGGCAAAGGAGTGGAGGGGACATGGCGCTTTCTCAAAGGCGATGCGAAGGCTATCGCTGGCCTTGCGGCAAAGCATTGGCTATAGCTTTGCGCACGTAGACGGCGGCTTCAATCACCCAGTCTGCCTCATTTTCCTCTCCCACAGGCACGATAACCCGGTACGCTTGAAGCTAATTTATCGATATTATCTCATATTGCTAATTTCGCAAATATTGCTATACTGATCCCATGGACCCAATCAGAAACCCCTTCGCTCCCGGCGCTGGTACCCAGCCACCCGAGCTCGCCGGCCGCACCAAGATCATGGGCGCCATGGGAATAGCGCTCCAGCGGGTGAAGCGGGGCCTACCCGCGAAAAGTGTTGTACTTGTCGGCCTGAGGGGTGTTGGCAAGACGGTGCTCCTGGATCGGATGAAAAAGGACGCAGAAGCCGTGGGCATCCATACTCTCCGTATCGAAGCGCCGGAGGGACGGTCCCTTCCGGGTATGCTGGCTCCACAACTCAGGCTATCGCTCCTCCGGCTCTCACGGGTGGAGAAAACTAAAGCCCTCGCCCTTCGCGGCTTACAGGCCCTCGCTGGCTTTGCGCAGGCACTGAAACTCAAGTACGCCGACATCGAGGTAGGTTTGGACCTTCAGCCTGAAGCGGGGCTGGCTGACAATGGGGACCTCGAGCAGGATCTGCTGGCCCTCCTCGAGACAGTTGGCCAAGCCGCGCGGGGTGCGGACACGGCCCTCGCGATGTTTATCGACGAACTCCAGTACGTGAAGGAGGATGAGCTCGCCGCCCTGATCACTGCCCTCCATCGCTGCACCCAGCAACAAGTGCCCGTCATCATGATCGGCGCCGGTCTGCCTCAGATCCGCGGTCGCCTCGGACGAGCCAAATCCTACGCGGAGCGCCTTTTCGACTTTCCCGAGATCGGACCCCTCGCTGTCGAGGACGCACAGCGTGCGATATCCAAACCGCTGGAAGCCGAGGGTGCGAGTATTGAGGACCGGGCACTCGACCGCATCGTCACGGAGACC
>JBAXTA010000444.1:0-2958 GCA_037130415.1 Spirochaetota bacterium
ATGCTCCCTCGGATGCGCCCGGAGGCTGGGGCATCTACCGCTCGCCGCTGGCGATCGCGGCCGATTCCCTCGGCAAGGCTATCAGGCTGACTATCGCATCCCCGAATATCCGTACCCTGACTGCCACCGCCCCCGATGGAGCACCTTATTTTTACGCCGTCCTCCCCCTCGATCGGAGCGGTTCGCCCTCCCTCTCCTTCATTCCGGGACAGACCGTAACCCGCACGGCCATAGTTGCAACGGGCGCCCCTGCTGCCAATGTGCCCAAGATTACCGCCCTGAAAATCGTTACAGGCAAGGATACGGCCAAGCTTTCTTTTGCCATAGCAGCCGGCACTGGACCCGTCCTGGTGTATCGATCGATCGGCATCTTCAAGACCCCTGGGAGCCTCCTTGAAGCCAATCTCATCTCCACCCTGCCCGATAGCACCCGCGATTTTACCGATTTTCCCATTCCTGGCATTTCCTATTACTATGCCCTCATACCCGAATCGAACCTCAAGGCAGGAAGCATCAACTTTGTAGATGGCCTCAACACGCTTTCAAGCCCCATTTCCCTCGCCACCACCAAGGCAATGGCGCCCCTCCCCGAAACCGGCACCCTGGCAAGGATCACGCCCCTGCCCTTCCACGTGTTTGCCTCGAACGAAACCATCCCTCAGCGCGATAGCCCCGTCGAACTCTTGCCAGAAACCGAAAAAGCCATAGCCGGGATACTTGCTCCCTATGTTGACCCGACACCCAGGGCCCCAGCCCTTGTAATACTTGGGCCAGACAGGGGGCAGGCTGCCGGCGGTGAGGCCTACGCCCTTTCGCTCATCCTTCAGGGTGCCTTTGCCAAGGGAGACTGGCAGGCCAGCGTGAGCCAGCTTTCCAGCTATCTATCGCTTAACAGAAGCCCGGCAGTCGCCTCGCGCGCGCATTTCTACCTGGCCCAGGCGCTCGCGATGACCGGTTCCTCCCGGGACGCTTTTTTCGAATTCCTGAAAGCGCGGGACTTCAACGCTCCCGAGACACGCCAATGGATCCTCTACCTCATGAAGGTGCTCAGAGACTCCTGAAACCTGATGAGTGCCAGAGGCAGATCGCCGCCGCGAGTGCATCGGCGGCATGATCAGGCTTAGGCTTTTCCGAAAGGCCAAGTAGCAGTTTTACCATCTCCTGAACCTGGTTCTTGTCCGCACGGGAGCTTCCAACCACTGCCTGCTTGATAGCCGTCGGGCTGAAATCGAAGAGTTCGATGCCCTCCTTTGCGATGGTCAGGCGGATGGCGCCCCGGGCTTCGGCAACCGGAAAGGCCGAACTCACGTTCTTCCAGAAAAACAGGTTTTCCATCCCCACGCTTTCTGGCTTCCATTCAGAAAGCAGCTCACTGATTCCGATGGATATGGCGAGAAGGCGGGCGCCCATCGCCTCGTCCTTGTCGGTTGTGATGACCCCATGCGCGCAATGACGCAGGCGGCCGTCGCCGACCTCGATGATGCCCCATCCAATCGATGCCAGCCCTGGATCGATGCCCATGATGCGGTGGCTTTGTTTCATGCCCGGGGCCAGCTTCGGGACGAAAAAAAGGCCGCCCAGCACAGGGCGGCTTTTTCTTCAGTCTGCGACAGTGAAGTTCCTGCCCTCACCTTATTCCCCGGCATCCTCGGGGATGCTCGCGTTATGGTAGACGTTCTGCACGTCGTCGGACTCCTCGAGCCTGTCGATGAGCTTCTGGACCTTGCCACCGGCGTCCTTGTCCACATCCACATAGGTCTCGGGAACCATGGAGATCTCCGCGCCGTCGGTTTCCATGCCAGCATTGTTGATGGCGGTAAGCACAGCCTCGAATGCGTCAGGACTGGTGTAGACGACTATCTCGCCGTCTTCGTCCACGATGTCGTCAGCGCCAGCTTCGAGGGCCAGTTCCATGACCTTGTCCTCGGTGTATTTTTCGCCATCGAGGGAAATGACACCCTTTCGGGCAAAGAGCCGCATGACGGCGTTGGAGGTCGCGAGTGTACCGCCCGAGCGCGTGAGGAGGTTGCGCACCTCGGCTGCTGCCCGATTTTTGTTGTCGGTGAGAACCTCGATGAGGATGGCAATACCCCCCGGAGCGTAGCCTTCATAGACGAGTTCCTCATAGCTGGAACCCTCGAGCTCGCCGGTGCCCTTCTTGATGGCACGCTCGACGTTGTCCTTGGGCATGTTCGCAGCCTTGGCCTTGAGGATCGCAGTCCTGAGCCTGGCGTTCGTATCGGGATCGCCCCCACCCATGCGGGCTGCGATTGAAATCTCCTTGATGAGTTTGGTGAACATCTGCCCGCGCTTGGCATCGGCAGCGCCCTTCTTGTGCTTTATGGTCGCCCATTTACTGTGGCCGGACATGGTCTCTCCTTATTCCCGAAGGGAAAACCCTCATTGAAAAACATGAGGGCCACCCCTGTGGTCTGACAAAGCCATTGGATGGGAAATGGGTATCACAAACTGAAAAGGCTGTCAAGATTCGGGAGTTTCTCGACCTTTGATTGCCAACAATTCCTTATTTCGCTATCGCCTAAATATCACGCAGATAGGCTCATTTGTCGCATTTAATACCATCTATCGCAGATATCCCTGGCGAGGGAGCATGGCCTTGGACAAGCTGCCCTGTGATAGAATATCAGCTTCCGAGCGAGGTGCACGATGCAGGGGTTTTCGATCGAAGGAAGGCAGTGGAGCGCCTCCGCACCACTGGTTATCGCGGAAATAGGGACAGGCCACGGAGGCAGCATTGGAAAGGCCCGCGAGCTTATCGCGGCCGCCGCACAGGCAGGAGCAGCCTGTGCCAAGTTCCAGTGTGTCTTTGCCCAGGAGATCATCCATCCACGGACTGGCATGGTTCCCTTGCCTGGCGGCGAAACGAGCCTCTTCGAGGTCTTCCGCTCGCTTGAGCGTCCCGAGGAATTCTACGCCCAGCTGATGCAAGCCTGCAAG
>JBAXTA010000445.1:0-2956 GCA_037130415.1 Spirochaetota bacterium
GTTCAAGAACCAAGGGACCTGCTGCGGGACTCATAGGGCAAACACCACCTTGTTGAACCAGCCCTCGCGGGCTTCCATCTTCCGGAATATCTCGGTGCCCTCGGTGAGGCTCGGGCGGTGACTTACCAGGCACTGGACGTCCATGCGGCTGTCCAGGAAGGCAAGGACCCGGGTCCACTCATCCCTGCCACGGGGCACGACCCGCGAGTTCCAGGTTCCCGAGATGCGGATTTCGTTGCGAAGGATCCGCGAAAAGTCCTTTTCAGGAAGCTTGAATTCACCGGCGATGTTGCCCATGAAGACTACCTGACCGAAGCGGCCTGCCGAAAGGATGGCCTGGCGGAAGGTAGCGGGGAAGCCGCAGGCTTCCACTACGCAATCTACCCCGCCGTCCCTGGCCTGCATGGCTTCTACGAGCTCAGCTTTGGCAGAATCGAAGGCTTCGAATCCGAGGCGCCGTGCGATTTCGAGTTTGGCAGGATCAATATCGGCGACGCGGACGGGAGAACAGCCCTTGATCCTGAGCCACTGGGCTACCATGAGGCCTACGGGGCCTCCACCGATCACAAGGGCATCCATACCCGCCTCGATGGCGAGCTTTTCGACACCGTGGAGGGCGACAGCGCAGGGTTCCGTCATGGCCGCCGATTCGAGGCTGACCTGCTCAGGTACCCGGAAAAGGTTCTCTTCAGGCACATGGACGAGTTCGGCAAAGCCCCCGTCGCGCCGCGAACCGAGATAGTCATAATTGGAGCATTGGGCATAGTCTCCGGTCTGGCAGGCAGCGCAGGAGCCGCAGGGGAGGAGGGGGAAGGCCACCACCCTGTCACCGGCCGCCCAGGATGACCCTGGCGGCGCCGCGCGCACCAGGCCCGAGAACTCATGCCCCATGACGAGGGGATAGTGATAGGCCTTGCCGTGAAAGGCGCGCGGCAGGTCCGATCCGCAGATGCCCGCGTGCTTGACCTCGACCAGCACATCCCTGTCGGATCGCGGAAGGGGATCGGGCCGGTCTTCATGGACCAGGACCCTGTCCTGCGTGAGTACCAAGGCTTTCATGACAAGTTGCCTCCCAGCTTCGATGCGCTATGGTCCGATATCCGCCAGCATGTATCGATCATTCAGGATCGAAGTTGATTGATAATTCGCCATCCCCATGTATACTCAGTGCGGAGAAGATGTGAGTCCCGACCGGGGGCGTCTTTTCCCCGAAACCGAGGGAAAGGTGGCCTAGTGAATGCTTGAGCGGGAAAGAAAAGAGACGATCCTCAGGCTCCTCGACCTGCACGATTACTCCACCATCCACGACATAGTTGCCGCCACCGGCGCCTCTGAGGCGACCATGCGGAGGGACTTCATCGAACTCGAGCGTCAGGGCATCCTGCGCCGGGTCCGGGGCGGCATCGAACTCGTACGCGACCACGCGACCCCATCCTGGAGGGAGCAGCCCCTCGACCGGCGCCTGGGCCTCAACCTCGACAAGAAACGCCGCATTGCCCGGGAAGCCTGCACGCGGATCAAGTCCGGCGACACCATCATCATCGACGGTGGTTCGACGACCTTCCAGATGACAGAGCACCTGGCCGGCATGGCCATCACCGTTGTGACTAATTCCTTCGCTATCATCGAGCACCTCAGCCATCATTCGAAGTGCGGCATCATCATTCCCGAGGGGATCCTCGATCCCGACTCCCAGCTCATCCTCAACAACCTCTCGCCGGATCCCTTTGTCAATTACAATGCGTCCGTCGCCTTCATGGGAATCGAGGGCATCACGGAAACGGCCCTCACGAACACCGAACCCAACCTCATCCAGATGGAGCGCTCCATGATCGCCCACGCCCGGGAACTGGTCATCCTTGCTGATGAAACCAAGTTCGGGAAGATAGGCCACATCACCCTCTGTCCAGTGGAACGGGCGACCCGCGTCGTGACCACTATGGAGGCCGATCCAACCCTCATCCGCCTGCTCAGGAACAAGGGTATCGAGGTCAGCCAGGTCTAGTGCCCCATCACTGCCAGTCCTCAATCCCATTCGACGATGACCTTGAGGCTATCGGGGTCAGAGGCGCGTTTGATGGCCTCGAGAAGGCGCCCGTGGGGGAATCGTTCCGAGGCATTGGTCATCCGCGGAAGTCGTGGAAGCCTGCCCTCGGCAATGAAACCCGCAGCCATGCCAATGCCCCGCATCGTGGACCCGTGCGTCGCCTGGAAGCATTGCAGCTTGTAGTGGATGTCAGTATTGAGATCGATCTCGTGGGCAATCCTCGGCTTGCCGGAGGCGCCCTTCACGCCAGCGTGGGCGTCCAGGACCGTGCCGTAGCCCATGAGGGCTGTCGCCAGGCGGTAGGCTGGTTCCGCCGAAGCGTTCACCATGACGAAGTGGGGCTCGTTGAAGGGGGCGCAGGCTTCCCTGACGCGCCTAATTATGTCTTCGTCCCAGGCCAGCCCCACGGTGTTGGCGTCGCCGAAATCGTGGAGTGCGCGCTCAAGGCGGGCCTTTCCGCGGTTGACAAGGATGACCTTGCGGGCACCCATGGCCTGGGCTTACTGGAGGGCATAGCAGCCCTGCGAGCCAGAGACAATGAGGACCACTACCCTGTTCTCGATGCAACTGTTCACACGGGTCATGCCCTCGAGGTTGCAGGCCAGGGGCTCGAGGTGGCAGGCCAGGTCGGGCCCGACCGAGGCCGGGAATTTCACAATTGGCCCCAACTCCACGAACCAGGAAGGCAGGATCGCGTAGCGCCGGGCAAAACCTGGGAACTCGTGGCCGGTAGCCTGGGTCTTCGGGCAGGAGGTCCAGTCGCCGGTTCCCTTGTCGCCGCAGTAGATGCAGTCCCTGTCGCCGCAGGGGATGTCACAGCCCAGGGCAACGAGGTCACCGACAGCGAAACGGGTCACGCCAGGGCCGACAGCGTCCACCGTGCAGCTCGCCTCATGGAGGAGGACGGCT
>JBAXTA010000446.1:0-2954 GCA_037130415.1 Spirochaetota bacterium
GGGAAGGAATGGGGCAGCATCGCCAGTGATCGGGTCCTCCAGGAGACGGCCCTCATCCTGCGGCAAATGCTGAGACCCGGCGAGTCGATCTGCCGGGCCTCGACGGCCGAGTTCGTGCTTGTGCTTCCAGGTTCCTCGGACCTGGCGGCGGCACGACTCGCCGAAAAGGTCAGCCTCAAATTCGCGAGCCTGCATCCCTCCCCGGAATCAAGGGTCTCCACCATCGCGGTGACAACCAGCCACGCGGGCGTGGCTGGACTGGAGACCGGAAGCGATGGCGCTGTCGGGGCAGGACTGCTTGCCAGATTGCATGCCGGAACCTAGGCTACCCGTCGGACTGAAAAAGGAGATTTCGAGGGGGCCGAATTCTGATGGTCTTGGCCCATGGAGGCGAGTACCTCCTGAATAGTCACAGTCCATAAGACATCGCGACCTTGCGGCGCGCGAAGGGCCCGGCAAAGAAACTGCGCCAACGAATACCCGGCACGAGCCCGGGAGTCACATGCTTTTTAGGGGGGGACGTGAAAGCGGAATACAATCGCCCAATCGAATTGGCGGAGGGAGTCCACTGGGTCGGGTTTGCCGATGCGGAATCGGGGTTGCACTGCAACCCCTACCTAATCATCGCGGGTGAGGAAGCCGTGCTGATCGACGGCGGAAGCCGGCCGGATTTCAGCAAGGTCATGATGAAGATACTCGGAACGGGAGTGGAGCCGCGACAGATCAGCACCCTTATCTACCAGCACTATGATCCCGACCTCTGCGGGAGCATCCCGAATCTCGAGGATATCATCGGTCGTGACGATCTCCGGATAGTTTCGCACCGGGAAAACAACATTTTCATCCGTCATTATGCCGTGAGGTCCAGACTCCGCTGCGTCGAGGAAATGGGCTTGAGGTTGACCCTTCGCAACGGGCGTGCCCTTCGCTTTTTCCTCACCCCCTACTCCCATTCCGCCGGCAGCTTTGTGACGCTCGACGAAAGCTCCGGGACCCTCTTTACCAGCGACCTCTTCGGCACTTACGGAACCGGGAGCGAATGGAATCTCTTCGCCGACATAGACCCGCGATGCCATGGCTGCGCCAATTCGGGACCACGGGGAACCGCGCCAGGGAGTCGATACGAATGCTCCAAGGTGCGAGGATCCTGTTTTTTGCCAGGCATCTTGAATTTCCATCGCCGCGTCATGACCTCATCCAAGGCGCGCAAGCATGCGGTCCGGACCATCCAGGCGACCGATCCCCAGGTAGTCGCGCCGCAGCATGGTTCGGTCATCAAAGGCAGCGAGAGTATCGGCATGATCGGAGGCCACCTGGCCGCCCTGGACGACATTGGAATCGACGGCATCGCGGAGGCTGGCCTTGGATGACATCGTTTCACTGCTCGGTCTTTCCCTCAAAACAAAAGACCCGATCCTGATCCGCTATGGTGAAATGGTCTTGGACCAATTCGCGAGAAAGACCGATTCCGACATCAACGACAGGCTTCTCAGACAGCTCATCATGGAGTATGCGGTTGTCGAGCGGGAGCTTTCCGACGCGATGGGCAAGCTGACCGAGGCCAACCTGGCCCTCTCACTCCTTTCCTCGCAGGATGGCCTCACGGGGCTTTCCAACCGGAGGCGCTTCGACGAATTCCTGGGCGCCGAGTGGTTGCGGGCCCGACGCGAAGGGTGGCAGATATCACTCCTAATTGGGGACATCGACCATTTCAAACTCTTCAACGATCACTACGGACACCAGGGAGGGGACGATTGCCTCAAACAGGTTGCCGGCGTCATCGGGAAGGCGGCGCAGCGACCGACCGATCTCGCCGCGCGCTACGGCGAAGAGGAGTTCGCCCTCGTCCTGGCCCAGACTCCCCTGGAAGGTGCCCTCGTGGCCGCCAGGGAGATCGCGGCCAAACTCGCCGCGATGAGGCTGCCTCACGCGGAATCCCCAACAGCCCCCTGCGTCACCCTGAGCATGGGGATCGCGTGCATGACGCCGACGGCGGCAATCGACTCGGGCGAGCTCATCAAGCAGGCGGATCTTGCGCTCTACGCGGCCAAGCGGAATGGGCGCAATAGAGTGGAGACTGCTGCATCAATAAGTTGAAGCAACATGCGGGATGAGTGATAGCAAAAGTTATCGCCGCCCAACCGCTTGTAGCCAATTCTGCGTCGCCCGAACCACCCTTCCGATCCATTTGGCGATCGGATTACGACGGCGTCGGGCAACCCGAACGCGGGGGGGTAATACTGCCAATCATCCAGAGTTTTTCTTAAGTAGGAGATCCTGAAAACATCGAACCCACGGAACATTTCCGTGACTTCTGAATGATAGTAAAAATTATAGCCGAATGATAGTAAAAATTATAGCCGCCCGCCTGCGCCGCAGCCTTGTCCGCGGCGCTCGAACCGCCCTTCGGAAGCCGATTCGCCACTCGACCGCCGCCCGGCAATCCCGTGGAGCCCATCGCGGTCTCAAAATCGCCCGCTTTCCCCCGCTCCCTGCGTTCTCCGAGTCACAACAATCCATCCATGGACAGACTACTCCTTGAAGGTCTGGCAGTCAACAACGCCATTCTGGGCGTGAGAGCTGAACCAGAGCCGCGCTTTCCCGCGGCAGGGAGCTGGGATAGTGAACTGGACTTCGCCTATTGCGGTGGCCCCCTCCCCTTTGCTGCAAGACAGGCAATGATGCCCCTGATCTCCGCAGGATCCCACTCACCCGCGGGTGAGTAAGTCACCGCGATAACGGCCATCTTCCCCCCGCACTCCGGGCAAAGGAACGGGTCCACCTCGTATACCTTTGCCAGAAGCCGAGCCCACGCTTTTTTTCGCACAGCGGCGCCGACCTCGACCCCCTCGCCTGCCGTTGTGTCCACTTCGACCGATTCCGGTTCGCCGGCGGGGACCTGCGCGCGCCCGTACCAGCGCTCTGGCGCCCGGGTCTTCAAGGCTGGCCTTTCC
>JBAXTA010000447.1:0-2941 GCA_037130415.1 Spirochaetota bacterium
GAGTTCGGGGTTGGCGTGGAATTTCTGGTACGCCTCGTCGACTTCGGCAAAGAACTTGTCGCGTTCCGTAAGAGCCTCGATCATGGCGTAGTCGCCTCCTTCCCGCTCCAGCAACTGTAACAAGTTCTCGAGGCGGCCGCAATCAGGGCTCCGATCCATCAAGGGGATTTCGAGAGTGACCAGTGTTGCCTGATCTGTCAGGACAAATCGATTTTCTGGATCGGAATCCTCGATGTCGGCCATCCTACAGACCTTCATAAAACGTGGCTTCCGTAGGTCTCCTGCCGCTTGATCTGCATCTCAAGGTCGAACAGCCTTCCGGACTCATCGGAAGCCTCGATGTCGAGGACAGCTTCCTTGTCCATGGCAAAGCGCCTGATGTCGAAGGGGTTGTTGATCGTCAGTGTTGATGCTAGCAGCACGTAGAGGGCGAGCCATGGATGGCGAGCAAAACAGTCCGCGGAACGAAGTTCCGCGACATCATGGATGATGAAGGACCATATCGTTGACCGCGCGCAGCATGGGGTGCCTCCATGACGACCAGTACGCCCGGAGGGTGGCGATCTGATTGCGTTGCGGGAGAGAAATTGGATAAATATTTAGGAGGCGTGAAATTGAGGCCTGACCAGCCGGGTTCGTCCGTCCCCAGGGTTCGTCATAGGTGCGCCAGGGCGTTGGGGTCCTTTGCGGAGTTCCCCTCGGGCGCGGCAGGCGGAGTTCCTCGCGAAATTGAAGAATCAGAGATCGTCCGGGGTCAAGCCGGTATGCTTTGCGATTCGCGATAGCATCTTGGGGCCGATCTCGTCTCCATCATGAAACGCGAAGACATAATCCGGTCACAAAGTTTTGGATAGAACTCGATGCGAAGTTCCAGACTGTCGCTTCAATGTCCAGCCGATTCGAAGCAATGCGCTCAGCACCTTCCTCGCGCCGGTCGATAGCCAATTGCTCATGCAGGCAGGGTGAAAAAACTGTTCAACTCAGGTATCGCCTCATCATTCTCCAAGCGCTCCGCCAGTACTCGAAGCGCAAGGGCTTCGACCTTGGCGACTGCGCTTTCACGATTTTGAGCATAAACAATGACGCCCGGAAGCTCTGGAACTTCCGCTATCCAACGGTCATCGTCTTCCTTCTCAAGTTCTATCCTCATGACAGCACCTCGATGGTTCGATGTTAGAACGCGATATCGAAAATGTCGAGCGCAATCAGCGGGGGTCTGTCCCCCGAAAGCTGCGACTGCCAAGGTCCGACCCCAGGGCGCGTCAGTGTCCCTTTACTCTCATGAAAATGCGTCATAGAATCGCGGTTTGATTTCGAGTGGGATGAAGCCAAGGCGGAGTCGAACCTGCGGAAGCATGGCGTTAGTTTCCTTGAAGCGGCGACGGTGTTTGGCGATCCCTTGGCTATTACGGCACCTGACCGTGACCATGATGTCGATGAACCTCGAGAAATCACCTTTGGCTTGACCGAGCAAGGCTATTTGGCAGTGGTGGCGCATGTCGAACAAGGAAATAGAATGCGCATCATCAGCGCCAGACGGGCCACAACCCAGGAGATACGTCTATATGAGCAAAGCTAAATCAGCTACAGAGGCCGGAGATGGAGACCTTCGTCCTGAGTATGGTGCCAGTACGATCGCCGAGGGGGTCCGGGGCAAATACCACAGGGCATATTCTGCAGGCAGCAATCTGGCAAAGTTGGCCCCCGATGTCCGGGCAGCTTTCCCGAGCGATGATGAGGTGAATCAAGCCCTGCGACTCCTTATCAAGCTGGCTCAACAAAATGTCCATTCGGGTACGAGGTGACGAACCCATGTCTGTCCCCTTTCTTCACTGACGATTCGCGGTCTGTCCCCTGGGGCTCGTCGGAGACCCGAGGGTGACTGCCCCCCTGCGAAATTCGCAGAGTTCACGAGGGATGTCCCTCGCGGAGTTCCGTATGCGAAAAGTGCCTTTGGGTCAGACCCCAGGGTTCGGCATCCTGGGGTCGGCCATGGCAAAGCGAGCCCTTGGACTTGGAGCCATGCGGCGCTATGCTTGTCTTTGAAGAGCTGCCATGCCATGAAAGCCGAGTTGACCGCGATCATCGAGGCCGCGCCCGAAGGCGGCTGGTGGGCTTTGTGCCCCGAGATTCCCGGCGCCAATGGGCAAGGGGAGACTGTCGAAGAGGCCAAAGAAAGCCTGAAGGCAGCGGTGGAGCTTATTCTTGATGACAGGCGGGAAGACATGCTCAGAGGCTTGCCGAGCAGTGCGATACGCGAAGCCCTTCAAATTGGATGAAACGCTGCCTCGGCACACGGAGATCAAGGAGCCACTTGTCAAAAAGATCCTGAAAAACCTGTCGGCAAACTGACCGACTTCATCAAAATGCCATGATCTTCCGGGTCAATGAGAGTCCCTGTCGGCCTTGCTACATGTTGCATCCACTATCGTGGAGAAGTTGGTACCTGGGGTGCGTGAGACTGTCCTGGTAGCGCTCCGGGAGGGCGATGAACTTGGCTACGAAGGCGGAGTCTATCGTGTTGTTGCTGGCGGACTGTCCCCCGCGGAGTTCCCTCTCGATGGTGACTGTCCCCCGCGGAGTTCCCAACAACTGCGGGCATCAAGCGAGGGTTTGACACTCAGGCTTTCGTCGACCGTTGGTTCGTCAAGTCGACGGCGTCTGACCCCAAGGGCTAGTCAATTCCGAGTGCTACAAACCCAATTCGCTGTGTGAACCAAGCCGGACGAGTTGCAGGAGTCCTGCAGCAGCATTTCGGTAAATCAGTACGAGATCGGGTTTGATGTGACAATCACGATAGTCTTTCCAATCCCCGATAAGCGCATGGTCGCGATGACGAGTCTCGAGGGAATGATCGTTCGCCAAAGCTTCCACGACAGGGAACAAGTCAAGCTCGAGCGTTGCCGAATGCCTGCCCTTGCGTTCACGCCTATAGTCACGC
>JBAXTA010000448.1:0-2936 GCA_037130415.1 Spirochaetota bacterium
GCGACGGGGCTAAGCCAGACGGAGATCGAAGGACTTTGATTTTCCGTCGGGCTTCCGGGAAGGACAAGCCAGGGAAACTTGGGGTCAGACCCCCGACTTGATCTTTCGCTTGCTGACATAGGGAGTGGCGGGGTTGATGTCCATGCGCTCCTCTTGCGGATAAAGCACGAGGTCCATATCCTCCATCGGAACAGAGCCCAGGAGGACCTCGGTCTCGCCAGGCAGGACAGCGGCATTGCAGACAGAAATCAATTCAAGGTCAGCATAGATCAATCCCCTGCGAGAAGGATGTTCTTCCTCCTGAGATCTGTCAAGGCTGAGGGTCTTATCCCGCCACATTGCGTATACAAGCAAAAAAAAGAATAAATAACACAATAGATATAATGGCAATTACTACCGAGTCCGGGGCATTGGTGACACGAAAACGCATTTCGCCCTGTATTGGCGAAGCGAAATGCGCTCTCGCGTAGCCTTTCTTCAAGACTCGGTAGTAAGGTGGATACTACTCTCAGTATTGGTTGATTACCGATACACGATCCATCACCGAAGGGAGGCAGCAATGGGCGTCTACACAAGATCGAAGGCAAGGTTCTGGCCGAAACAATGCCCCATACCCTCGGCTTTGTCACCCGCTACCTTCGCTGGCCCTGGCCGACCTTCCGCCGGAACGCTTTTTCAAGGTGTTCCTGAATATGTAAGGCTCAGGCATGAAAACTCATCCCGGAGACTGGGGCGGTTGCCCAGTCACTGCCTTCATGCACGCTTTGCTTGAACAAGCCCCGGCTGCCCCGCTAGACTCCTGCCTTCGCTGATTCCAAGGAGTTTATTGCATGACTGAAGCCCGTAGCGCCTGGATGGCCATCGTTGCACAGGCCCTGGCAGCCGAATTCGAAGCCCGTGTTCCAGGGCAGGCCTCCCCGTCTTCTGATGAGCTTGTCGTTGAAATACCTCCCGACCCTGCCATGGGAGACCTCGGCTTTCCGATGTTCGCGATGGCCAAGGTCCTCCGAGCGGGACCAGCCCAGATCGCCTTGGCACTCGAAGCGCGAGTCGCGACCATCCCGGAGGCTGCAGCCCTGGGGCAGGCCAAAGCCGTCGGCCCCTACCTCAATGTGAACCTGGCGCGTGCTCCCGAGATTGCCCGCGTCCTTGCGGCGGTGCGCTCCCCGGGCTGGGGACAGGGTACGAGCCTTGCGGGCAAGCGCGTCATGGTCGAGTTCTCGAGCCCGAACACGAACAAGCCCCTCCACCTCGGACATCTTCGGAACAACGTCCTGGGTGAATCGCTTGCACGCATACTGGCAGCCGAGGGCGCCGAAGTCCGAAAGGTCAACCACATCAACGACCGTGGCATCCACATCTGCAAGTCCATGCTCGCCTACATGAAAAAGGGCGAGGGCAGGACACCCGAGGACGAGGGCCTCAAGAGCGACCACTTTGTTGGTAAGTACTATGTTCTTTTTGGCGAGCTGAAAAACGAGGCCAAGGACATCGAGGCCGAGGCCCAGGAGCTCCTGGTCAGGTGGGAAGCCGGTGAGCCGGCAGTCCGCGAGCTCTGGAAACGCATGAACGAGTGGGCAGTCAGCGGCATCAAGAAGACCTATGCCAGGACCGGCATTGGCTTTGACCTCTACGACTTCGAGAGCGACACATACGAGCTCGGCCGCAGCTACGTGCTCGAAGGCCTCGCCAAGGGCATCTTCTTCAAGGCCGAGGACGGGTCCGTCCAGATCGACCTCGAGGATGTGGGTCTCGACAAGAAGGTCCTCCTCCGCAAGGACGGGACGAGCATCTACATCACCCAGGACATCGGAACGGCCATCGAACGCCACGAGTCCTGGCCCCACGACAAGCTTATCTACGTCGTGGCCAGCGAGCAGCAGTACCACTTCAAGGTCCTCTTCGAGATCCTGAAGCGTCTCGGCTTCGAGTGGGCCCGTGACCTCCACCACCTTTCCTACGGCCTTGTAAACCTGCCCTCGGGCCGCATGAAAACCCGCGAGGGGACTGTCGTCGATGCCGACGACCTCATAGATGAGCTGTCGCGCCTTGCTGTTGCCGAAATCGAGGCCAAGGGTCGCGAAGATTCGGTTGGCGATCTTGCGGGGGTAGGGGAAAAGATAGCCCTCGGTGCCCTCCACTACTACCTTCTCCAGACTGCGCCAACCAAGGACATGCTGTACGATCCCGAGGCTTCCCTCTCCTTTAACGGTGATACAGGACCCTACATCCAGTATATGGGCGCCCGGGCTTCTTCAATAATCCGGAAGGCTGACAAGGGGGAGGGAACCCATGTGAATGGCAGGCCCATGCCTGCCAAGCTGGAATCCGATGCGGATTGGGCCCTTGTTCGCCGGGTGGCTGCCTTTCCCGAGGCTACCAAGGCGGCGGCTGCCAAGCTCGACTCCTCAGTCGTCGCCAACTATCTCCATGACCTTGCCCAGGACTTTTCCACCTGGTATCGGGATAATCCCGTGCTGGCCAACCCCGACGCCGACCTCGCGGCGAGCCGCCTTGACCTTGTGATAGCCGTACGGGCAACCTTTGCAGCCGCTGCGAGGCTGACCTGCATACCCTTCCTCGACGCAATGTGAGGAAAGGAATTGCCGCCCTCGATTGACACGCGGGCCCGGATTGTTGTATTAGTTTGCGTCCTATCGTAATTGCCATGCCGAGGTAGATGATGTACGCAGTTGTTGAGATCTATGGAAAGCAGTATCGCGCCGACGTTGGTTCCACCCTCTCGGTCGATCGTTTTGATGCTGAAAAAGGCAAAGGGGAAAAGGACGAGAAAAGCAAATTAGAGAAGGAGCTGTTTAGCGAACACAAAAATGCATGGGAGATTCTTGGCGAAGAAAAGAAAGCGGCGTTTCGCTTCTCGGAAGACTACCGAGACTTTTTAGACAAAAACAAGACCGAACGCGAAATCGTATCAT
>JBAXTA010000449.1:0-2901 GCA_037130415.1 Spirochaetota bacterium
GAGCTGATAAAGGTTCCGTCGGGCTTGAACATGGGATTGGCCATCTTCTGCATGACACCGGTACCGCTTACGTTGACGAGCCGGTCGAGGAGGCCCTGGACTTCCTGCTGGACAAATTCGACCTTCCCGTTGCCGTCATAATCTTTCTTGGCCTTGACAGTGAAGTAGACGGTGTCCTTGAGGGCTGTGATGGTAGTGTTGATGTACTTCTTCGCCGCAACAGTCTTGACATCCTTGTGGCAGCCAACGCAGTTGCCGACATTGCCCAGTTCGGCCTCGTGCACATCGCCGACAACGGTAAAGGCATGACCTCCGATTTCCGGGGAGAATCCGTAGCGGGCCTCGGGCTGGACCATGTGGCAGCCGATGCAGGTATTGTCGACAAATGAATAGTGGGGAGAGGAGAAGTACTTCATGCCGGAGAATTCGTAGCCGTTGGCTCCGACAAGCATATCGGCTTCCGGACCGTGGTGGCTGGCTCCCCGGGGGGAGATCATGCCCTTGAGCGCTGCAGTCGCGGTCTGGATGTTGTCACGGGCCTGGTGGCAGCTCGCGCAGAGATTGCCCGATCCGCCATCGAAGACCGTTTTGTCGTAGAGCGTGATTTTCTGGTTGGAGACGGCTGCGGTCTTCGGATCGACCGTCTGGGTGCGAAGGGTGAAGTCGCCGCTGCGGTGGGGGTTGTGGCAGGTGAAGCAGCCAGGCTGCGAGGGGTAGTTGATATAGGGAACAGGGACGGGCTTGCCCGAAGCGTCCTTGGCATTGGTTCCATCGGCGTTTTTGGAATTGGCCCAAAGGTCGAATTTCACGGTGTCAAAGTTCATCTTTACGTATTGGACGTAGCCTTCGTTGGTATGGCAGCGCTGGCATCCTGTGGCGTTGGCGTAGCGGGAGTCACCGAGCGTCGCGTGGCCGGAGACCTCGTATCCCAGCCTGGCTCCGAGCAAGGGGTACTCGGCATCGGTACTGTCATGGCAACTCATGCAATCCGCTGGAGTGCCAGCAAATACAGGCACTCCCAAGCTGATCGTCATGGCCATGGCGACGAAAAAACACTTCTTCATGTGAACCCTCCAATAGATATAATGGCGAATATTCCGATACCGCCTCGCTTCATTCTAGGCAAACTTGTAACCTCGTCAAGTCTTTTGCTTACGAAGTACATGGAACCTTGACAAAGGTCAGGGAGGCTGCTACAGCATCTGGCATGGATAAACCTCGTATGGAAGATGTGTCCCCCTCGCAACGGGCTGGTCACCCTCAGGGCTCGCCTCATCCTTCGCTTTCCGACTCTGGAAGCGGCCATCCAGGAGGCGGCCATCCAGGTGGCGCCATGGCATTGGGCCCCCGCGACCGTAAGTCCTTCCGAATCGCCCTTCGCATTCGTGAAATCAGCGCTCTTGCCAATGCACGCATTACCGAAGCCCTGGCTTCCAGCGGCTTAACCATGCCCCAGATCACTGCGATACGGCTTGTTGCCCATTCTGGGTCACTGACCATGAGCCAGATCTGCGCGGAGATGAACGCAAGTCCCTCCACTGTAGCGGGCATCATCGATCGTCTCGAGGCGGCGGGAATACTGGAACGGGAGCGCAGCCTGGAAGATCGGCGGGTTATCAACGTCCATCTGGCCGCTGCTGGCTCCGAAAAGGCCCAGTTCGCACGACAGGCCATGGATACCTGCTTTTCAAAGGCCTTCGAGTCAATAGCCGAGGCTGAACTCGCTGACATAGAGCGCGGCCTCGATATAGTGCTCAATGCCTTCCGCGGAGTAGGTTCTCCCTCCTGAACCTGCCTATATAATAGTCAAGGGCGCCCAACTCGGGCGCCCTTGGTACTTCAATGACTGGCTCGAAACTTAAGCAACCTTGACCGGTACGATACGTGGAGCTGTTGCGGGTTTCTTGGAGATGGTCACTGCCAGCAGTCCGTCCTTGAGTTTTGCCTCGATGCCCTCCCCGTCTGCATCATCAGGAACAAGGAAGGACCGGGCAAAGTGGAACTCACGGCGCTCGCGTCGAAGCCAGGTCCATCGCTTTTCCTCACTGACCTCCTCTTTCACGGCGGTGGAAAGGGAGAGGACGCCGTCTTTTATTTCGAGCTTGAGGTCTTTTTCGGAAAGGCCGGGAAGCTCCACCTCGATGAGATAGGCGTTCTCCGACTCGCTGATGTCTGCTACAGGACTCCTGGTGTCGAAACTGGACGCTGGAACAGCATCGAGAAGCCTTTCGAAGACCGCGTAGGGATCGCTGCCGAGACCCGTAGCACGGAACATCGGCATAAGGCTGTTGTAGAGGGTGAGGGTTTTCATCGCGTTACCTCCTGGCATCGCTTGCTCTCCGGATATTCCGGGGAGCCTTGTCTCGTCCTGACCGGGGTTGCCGCAACGCGGTCCATCCGTTCATCTGACGGAGCCCTGGGCAGCTCCTACTTTCGAAGGCTGCCATGATCGGCGCTCACTAACAAATGAGCAGACATCGTGCCAAGAGTACGGAAAAATTGGAATATTTACTATATAATATTATTTTGTTTCTGGGCAATGATTTAAAGATTAAAAAAAGCGCGAATAAGCAGCCCGGCTGGTGGTGCAGTTGCTCTTCGGGGGACAGACATGCTGTTCCAGTGTGCTACGGCAACAGACTGGCAATTTTGAAACACTATACCGTTTCGAAAATACACACGCCTCGAGTTATGGCAGGCAAAGCCGCTACGTCCTTTGGCAGATTTCTCCGTCAGGAAGCGCGGCTTCGAGGCTTCAAGCGAAGGCAGAGGCTGTTTACGAGCGAGGGAGGCCTTCCCGTTCAGTCATAGCTTGCACGGAGGTGAGTAAGCCGGGTAGCCCACTCGAGGGCAGCTGCTGAAGGCATGGGCTCGCCCGCTGCGGGCAGGAAGAGGAGCCGC
>JBAXTA010000045.1:0-19554 GCA_037130415.1 Spirochaetota bacterium
GTCGAGCTGTTTTACTTTGGCGGACTCTCCGTCGCGGAAACCTCGGCAGCCCTCGGGATCGGTGAGGAAGCTGTCAAGTCGCGGCTTTTCCGCGCGCGGAAGCAGCTTCGGGAATTGCTCGAAAAAACGCAACCAACGGGCCTCTCGAGGAGTAACCTATCATGATGGATTGCGCCGCAGTGGCATCGCTCGTCGATGCCTGGGAATCCGAAGGGGAGGTCGCTTCCTCCAGCTTCGAGACCTTCAGGGACCACCTGGCTGGCTGCGAGGACTGCTCCCGGCGTTTCGGGACCATCCTGCCCCTCATGGCACGGGACGCAGGGGCTGTAGAGTTCATCGGCGCCGACCTCACAGGCAGCGCGGCCTCCGCGGATCGGGACCTGGCCTTCGCGCTGCTCTCTTCGCGCAGGGGTGGTGACCGGGGGAGGCTCCTCCGCGTAGTCTCGGCCGCAGCCATCCTTGCCGTCGGCCTCGGACTCGGCATCACACTTGGCCGGAGCGGAGGAAGCGGCTCAGACAGGGTGAGCGTGCAGTTCACCCTCGCCTATCCCGAAGCCACAGCCGTGTCCCTCGTCGGGGACTTCAACGGATGGAAGCCCGGCCAGGCGGTGATGACGCGCTCCGCAACCGACCAGCCCTGGGAAATCAAGATCACCCTCCCCCAGGGCCATATGTACACGTACAATTTTCTCGTTGACGGCAAGTACTGGGTATCCGATCCCCAGGCCTCCGAGGCAGTAAACGACGGCTTTGGCGGGACCAACAGCCTGCTCAGGCTGTGAAGGTGCAACTATGATTACATTGCGCCATGCGCCCTTCCAGGTAGCCGTTTTCTTCGTCGCCCTCCCAGCAGCATTGGCCGCCCAGGACGTGGAAGCCTGGTTCGCGCGCGCCCCCGAGGCCGCCGCCTACTCGTCGGTGCGCACAGGGCTCCTCGCGCTCGCCACTTCAGAGCGCTCCGAGATCCTGACCGACCACCCCCTCGCTGACCGCCTCGCCGAGGGCGCGCGCAAGGGCGTCCCCGCTGACCGCCTCCTGTCCATCCTGACGGAGGAGGCCAAGGGGCTCTCCCAGGCGGCGACGCTTCTGAAGGAGCGAGGGCTTCTCCCGACTGCCGCTGCGGATTCGGCCAGGCTGTTTTCGCAGCTCGACATCACACTCCGCTCGGGCTTTTCTGTCGAGGATTTCGGGGCGGCCCTCGATGGGGCCCTCTCGAAGAAGGGAAAGAAGGCTGAGGTACCCGGCCGGGCGGTGGCAGTCCTCTCCTCCCTCGTCGGAGTCAATATCGAAGGCCAGTCGCGGCGCAGTCTCATAGGCGCAATGGCTGCAGGTCCCCTCGCTGACTCCAGGCTCTCTTCCGTAAAGGCCTCCTGGGCCAACCTGGTGTCGCGTAACGCAACTCCGGAGCAGACCCTCAGCAGCCTCATCGACTCCGTGGGACCGCGGCCGAGGGCCAGCGCAGCGGATGGGGATGGAGCAGCAGGCCCAATCGGCAAGGCGAGCTCGGCTCAGGCCGGAGAGGGACTGGCGGATGAAGGGAAGCCTCCGCTTGGTGAAAGGCCCAGGCCCGGGAAGCAGCCCGGCGGGATGCCGGCAGAAGGAATGCCCGGCGGCGGCAAACCGGGCGGTGGAATGATGGGCGGCATGATGGGCGGCAGCAGCCCCCACCCAGGCACACCACCCGGTCGCCCCTAGCCTTCCTTCGCGCGCTGCCCGCAGGCCACGCCCGAATTACTTGGTGAGGTGCCTTTCGACGAGGTCCCAGGAATCCGGAGGGGGCGAGTCCTGGAATTTCCTGCAACGCTCGAAATACATGCCGCTGATCGAATCGTCGGGTTTCGTCCTGAGTACTTCGCCGAAGTAGTCGGTCGCCGTCTTCCAGTTCCGGAGCCGGTACATTGAAAGCCCCTTCTTGTACAGGCTTGCTTCGTTCTCGTCGAAGATCCGATCGCGATCGTCTGAAACCGAATACAGCAGGGTGGGCTTGGCCTTGCCCATGACCACCACCTCTTCGATCTCCCTGAACTCGATGCCCGCCGCATCCTGCCGCTGTGCGGTAATCTCGCGGATGACGCTTTCGGAGGCGATGATCCTCGTCCGGTAGTGCTTGGTCAATCCTTCGAGGCGCGAAGCCAGGTTGACCGTGTCGCCTATGACGGTGTAGTCGAATTTCGTGGAAGATCCGATCGTACCGACTATGGCCTCTCCCAGATGGATGCCGATGCCTATCTCGAAGCCGCCTGGCGGCAGGTTGATGTTCTTCGTGTCGAAGGTCTTGAGGGCCCTGGACATCGCGAGGGCGGTCCGGATCGCTCGCAGGGCGTTGTCAGGCCAGCTTGTCGGAGCGCCGAATACAGCGAGCACGGCGTCCCCGATGAATTTGTCCACCGTACCACCATGCCTGGCGATGTGCTCGCACATCGTCTCGAGATAGCGGTTTAGGAAGGAAACGACATCCTCAGGCGGGTTGGACTCCGAAAGGGTCGTAAAGGAACGGATGTCCGAAAAGAGGATGGCCAGCTCGCGTTTCTGGCCAGCCAGCATCGAGGTGCGCGACTTGCGGGCAACGAGGTCATTGATGATCTCCCGAGGGACGAACTTGGAGAAGACGCTCCTGATCTCCTCCTCCATCGTGGCAACCTGCCCATATAACATGGAATTGTGAATGATAATACCGGCTGTCGCCGCGAAATGGGCGACGTCTTCCTCGATGGATGCCGAGAAGTGGTTGTTCTGGAAATGCCCGAGGTGAAGGCTGCCAATGACCTCGCCGGAGGCTCCGGCCAGCGGGGTCTTGAGGTAGGAACTGAGCCGATCCTTTTCGAGACTGACCTTGGCCCAGTCGGAGCGTGCATCGGTGTTGAAGTAGACGGTGTCGGCCATGGCGAGTTTCTCGCGGGGGAAAAGTTCCTGGAAATCCGCCATGGCAACGGCAAGGAAGTCCTGGGCCATCTCCTTGTTCACGCGCGATGAGGGGTAGACGAAGGAGAGGATTTCGCCACCGGACCTGATCACAATTGCCGCGACATGCCGCTCGGAGGCCAGATCCGAAAGCTCCAGGACACGCCGAGCCGTACCCGCGAGGGACGCAATGCTTTTGCCGGCGTCCGAAAGCTGGTTGATGACAGTGGAGCGGAAGAGGGCCTTGTCGAGGTGGTCAGCCAGCGCGGAGGCGATGGTCTCGCGCGTGAGGCCCTTGGCGTCCTCTGCGATGGCCTGGAGGTCAGGCTCCCCGTGGGCGATGTGCTTTCGCACCGTCTCGATGAGGGGTCCGATGTTCTCGAAATCCTTGACCGCAAAGGCACAGGCCCCGGAGTTGTAGGACCAGAAGCGATCCTTGTCGTCGGAATTGGAGGTATGCATTATGATGGGTATGTCGCGGACGCCGCGGCGCGTCTTGAGGAGTCGGCTGGCCTGGTAGCCTTTCAGGAGGGGCATATCGATGTCCATGACCACGATGTCGGGCACGAGCCGGTAGCAGGCCTCGATTGCCTCGTAGCCGTCCCCGGCGAGCAGGAGCTCGAAACCCGCTTCCTCGAGGGCCTCTCCGACCATGCCCGCGATCAGCTTTGAGTCGTCGACAAGAAGAACCGTGTTCCCGTTCACGGAGACCCCCCGGCGGGTACGGGCTGTTCCGGCGTCGCCCCTCCGCGGTCCACGAGTTCCTTCACCGCGCCGATCAGGTCGTCCTGGGCAAAGCTCGACTTGAGGATGTAGCGGCTCGCCCCGAGGGCCTTCGCACGCTTCCTTGTCTCCGGCTCGTCGACTGTCGTAACTATGATGACCGGCAGGTCATGGTGTTCCGGGTCAGCCCTGACGTTCTCGAGAAGCTTGAGGCCGTCCATGCGGGGCATGTTCAGGTCGGAAACGATGAGGTTGAACTTGCCGCCCTGCAGGCGCTTGAGGGCGTCCACGCCATCGACCGCGCCGGTCACGTCGTAGCCTTCCAGCTCGAGCATCGAAACGAGGATCTCACGGGTGCTCGTCGAGTCGTCGGCGACGAGGATCGAGGCCTTCCGCTGCAGATGCGAGGTCGAGAACCTGCGATGCGTATCCATGGAGCGGACGGAGCGGAGGGCGTCGAGGACGGCCCCCATGTTAAGTATTGGTACTATATTGAATGAGTCGTCGAAGACCAGCCCGAGAAGCATCCTGTTGCCGCGCAGCCCGGCCGGCAGGCCCTGGTAGACGAGGGAATCATAGCCGAGTATGCGATCCACAACGATGCCGACCGTCTCTGCGGGCCCCCGCACGAGGAGGAGGGGCAGTTTCCGCGATCGGCGTTCCACTCGTTCGGTCTGTATTCCGACCGAAAGATCCGTGACGGTGATGTTGGCGCTGTCGACCGTGAGCATCTCCTTTTCGCGAACAAGGAAAAGGTCCTCGGTGTCGGCCAGCATGGTTCTCGCGATGGAAGCGGCTGGCACGAAGTACTTCCTTCCCGAACACAGGACGAACATCCCGTCCATGGTCGAGGCGGAGACAGGCACGAGGAGGGTGAATACGCAACCTGAACCCGGGATCGACTCAAGGAGGACCTGCCCGCGCGCCGACTCCATGTTCGTCTTGACTATGTCGAGCCCGACGCCTCGCCCCGAGAGCGCGGTCGCAGCTGATTTCGTGGTGAACCCTGGCCGGAACAGGAGGCGAACAAGATCTTCGTTGCCCATGCGCTCGATTGCCTGGCTGTCCTCGGGCCAGACCTTGAGGGCCTTGGCCCTGATGGCAGCATAGTCCAGCCCCGCACCGTCGTCGGAAACCGTCACCGATATGCGCGAGCCCTCGGTCCTGCACTCGATGCGCAGGCTGCCGCGTGCCGGCTTTCCCGCCCGTGCCCGATCCTCAGCCCCTTCGATGCCATGGTCGATGGCATTGCGGACCAGGTGGATCAGGGGGTCGGAGAGCTTGGCGAGAACTGTCCTGTCCACGCGGACCGAATCGCCTCCGATCGAGATACCGACGTCCTTGCCGAGGGACGACGCGGTTTCCTCGACCATGCGCGGAAAGCGCTCGAGAATGGTGGAGAGGGGAAGCATGCGCATGCCCATGACCGTATCCCGGAGCTCCTGTGTACCCTGTTCGATCTCGAAGATCTGCTCGGCGATCTGGCTTCTCGAACCGCGGACGGAGCGGGTTACCCGAGCCAGTTCCTTGCGCAGGGACTTGAGGTCCCCGCTGGAGCGATATGCCAGGGTCAGGCGTTTTTCAAGGGACTCGAGGATTCCCGAGGTTGATCTCATCCTGAGCTGTCGGATGGTCAGGGTGTTCGCGAGATTGATGGACCGGTCGATCGTAGCGGAATCGACACGGATCGAAGCATCCAATTGCGCTGACTTAGGCTCCGGTTCGGTGGCGCTTTCCCGGCTCTTCGAAGGCGCTTCCGGGGCGGCGGAGAGCGGGACCCTCGCTGTCGGGGATGGATCGGGGGGAGCCTCCTCCGGCGCCGAAGAACTGTCCATGGATACGATCGAGAGATCAAAGGCCTCGTTCGCGCCAAGCCTCTCGCAGGCCTCCAGGAGAAGCTCGAGATCGGCGATCGATCCCTCTCCTCCGCTTTCCACGGAATCGGCCGCCGATCTCAGGCGGTCCGCGACGAGGAAAAAGAAACGCGCGATGCGGGCATCAACGGAGTAACGCCCGTCCCTGACTCCCTTGCAGACAGTCTCCGCGCCATGGACGAGCCTTTCCATCTCCTTGAACTGGAGCATGCGCGTGGAGCCCTTGATGGTGTGAAGCATGCGCAGCAATCCAGAAAGGGCATCGACATTGCCCGGATCGTTCTTGAGCAGGATTACCTGGTTCTCCGCCGAGAGGAGGTTCTCGCGGAGCTCATCGAGAAATGCCCTGAGGAATTTTTCCTTCGAGATTGCCATGCGGTCTCCTGGGTCCTTTCAGTCCTGGCCCAGGCGCGAGAGGAGTCTCGCGGCCATGCGCCGGTAGTACTGGGCGTCAAAACCCTCAAGAAGGATGGTGAAGGCATCCCCGCCAGGGTCGGAATCCATGGCCGCAAGACACTCCCGGAGCAGCGTGCCAGCCCGATCCGGCCTCTCGGTGCCGTAGGCGAGGCCAGCATGGAAGAGGGCTGGCCAAAAATCCGGCTCGAAAAGACGGGCGCGTTCCCAGAGCTCGATGGCCGCCCCGAGGTCACCTTGGTGCTTGGCGCAGAGTGCCCGCAGGTACTGGCTTACATGATTCTCCTTCGCGAAGGCCTCAAAGTCACCGAGTAGGACCTCGGCCCTGTCGAAGCCGTTGGCCTGGATTGCAGCCACGATAGACCTAATTATGACTGCAACCCGCTCCGAAGCCGCCTCCGGAGCTGTTTCCCGCCCGAGCGGGGCACTTCCACCCCGCGATGAGGCAAGGGCCAGACCCTTACCGATATCGCCCAGGCCGGGCGCCCGGGCGGCGCGCCTGTCGCGTGGCCGACTCGGTTCGGGGACCGGATGGACAGGCACCTGATGATGCCGGGCTTCTTTCGTGCCAGCAGCAAAGGATGCCGGCCGCGAACGCCGTGGGCTGGAGTGCAATTGGTCACGGGCCCTCGCAGTTGGCGGATCAGATGGCTTTTGGAAAAAGAAACCGCCCCCGCGCTCGACCGTCTCCAGTCCAGGATGCCGCATTGTCGGGACCTCGGGCGAGGCGAGAAAAAGAAAGCCTCCGGGCCTGAGCGCCGAGACCAGCCTGTCGAGAGCCTGCTGTTTCCTTTCCGGTTTCATGTAGAGAAGGGTATTCCTGCAGAAGATGACATCCATCGAGTCGGGCGGCGTGAGCGCTCCGGACAGGAGGTTGAGCCTGCGTGTCGTGATGCGCTCGAGGCAGGCGGGAGAGGCTTGCCACTCCTCCCCGATCCTTTCGCCCAGCACTTCGAGCAAGGCGTGGTATTCCATGCCGTCCTCGCGAAAAGAGCCCTGTCCGTAGCTGCCGGCGCGCAGGCGGGCGAGGGAGCCCTCGTTGATGTCGGTGCCCAGCACAGAGTAGTCGACCGGCGCCGAAGCGCCTGTCCTTGCGCCTTCGACCGCTGCGACAAGCGAGATGGCTTCCTCGCCAGTCGAGCAGCTTGCCGACCAAAGCTGGAGGGGGCGCCGCTCGGCGATGAGCGCCGGAAGGATAAAGGACATAAGTATGCCGAACTGTCGCGAATCGCGGAAGAAATAGGTCTCGCCTATCATGACTCCATCGAGGAAGCCCTTCCGCGCTTCCTCATCGAAGACAAGACGGCCGCGGAGTTCCGCATGATCTACACCGAGTTCCCGACAGCGGGTCTCGGCCGCCCTGAGGATGGTTCCGCCATGGGTCTCCGGAAAACGGTTGCCCGTCTCGTCCTCTATCCAGCCGGCGAGTTCCGCGAGGACGCTGTGGTCAGGTTGGCTCATGGAACCTGCCCCGCGACAGTCGCGACGAAGGGACCGATCCTGTCCAGGGAAAGAATGATGGAAGCCGCGCCTCGCGCGATCGCCGCGCGAGGCATGCCGAAGATGAGCGAGCTCGCTTCGTCCTGGACGACCGTGAAGCCGCCGCGGGAGCGGACTTCGACACAGCCCTCTGCGCCGTCGGCGCCCATGCCCGTAAGCAGCACAGCGAGAACGCCCCTCCCGCGACAGGCTGCCGCGGAGCGGAACAGGACATCCACCGATGGCTTCTGGTTCTGCACCCTGACATCATCGTTCAGTGTTATGCCCTTTTCGGAAATGAGCATATGGAAATCAGTGGGCCCGACGAGGACGGTGCCAGGCCGGAGCGCATCACCGTCCCGGGCAAGGACGACCGGATGACCCGTCTCCTCGGCGAGCCAGTCGGCATAGCCCCCATCGAAACCGGTCTCGATGTGCTGTACCAGGGCAATAGGAAGGGGAAAGGGCTTCGGCAGCGAGGAAAGGAAGGCTGATACAGCCTGGGGCCCCCCCGTGGAAGCGCCAACTACGACAATTGTTGATCGGGGAAGGGTGGCCGGATATTCCGTCTGCGTCGCCGCAGGCAAAGGCATCCCCGCCCGCGAAGGCATAGCCGCCGCCGAAGCCGGCGCTTTCAGCTTGATCGTCCCGCTCGACGGAACCCGTCGCTTTTGATGCTTCGACGCCAGGGCCCTGAGCCGCGCGATGAAGCCGCTCACGTAGTCCGGCCGGTTGAGTGCCGTAAAGTCGGGCTTGAGGAGAAAATCCACTGCCCCCCTGGATATGGCGCGAAAGGGCAGGCCTGGATCGGTGTTGTGGGTAAATACGATGATCGGGATGGGGGAGGACGCGACGATCCGCGCGGTCGCCTCCAGTCCGTCCATGATGGGCATGTCGACGTCCATGATCACGATATCGGGATCGAGGGAAAGGGCTCTATCGACAGCCTCTTCTCCATTGGTAGCTACGCCTACCAGAGTGATGGAAGGGTCAGTTGCCAGTATTTCCTGCACGACGTTGCGTATCAGGATGGAGTCGTCAGCTATGAGTACCCTCATGATTGGGCCCCTTCTTCCCCTCGCCCGCCGGCCGTGAGGGCACCGGGGTCGAGCAGGATCTGGAATCTCTGGCCCGCAGCGAAGCGAAAGGCCATGAGCCCTCGGCGCGCAAGGCTCGCCTTGATCCCGCGCGGCGGCAACCGGAAATCCCTGATCGGCACGGCCCCTATCTCGAAGGACCGACGCGAGACAAAGGCCCTGGGAACCTCGTTCCGCCCGGCCGCAAGGAAGACTACGGCCTCCGATCCCAAAACGCAGGGCTCAAGCCCGAAGAGACCCTCAAGGGCGGGGTCAAGAAGCAGCAATTCGTACGTCCTGCCCTTGAAGTCAGCTCTGACGGGAATGTCCCCGGAGCCGGGCAGGACGGCCAGTCCGCAGTAATCCGATGCGGTCAGGAGGAGGTCAAAGGTCCCCAGATCCATCCGGAAAACCGCTGCCTCATCACCCAAGATCGAGCTCCAGCTGCTTCAGGATCTCAGGCACTGAAAGGATGGGAACGCGCTGTCCGCTGAATGGAAAGAGGCCAGTGAAGTGCCTGGAGCCGGCATCACCCTCGGGGAAGGTCGAAATCGAGGCGACGGCTATGGTCGAGATCTCGATCGCCTCGGTACAGCCGAAGGCAACATGGTCGTCCGGGAGGTTGAGCACGAGGAATTGGGAAGGCGTATCGCGCTCGTTCCTGAACAGGACCATCAGTGAGAAGACGGTGTGCGGGGTACCGTGACAATTGATAAGACCAGGTATGTAAGGCGGGCATGTCGGAAGGGGGTATATCTCAAGGTCCGAGACGATCTCCCTTACGCTCTCGGGAGGCAAGGCGAAATACGCATCGCCCACCGAGAAGATGAAGAAACGCAGGGATTCTCCAGCTGCCGTTTCCTCGCGGTCCTCCTGGCCGGGCATCCCCTCGATGGCCCTGACGATATCCTCAGCCGACATGGCTGACTCTTTCGCCGGCGACAACTTCGCCTTCCCGCTCATCCATCTGCCCGGGTCCCGCTCCGACCGCGAACTGGCCGGCCTGGGACCTGAGCTTGCCCGCCATGCTGGTGAGAGCCTCGGCTGTCCGGGAGGTCTGCTGCTGGGTCAGGACCAGGTTGTCGATGCCCCTGGATATTTCCTTCAGGGTCAGGAGAGTCTGCTCGAAGGCTCCAGCCTGCTGCCGGATGGAATGGCCTATGGATTCGTATGATGTCGCCGAGACCTCCGCAGAATCGAGGATCTCCGAGAAGATCGAGCTCAGGCTGTCTGACAGCTCGTATCCCTGGCGGATGCGCTCGGTGCCTTCTTCCGAAACGACGATGAGGCTGTTGGCCGCCTTCTGGATCTCCGTGATCCGCGACTGGATCTCGGTGGTGGACTGGTTGGTGGAGTCGGCGAGCAGCTTTATCTCCCCTGCAACTATACGGAAATTCTTTCCGGCCTCGCCGGCGGTCGATGCCTCAAGTGCGGCGTTGAAGGCAATTATGCGGGTCTGCTCGACGATGGCGTTGATGATGTCCACGATCTCCCAGATCGCACGGATCTTGTCGGTCAGGGAGCGGATTCCCGAGATCGTATCCGTGTTCTTCTTGCGGATCTCGTTCATCTTCCCCGCCATCTCGGTGACGATGCCTTGGCCGGTATCGACGTTTTCGCGGGTCTTCACGGCGATGCGCGCAACCTCCGGTATGGATTTGCCTATCGACTGGGTGATGGTATTCGAATCCTCCATCGTCGATACCACCTCCTTCACCGCGGCGGCCTGCATGTTGGAGGTGGACGAAACCTCCTTCATGCTGGTCGAGAGGTCCTGGACCGCGTCGGAGAGGACAAGCGTCGAGGCGATGATGTGGTCGATGAGGGCGCGGAACTTGTCCATGAAGCGGTTGAAGAGGGCGGCGAACTCGCCGACATCGTCGAAGTAAAGGAGCTGGACACGCTCGTCCCCCGCCTCCCCGACCCTCGCGTCGAGAAGCCGGGAAATGTGCCCTTTGAGGAATCGCATCTGCGTGTCGTGCTCGAAGCGGGCTGCGACACCAAGCCCGAGGGAGACAACCGTGAACCACGCGAGCCAGGCAAGGAGCTGCGGATAGGGGGCAGCAAGGGAAGATGCCGGATGATTGATGAAATAAAAGCATAGGTATAAGCAATGTGTCGCAAAAAGCCAGGCGGACGCGAATAGGATCAGGAGGCTCTTGAAGCGGGCGAACTGGTCGCGTTCTCCCTGGCGGATGTCAACGATGGCCAATGCCCGCTTTGCCGGCAGGAGATGGATATTCGCGATGACACAGTTGAAAAGTGCGCCGATAAGGCCGGTCCCGAGTTTGAGGGCAAGGCTGATGGCGTAGGGAATTCCGCTTTCGGTGTGCCATCCCAGCATGGCGAAATAGCCGGTCGTGCCGATGATCCAGACACTGGTCTGGATGAGGACGATGCGCCAGGGCAGCTTGACCGCCGCTCCTCTCGCTGCCTCGTAACCCTGACCATGCCTGAGGTAGTGGAACATCGGCCTGAGCGTAATGAGCATCACGGCGAGCTGGATGGCATAGGCAACAAGAAACACGAGGAAGACCGTGGGCTTGAATACCATCGGCAAGCGCCCGACAAGATCAAGCCCCAGCAAATCGTACCGATTGTTAAAAACACTGTTGAAGAATTCGCTGGAATAGAGGGAGGCCGCCTGTATCAGGAACGACGTTATCGCCAGCTTGATCGTGATTCGCCTGGCGAAAGCGGGGTCGAGGGCTTCTGTCATGCTGTCCTCCAGCTAATTTATAGTAGACGAGGCGATGCCGCTTCTCAAGGGGAAGCTACATCTTTTTCACTTTGTGCTGCCCATATCTCTTGCTACGAATGAAGACGCCATTATACTTGCCCGAGAAAGCTTTTTCCGGTTGCAGGACGATATCCAGCCGCGTCCGAAACCGATTCCCAAGATCCTTCGGCCAAGGTGGACCTGGATGGGCAAGACCCCAAGACGCAGCGACGCGGTTCTCCAGCGGCGATTCTATCTTACCGAGCTTTTCGCCAATGTCGTTGGCGCACCGATAGCCACGGCCTACGGCGGGCTCATGGTCGACTTCACCCGCGTATCGCCGGTTGATTTTTTGCTCAAGATCGCCTTGCTCATGGCGATCAACCAGGTCTTCCTTGCCCTTCCCCTCAACCTCTACCTGGGAAGCAAGACAAAGCGAGGCCTGGCCGCATGGAGGGAAGGAAGGCTGGACGATCGCAAAAAGGCGCGCTTCTTCTCCTTTCTCACCAAGCTGCCCTTCATCCAGGCCTGCCTCGTGCTCGCGCGCATGTTCTTTTGCGCCGCCGGCGCCCTCGTTCTCCTGGCCGAGCAGTTTGAGATCTTCTGGCACATAGCCGCCACCTTCACCTTCGGACTCTACGCGAGCTTCGTAACGGGACTTTTCATTTATTACTACCTGCGCTCAGCCACGACGAAGTTCGCCGAGGAAGTCTCGGAGGGAGACGTCGCCGATCTTCTGGCCAAGTCCACGGTCGGCGCGAGGAGACTCGGGAAGGCAATGAACTACCTTCCACTCATCATGCCCACCGCGATCACGAGCCTGGGAATCTACTTTCTCATCGTGGCAATCCAGATCGACCCCGCCCATTTTTCCTTCTTTGCCCCTCGCATGATCGCAACCCTCGCGATGAACCTGGCCACCATCAGTCCCGTCCTGATCTATGGCCAGCGCTTCCAGCGGAGGCGCCTTGAAGCCATCCAGTCCGTCCTCATCGACATGGTTGACCGGGGCGACACCTCGCGGCGCATCCCCTCCGATCTGAGCGACGGCTACGCCCTCACGGCGCTCAGCATCAACCGCGCCTTCGATCTTTTCCGGCTCGTGCTCTCGCAGATGGAGTCAGCCTCCAACAAACTCTCGAGCGCGGTCATGAGCTTCTCCTCCCAGGTCCGGGAAACGGTCGCCTCCACCACCCAGCAGGCTTCGGCCGTCAAGGAGGTGGTGAGCACGATGGAGGATTCCAACCGCATCAACGAGGAGATCCGCGACCGCGCGAGCGACTTGACAGGGAGCGCACGCGACAGCCAGGACTCGGTCGATGCCGGTTTCGGGAAGGTCCAGGAGACGATCCTCAAGATGGACGAGATAAAGGACGCGAACCAGAGGACCCTCGGGGAGATCGACGGCCTCACGGAGGAGATATCCTCCATCGGGGAGATCATCGAAATCATCAACGGCATCGCCAACCAGACCCGCATAATTGCCTTCAATGCCGAGCTGGAAGCCTCCTCGGCGGGATCGGCCGGATCGGCAGGATCGGCAGGATCGGCGGGCATGAGTTTCCGCATCGTCGCAGCAGAGATCCGGAGGCTCGCCAACGGCACGGTCGACTCACTTATCAGCGTCAGGGACAGGATCACCCAGATCCAGCAGGGTTCCGAGCGGCTGCTGGCGAGTTCGGAAGAAGGTACCACCAAGATCGAGGAGGGCCTGCGTCACACCGCCGACCTCAACAGCATATTCAAGCGCATCAGGGCGCAGGCCGAAAGCAACTTCGGCCTGGCGAGCGGCATCGGCGAAATCCTGGTGGCCCAGGGCCAGGCCTTCGACCAGATATTCATGACACTCAAGCAGATCTCGGAAGGTGCCGAGCAGGTCCTCGCCAGCGCGCGGATCTCGGGCGGGGAGGTAGGAAAGCTCCAGGGCCTCATCGAGGAACTCAAGGGACTGCTCACGCGCTTCGACTATGGCGCTTCGAGGGTCGGTTCCGAACCTCGCGCGGAACCTCGCGCGGAACCTCGCGCGGAACGCAGGGAGGAATCAAAATGAGCAAGCACTGCATACTCGTCCTCGCCTGTGCTTCCGCGCTCGTCCTCGCGACAGCCTGCGGTCCGCGACTGGCCGAACTCGATCGCGTCACCTTCGACACGAGGACCCTGGACATGTCCGACGGCCGCGGCCCCCAACCCTACGATGGGGGCAGGCTCCCGAAGGATCCCGGGGTCGGTCCGACGACCTGGCGCTTTACGCTCACCTTCGCCCCGCCGTCCAGGGGCTTTGCATCCGGCCCCGTCCTCGTGATCGGCCCCAGCTCCTGGCCCTATCGACTTTCGCTCAACGGCAAGGTCCTCAGGACCTATGGGAGCAAGAATGATGCCGACCACGCCCGGGTATTCGCCTCGACGGCCATAGAGCTGCCCGAGGGTTCCCTTCTTGCCACGAATGCCCTGGTTGTCGATGCCTTCCTCGGTTCCTCGGTCCGGTCCCCCCTGCCTGACCTGCACATCGCCGATGCGCCGGAGTCCGCTTCCTACGTATTCTGGCGAAATGCCTTCATGTCGCAGTTCGTGGCCGGAGGCTTCGCGATAGCCCTCGTCCTCCTTGCCTATTTCCTGTTCATCTTCACGCTCAGCGGCTTCAGGGACTGGCGCTTCCTCTGGTTTGCCCTGTTCTGCGGATTTTTCTCCCTGTCCTCCGTCAACATCGTATTCAACCACCTCGCTTCCTCCGACACGATCCTCACCAAGGCCAGCAGGCTCGGATTCCTGGCTTCAGTCACAATGCTGTCCTTCTATGTCATGGAAGCCACCGCCATCCTTTCGGACAGGCGCTGGGTCAAGGCCCTTGCCCTCTGCGCCGCAACCGCGGGAACCGCGTGGATATTCCTGCAACGGGGCTTCTACGCCACCAATGAAGCCTTCCATGTCCTCATCAATTTGGTCATCACGCCCAACCTGCTGTTCTGCCTGGTCCTCATAGTGCTGGCGATCCTGAAGCGCGGAATCGCCCCCTTCGCGATCCTCGGCGCCGGTTTCGCGGGCGTGGTCCTCGCGAGCCTGTACGACATGGGCTTCGAAACGAGGGCAGTCATGCCCTATGCCTGGACCCTGTCCTATGGCTACGTGTGGCTTGTCCTTTGCATATTCCTCGAGCTCGCCTGGAGGCAGGAGCTTTCAGCGCGCCTGGAGCTCCGGCAGGCTGCCGACCTGGGCGAGAAAAACGCCACCCTCGGTCGCGTTTTTGCCCAGCTTTCCGGCGACTCGGAGTCCCTCGCCCTCTCCTCCGAGGAACTTTCCGTTTCAACCAAGGCAATCAGCAGCACGGGGAGCCAGCAAGCCGTGGCCGTCCGGGAGATAGTCGCAACGATGGAGGAGGCCAAGACCCTGTTGGCCCGCATCTCGGAACGCTCCTCGCTCGTGCACAAGGACTCCAGTGCCACGGCCCTCCGGGCAGGCGAAGGCGCCACCGGAGCAGCCGAGGCCCTCGAGAAGCTCGAGGCCGTAATCGCGAAGATATCGGAATCCATCTCCCTTATCGCGGATTTCAACGAACAGCTCGGCTCGATAAAGGACATCGTCAAGCTCATAGAGGGCATCGCCTCGCAGATCCGCATAATTGCCTTCAATGCCTCACTCGAGGCGGTCGCCGCCGGCGAGGCTGGAAGGAACTTCGGCATCGTCGCCGAGGAAGTCAAACGCCTGTCGGACTCGACGATGTCGAGCGTCAAGAACATACGCCTGAAGGTAAGCTCGCTCATTTCAATGTCGGACAACGTGGTGAAGGTGGCGCGGGATGGCTATGTATCGCTCGAAAAGAGCTGGGACATCGCCTCGCGCATGGGAGATTCCTTTGCCGGCATCGCCAGGGCGGCTGAGTCATCGGCCGAGGCTACTGCCGATATCGACCTGTCCCTTCGCGAGGAAGCAGAGGCCTTCGAGCAGATAGTCCAGACCCTTCGCGAGATATCGGCGGGGATCAACAAATTCGTCGATGCGGCCGCCCATACCTCCGAGACCACAGCGCGGGTAGGCGACATCACCGAGCGGCTTCATGCCCTCATCGCCAGCCGCGCCTTGACAGCTCCTCCTCCGGAGGGACTTGCGTCGCTGGCGGCTCCGCTGAAATGATGTAGCCGCAGAAGCTACGGTCCGCCAGGCGCGGCGCCGTACCCTGCGAACAAGGAGCGACTCATGCCCGTGAACATCCCCGATGACCTGCCCGCCCGGAAGATCCTCGCCCAGGAAAACATCTTCACCATGACGCCCGAGCGCGCAGTCCACCAGGATATCAGACCGCTCCGCATCGCAGTGCTCAACCTCATGCCCACAAAGATCGTCACCGAGACGCAACTCCTCAGGCTCCTGGGCAACACACCGATCCAGATCGACGTGACCCTGATCCGCATGGGCAGCCACGAGTCCCAGAACACCTCGGTGGAACATCTGGAAGCCTTCTACGAGTCCCTCGACGAGGTGCTCCACGAGCGCTTTGACGGACTGGTCATCACCGGTGCTCCAGTGGAATCCCTGCCCTTCGAGGAGGTCGACTACTGGCCCGAGCTTACCCGTCTCATGGACTGGTCGAAGGACCACGTCTGGTCGACACTCCACGTCTGCTGGGGAGCACAGGCAGGCCTCTGGCATCATTACGGGATCGGAAAGCACGCCCTGCCCTCCAAGATGTTCGGCCTTTTCCATCATAAGTCCCTCGATCTTTCCGAACCGATACTCCGGGGCTTCGACGAGGAGTTCCTCGCCCCCCACTCGCGTCACACCGGCGTCTCCGAGGCTGACATCGCGGCTGATCCGCGACTCAAGCTCCTCGCAGTTTCGGAGGTCGCGGGTGTGTACATGGCCATCTCCCGCAACGGGCGCCACATTTTCGTGACGGGCCACCCCGAGTACGACCGCCTGACCCTGAAGGCCGAGTACGACCGCGACGTGGCCAAGGGACTGCCCATCGGGGTCCCCGCGAACTACTTCCCCGGCGACGACCCCAGCCGTCCTCCCATCATGACCTGGAGGGGCCACGCCCACCTCCTGTATTCCAATTGGCTGAATTATTCGGTCTACCAGTCGACACCCTTCAACCTCGAGAATATCCCGGTCCTCGACACCCGGATGTCCTGAATATACCAAGTATGAAGAACATCCCCGCCTATCTCGCCGCCGACCGGGAGCCTCCCCCGGCGGCCCGGTCCGGGGACCTCGAGTCCGGCATGGTCATCCACCACCTCCACCGCGACTTCGTCAGCCTCGACGGCAACCTGAGCGTGGGCCGCGCCGTCGAGGCACTCCACCGGCGACGCGACGACGGCCGCATCCTCTATTTCTATGTCATCGACGAGGTCGATGCCCTCATCGGCGTCATGCCTGCGCGCTTTTTCATCACCAAGGATCCCCAGGGACTGCTCCGCGATGTCTGCATCCGGGACCTCATCACCGTGCCCGCCGAGTCCAGCCTCGCCGAGGCGGCCCGCCTCTTCGACAACCACCGCTTCCTCGCCCTCCCCGTGGTCGACCGCCGGAAACATCTGGTGGGCGTCCTGGACCTCCACGTCTTCGCCGAGCGCAAGGGCGACCTCTCCGTCACGGCGGTCCGGGATGAGGTGTTCCAGACGATCGGCATCAGGCTCGGCGGCCTCGTCGGCGCAGGTCCGCTGAAAGCCTGGCGCCTGCGCTTTCCCTGGCTTTTGTCGACCGTCGCGGGGGGTCTCCTCTGCGTCCTTGTCTCCTCCGCCTTCGAGGACATGCTCGCCTCCCGGGTGGTGATCGCGATCTTCCTGGCGCCCATCCTCGCCCTCGGCGAGAGTACGGCCATCCAGTCCATGACCATCGCCTTGCAGATCATGGGAATTGGCACCGTGGGTGCCATGAAGACCCTGGCGGGCATGGCCAGGGAACTGCTTACCGGACTCCTTCTGGGCATGGCCTCAGGGCTCATAATCTTCGCGATCGAGGGTGCGTGGAAGGGCATCGACCATGACGGCCTGGCCATACTCGGCAGCGTGGTCGCAGCGATGGGATCGGCAGCACTCATCGGATTCAGCCTCCCCCTCGCCCTCCGTGCCCTCAAGGTCAACCTCAAGGTGGCGGCCGGTCCCATTGTCCTCGCGGTCGCCGACGTGGCGACCGTGCTGATCTACCTGGGACTGGCAAGCAGACTGGGCTGAGGGAATAGTCAGCGGCGCTGCGATTCCCCTGATAATCTCCCCACGTTCACAGAGGGTTCACAGAGCTCCCGTATCCTGGATGTCAACAAGGGGAAGCTCCGACCAAGGGGTCCCTGTACGAGGAGCGTCTTTTGGCTGCAATCGAGACGACAGTCCATGTCGATGGCATGACCTGCGGGGCCTGCGAGCGACGCGTCGAAAAGGCCCTGGCGGCACTCGGAGGGGTAACATCGGCCAGGGCCAGCCAGACACGCGCCCGGGTCCTGGTCCAGCATGACGACTCGGTTTCGCCGGCATCGCTCAAGGCGGCTGTCGAAAAGGCAGGTTATGCACCCCGCGACCGACCCAGCCGCGCCACGCCAATCGCCCTTGGCATCGGCCTCAGCCTTGCAGCAATTTACCTCATGGCGAACTCCTTCGGGGCTTTCAACAACTTCCCGATGGCCGAGAGCGGCATCGGCTATGGCATGCTCCTCGTCATCGGACTCCTGACCTCGGTGCACTGCGTCGCGATGTGCGGAGGGCTGGCACTCTCGCAGAGCGTAAGGGGAACGCCGACGGTTTCGTCCCGGGAAGGAAGCTTCTTCGCCAGGCTTTCGCCCGGCCTCCTGTACAACGGCGGTCGCGTGGTCTCCTACACGCTCGTCGGGGCGGCAGTCGGCGGGCTCGGTTCGGCCATGGATTTCTCACCAGCTGCCCAGGGTGCCATTACTGCCCTCGCAGGGCTCTTCATGCTCTGGCTCGGCCTCAAGATGATGGGCATTGTTCCTTCCCTGCCGCGCGGCACGCTCCCACTGCCCGCACCCCTCCGCCGGCTCGGCGACCGCCTCGCGGCCTTCGGCGCCGGCCGCGGTCCCTTCGCCATCGGCATCATCGGAGGCCTCATGCCCTGCGGCCCCCTCCAGACCATGCAGCTCTACGCACTCGGAACGGGCTCTGCGGTTGCAGGGGCCCTATCCATGTTTTTGTTCTCAATTGGTACCGTCCCCCTCATGCTCGCCTTCGGAGCGACCGCAGCCCTCCTCCCCAGGAAGTTCATGCCCATGATGATCAAAGCCTCCTCGATACTCGTGCTCCTCCTTGGCACCCTAACCCTCGGCAGGGCCGCCGCCCTCGCAGGCATACAGCTTCCTTCCTTGGGCGGAACCCCGATCGTCCTCCCCTCCGCCGGCTCCTCGGTGATCGAGGCCTCGCTTGAGCTTCCCAAGGCGCCGGCAGCCTTGCCTGGGCTTCAAGGCGAGAGCGCGGGTTCCGGCCTCGCCGTCGCAACGGCCGGCAGCGCGATGCAACCGGCCGTAGCGGAGATCAGGGACGGGATACAGACAGTAGTGACGATCTTCAACGCCAACAGCTATCAGCCCTTCTACGTGCAGGCCGGCATCCCCGTCCGCTGGATCATCCGGATCAAGAAAGAAGATATAACTGGATGTAACCACGCCTTCATCGTGCCTTCCTACGGCATCCGGCGGGACCTGAAACCCGGCGACAACATCGTTGAGTTCACGCCCAAGGCAGCCGGTGTTGTCCCTTATTCCTGCTGGATGGGCATGATCAGGAGCGCCTTCGCCGTCGTTCCCGACCTCGGCGCTGTCGTCGCCGGAAAGACCAACTCCAGCTACAAGCCCACCAGCGGCCCGGGCGCACTGGCCATTCCGCCGAAGACCCAGGCCGTCACCGGCCTGCAGGCCGTCACCGGCCTGGCGATGGGCACTCCCGCCTCCCTCGCAGGAGCCAGGCTTCCCCTCGACACCATAGGAGTCGCAAAGAGAAAGGGCGGTATCCAGGTTGTGACAGTAAGAGTCGATGGCTCGGGCTACACGCCGGCGGCCGTCGTCGTCCAGCGTGGCATGAAGGCTGTCATCCGCTTTGAGGTCTCCGCCCTCGATGGCTGCAATTCCATCGTTTTCTTCCCCGAGTACAACGGCACGCTCGACCTCTCCAAGGGAGAGCTCCAGACACCCGAAATTCCGGTCGAGGGCGATTTCACCTTCCAGTGCGGCATGAACATGCTTCACGGCTACGTCAAGGCCGTCGATGACATCGCAAAGGTCGATCTAGGTGCCGTGCGCAGGGAACTCGCTGACTACAGCGTGCCTGCCTCAGGCTGCTCGTGTTGCGGGAATTGAGGCAAGCATGATACAGGCAACTCGACTCAGGATAGGAGGCATGACCTGCGCCTCCTGCAGCCGCGCAGT
>JBAXTA010000450.1:0-2881 GCA_037130415.1 Spirochaetota bacterium
AGGAAAAAGAAAGCGGAGACGGTAAAATAATGTTATTTGCGAGGCGGTACACTAGCCCATTTCACAATAAAACCAGAATTGAGCAATAATAGCATGATCAACATGTCCGGACCAGAACTTGATATCCTGCTTTGAGATGCAGTTCCACTCGACTAGCCGCGCCGCGAGGGCTACTTGGGAGTGGGGGTGCCTTCGCCAAGCGCTTGGCGGGACAAAGCTACGCTTCGTCTATCCTCTTGAGGACTTCGAAGGCATTTCGTCGCCCGCCGAGACTTGAGCCCTTCGACCACGAGATCAGGCAGGCGGCCCTTTTCAGCTCTGCCTCAATGCAGCACGCCCTTCTTGATGATCATGCAGCCATAGGCGCCATCTTCGGTCGTCGCGAGGATGGCATAGGCCTTCTTTGCCCGCTCGTAGAATTCGAAGCGCTCGACCGTTCCGATGGCAGCGTCGCCACGGCCTTCGTGCTTTCGCACGACCGCTCGGATCCTCTCCTGCACCTCGGGCACCGTCGGGTCGCCGGGCACCACCTGCATGAGGGAGACGGGGCAGTCGACAAAGCTGTCGAGGGGGAAGAGCTTCAGGATGGCATCGAGGACCTCGGGGACGCCATGGCCATCCGCGCGGACGAGAAGCCTCGCGTTGCTCGCCGCCGGATAGTTCGAGTCGCCGATGACGAGGTCGTCGCCATGGCCCATTTCGTGAAGGACCTTGAGGAGTTCGGGCGAAATGAGAGCGGGTATTCCTTTGAGCATGATGCCTCCCTGTGCGGCCGATTGTAGCCCGGCCGAGCACTGGGGCATAATCCCCCGCGGTCGGCCCGGGTGCGCGCGGATGGCCAGGAAGGAGGGATTTGCCCATGCGTCAATGGATCAGCTCGATCGCGCTGGTGGTCGGAGACTACGACGATGCCATCGCGTACTACCGGGAAAAGCTCCAATTCGTACTTCTTGATGACAGCGACCTCGGTGGCGGAAAGCGGTGGGTCAGGATGGCGCCACCTGACGCGCGGGAGTTCAGCCTGCTGCTGGCAAAGGCCGGCAACGCACAGCAGGCCGACCGGGTCGGCGACCAGACCGGCGGCCGGGTGTTCCTCTTCCTCAGGACCGATGACTTCTGGCGGGACTACCAGGCCATGAGGGAAAGGGAAGTGGCCTTTGTCGAGGAGCCAAGGGAGGAGCCCTACGGAACCGTCGTGGTCTTCGAGGACCTGTACGGCAACCGATGGGACCTTGTCCAATTGAGACAGCCTGAGCCGGTATGACTTCCGGCAATCCCTGGACTCAAGGGAATTCCCGAAACACCATCGCGGCACAAGGAGCAGCGGCAAGGAGTGATCATGAGGCTGGAAGTATCTTCCCTCCATGTCCCCGATCGCTAACTTCCATGTACAGTCACGGAATGTGATCCTAGGATTCGCTCCATACCCGCGTGCGGGAAGCTTCCAGAGGAGGATTCCATGAAGAGAACACTGGCCATGGCAGTTATGGTTATTGTCGCAGCTGGCACCTTTGCCCAGACCACCAAGGCGCCCGTAACCTTGTCGATCATCGCCAATCAGGACTGGGTCACCAAGCCCTACATGAAGGCCGCCTGGGCCAACTACGAAAAGGTCACGGGCAACAGGCTCGACATCCAGGCCCTGCCCATCGACAACTGGGAGACGATCATGAAGACCCGCGCGGCGGCGGGCGAGCTGCCGGACATCGTCATGACCTTTGCCGGCCCGGCACTGGACGCGATGAAGCCGGCCGAAACCTTCTATGACCTGAGCAACGAGGCCTTCGTGAAGGATCTCAAGCCCTTTGTGTTGCCCCAGGTGACTACCAACGGGAAGATTTATGGCCTTCCGCTCTGGGAAGGGGCAGTCGCTGGCACGGTATACAACAAGACGATTTTCAAAAAGCTCGGCATCGCCGTTCCCAAGACCCAGGCTGAATTCTGGAGCGCCTGCGAAACCCTGAAAAAGGGCGGGGTCACTCCTGTTTATATGGCCTGCAAGGACATGTGGCCGATACTGCCGCAGTACGCCTTGGACGTGATGGCCAAAAACACTCCGGACTTTGTCGCCAAGCTCAACAGCAACAAGCTGAAGCTCGTCGATGTCCCGGGAATGACCAAGCTGATGGAGTTCTACAAGACGCTTGCCGACAAGGGATACCTGGGGAGTGATTTCATGTCCAACACCTGGGACGGCATGGCCAAGGGCCTGGGTGAGGGAACCTACGCCATGTCCTGGGCCTGGGACCAGTATCTCTATTCGGACCTCGAGCCACGCTATCCGGGGATGGGCGACCAGTTCGGCATCATGCCCAGCTTCATGAACGTGAACAACGAAGGTTCCTACGAAGGCCCGAATGCCTGCATGACCCTGGCCAACAAGAAAAGCAAAAACGCCAAGGAAGCCCTGGAGTTCATCCGCTTTATCGCCAAGCCTGAAAACCTTGTATTGGCCTTTGGCGATGTCTACACGGAAAGCTACTTCAAGAGCGTAAAGACCAAGCTGACCCCGCAGTTGACTGAGGCCCGCGCTTCGATCGACAAGCTGATCCTGCCCTCGGTCCAGGCTGGAATCATCGGCTTCAGCCAGGTGGAAAGTGTCAAACCAATCCAGAACCTCATGATGGGCGCGGCAACCGTGGCCGAGACGGTCAAGCAGATCGATGAAATACGGATCAAGGTCGCCAAGGCGAGGGGACTCGCGGGGTTCTGAATCGCCCGCCATGTGACCCGCATGTTTGCCGGGGCCTGCCATTCGCGGGTTCCGGCTTTTTTTGCGCCTGGCAGCGCGCCCCCTCAGTCGATAAAGGTATCTTTTTTCCATCACCGCTGTCGCCGCGCACATTGATCTGACAATCTTTCTCACGCTTTCCTGTCTCGC
>JBAXTA010000451.1:0-2873 GCA_037130415.1 Spirochaetota bacterium
GTCGGGGAGATTGCGCAGCTTGGTCCGGATCAGTTTGTCCTCGCCGATGAGGAAGACCTCGCCGCTCGCTCCGAAGCCGGCCTCCTGCTGCAGGATCTCGGTCAGCCTCTCGGAGGAGAACTGCTCGATGACGACGGCGCTGACGCGCTGCTGTTCATCGAAGACGGGGGCGCCGACAAAGAGGCAGGCCATTCCAGCGGGCTCATACAAGCTGAAGTCCGCCAGGTAGGGCCTGCCGGTCGCTATGACCCTCTCCCAGGTCCGCGCGAGGGCGCTGCTCCTGTAGGGTCCCGCTCGGAGGTTCGTCCCCAAGTCCCTCCCCCGAGCGATGCTGAACATCACCTGCCCATTGTCCGCAGAGACGAGGAAAATGTCGCGCAGGCTCCGCGTGATAGCCATCCGGCTCAGGATCGGTGGCATGATTTTCCGGAATATCCTCTCGTATTCGGCGCTGGTCACGTCGAAGCTGCCGTCCCTACTGACTCCACCGGCCCTGGCGTGGGCCATGAGGAGGGCGAGGGCCTCTGTGGCCTCAGGTTCTGCCGAGAACACTGCTGCCCGGTTCAGGTTGTCACGGAGGTCTTCGAGTACGTCCTTCCCCTTGTTCTCACGTACCGCTTCGAGCTTGTGCCTGATCTCGCTCTGCAGGACTTCGCGGGTGCTCGAATACGAATACCAGCCCAGAGCCGTGGACGCGAGCATCCCGATCGCACTGATCGTGAGCGCGAACTTCGCGGCGATGCTGATGTTCAAGCGACGGCCAGGCTCTTCGTCGGGTCAAGCAGGGCCACAAGGAGGTCGTCTCGGCGCAGGACCCCGAGGAAGATCTCGGGGTCGGCGCCGCGCAGGTCGGCGCGCATCGGCTGGATCTCCGAGGCCTCGGCCTCGATGACATCCTTGAGCGCTGGCACGAAGACGGCGACCGCCTCCCCACCCTGCTCCTCGATGACGAGGAGGCGGGGATCGAGGGCCTCGGTCCTCGCAAGGCCGAGCTTGGCCTCAAGGTCGATCACCGTGATGATGCGCCCGCGCAGGTTGATGATGCCCATGAGGTAGGCCGCCGCCCCATGGGCCCGCGTGATCGCGGGCACGCGGATGACTTCCCCGACCGAACGGGCGGCGTAGGCCATCAGCGAGTTTCCCGCAACGAAAACCACGAGCATGACGCTTTCACCGGCCGGGCTCCCGGCGCCTTCCTCAGTTCCCGGCCTGTCCCTGAGGGCCAGGCCATTCCCCGCACTCATATCTTGAAGAGCTCCACCCGTGTCCGCAGCACCTCGGAAAGCTTGGAGAGGTCTCCCGCGGAAAGCAGGACCTGGGAACTTGAGCTCGACATCTCGCCGGCGGCCTGGTTCACCTCCGTGACATCCTCCGCCATGGACTTCACCGCCTTTGAAGCCTCCGCCACATTGCGGTTGGCTTCATCGACGCCCTTCGAAGCCTGCGACACGTTATTCGCGATGTCCTTCGTGACCGCCGACTGCTCCTCGATCGCCGCGGCAATGCCTGAGACGATCTCGTTGACCTGACGGATGACCTCGGTCACCGAGCCGATGTCGCTCGCCGCTGCCCCCGAGGAGGACTGGATGCCCTCGATGCGGGTCTTGATGTCCTCGGTGGCCGTGGCAGTCTGTCGGGCCAGTTCCTTTATCTCGTTCGCGACGACGGCAAAGCCCTTGCCAGCCGCACCGGCGCGCGCTGCCTCGATGGTCGCGTTGAGGGCGAGGAGGTTCGTCTGCGAGGAGATGGCGCTGATGGTCTCCGTGACCTTGCCGATCTCCTTCGCCGCTTTGCCCAGCACGTCCATCGTCTCCGACACGCGCTTGGCCGAGTCCACGGCCTCCGCCGTAACCTTCCGCGCCCTTTCCGAGTTCGCGGCGATCTCGCCGATGGTGGAGGTCATCTCTTCCGAGGCTGTGGCGACCGTAGAGAGGTTCACCGTCGTCTCTTCCATCGCGGCGGAGACCCCTCCCATGTTGGCGCTCGTCTGCTCCGCCGCAGCGGCCACACCGTTGGCCCGCAAGCTCGTCGACTCGGCTCCCGAGGTCATCTGCTTCGAGATCGCCGAGAGCTCGGTAGCCGAAGAGGAGAGGGTCTGGATGCCCTCGTTCACGTCCTTGAACATCATGCGCAGATTGCTCGAGGCCAGGTTGAGCGCGTCGGCGAGGATACCCACCTCGTCCTTCCGCTTGATGTCGATCTGCCGCGTGAGGTCCCCCTCAGCGATGCCCTTGGCGAAGTCGACACCCAGATTGAGGGGCTTGGCGATGGAGGTCGCGATGAAGAGGCCGAGAATGACGGAAAGGATCATGCCCACAGCGATGATGATGACAAGGGTGAGGGTGAATGAGTTAGCCGTGGCAGTGTTGGCGTCGGAGATCGATTTCGCCGCGTCAACGTTGAACTGGACGATTTTCTGCAGGCCGATCCTGATCTCGGTGGAGAGATTCCCCGCTTCGCCGTTGATGATGACCAAGGCTTCTGCGTTTTTCTTCTGCTGTACGAGCCTGATGATCGAGTCGGAAAACCCGAGATACTTCGAGTAACTCGTATCGAATTCCCTGAAATTCGCCTGGTCCTGGGCGTTGAGGAATGCCTCGGAGTACAGGGACATTTGCTTGCTGATATTCTTTTGCTGGATATCGCAGTCCGCCTTCAGCAGGGCGACCACGGATTCATCGGTCGTGCCACCCATCTTCCGCAGGTTGATGCGCAGTTGCTGGAAGCTGTCCAACAGCGAGGCAAGCTGGCCCAGCGGCACGGCCGCCTTTTCAAAAAGCCGCGTGTCGGCCGTATCGATCGTTTTCATGCCGGAGATGCCCACGATGCCGATGATTCCGCCAATGACGGCGACGATCACGAAAGAGCCGACC
>JBAXTA010000452.1:0-2786 GCA_037130415.1 Spirochaetota bacterium
CAGGCTTCTCCGACCTTTATGTATTTATATTCCACGATGTGCAGCGTCGCTCCAGCAGCCTTGCCAGCCAATGCCATTGCTGCTGCCACGGTCATTTTTTCGTCTTTCACGAAGCCTTGATCGACCAGGCAGATATCGGACATAAGCTTCTTGAGCTTGCCCTTCAATATTCCCTGGATCACGTTTGCCGGTTTTGTCTTCATCTTCTCGTCAAGTTCGACCTGTTTCTGGAAGATCTCTTCCTGTTCCCTGATCCACTCGGGAGCGGGCTTGCTCTGGTCGAGGAACATGGGGTTGAAGGCGGCGATGTGAAGGGCCACATCATGCGAGAAGGCCTTTACACCTGCATTCGCGAAGGCCTCGGCCTTGTCAGCCTTGACCGTGACGATGACACCGAGCTTGCCCACCCCATGGATGTAGGAATGGACATACTCTCCACTTCCTGCCTTGACCAGGAAGACACGCTTCAAGGTGATGTTCTCCTTGATGACTGCTGCCATTTCCTTGACGGTGTTCTCGAGTTCGGGGGTCGGGCCGGTCCAGCCCTTTTCCATGACGAGCGCAGCCATCTTGTTGCCCGCTGCGATAAAATCGTCGTTCTTGGCAACAAAGTCGGTCTCACAGGCAATTTCGACGAGGGAAACCGCTCCGTCTGCTTCCTTTATGAAGACACGGCCCTCGTTGGTAGCGCGACCAGCCCGCTTTTCAACGCCAGCCATGCCCCATTCCCGGAGGAGCTTCTCGGCAGCAGCGTAGACTCCGCCCGCCTCGACGAGCGCCTTTTTGCAATCCATCATGCCCGCACCGGTCTTCTCGCGCAGGTCCTTGATATCGCTAGCCTTGATGTCCATATCTCTGTCTCCGTCCTTGTAGTATTACTTTGACTCGTAGAGCTTGTCTTCATCGACAGGGAGGGTCTGGTCTTCCGCCACTTCCTGCTTCGGCTTCTCTGAGGCCACATAGTTGGCTGGGTCGATCTCGACCTCCGCCTCTTCCTGGGGCACGGCGTCCGTCTTGACTTCTTCCTCATCACCGGCAAGGTTTTCGATGATCTTGAGGCCTTCGGCAGCGCCGGCTTCGACAACCGCATTGGCGATGACCTGGGTGAAAAGGCTGATGGACCGGATCGCGTCGTCGTTGCCGGGGATCGGAAAGGTGATGCCTTCGGGATTGCAGTTGGTATCTACGACAGCAACGATAGGGATGCCAAGTCTCTGGGCTTCGGCTACCGCGATGGCTTCCTTGCGGGTATCGATCACGAAGATGATGCCGGGAAGGTCCTTCATCTCCTTGATGCCACCCAGGTTCTTCTCGAGCTTGGTCTTCTCTTTCTGGAGGGCGGCGATTTCCTTCTTGGTGAGGCTCTCGAAGGTGCCATCGACTTCCATCTTTTCGATCTTCTTGAGACGCTGGATGGATTTCTTGATGGTGGAGAAGTTGGTGAGCATGCCGCCGAGCCAGCGGTTGTTCACGAAGAACTGCTCGCAGCGCTCTGCTTCCTTCTGGATCGCGGACTGGGCCTGCTTCTTGGTGCCGACGAAAAGCACTGACTTGCCGCCGGACACAGTCTTCTGCACTGCGTCGTAGGCTTCCTTGATGGATTGTATCGTTTTCTGGAGATCGATGATGTGAATCCCATTCCGCTCCGCGAAGATATACTTCTTCATGCGGGGATCCCAGCGCTTTACCTGATGGCCAAAGTGTACACCTGACTCAAGCAGGTTTTTCATGGTTACAACTGCCATGATTCCTCCCACGGCCGGAATTACCGGCCCCCATCGCTTAATCTCGCTCCCGAAGGAGCGGAAGTTGCCCAGGCATCCCCTGGGCGTCCGCTGGTTCAGCGCGCTGTTACCATCGCCAAAGGGAAACGGTCACCACGTCAGTTGCGGATTCAAGCCAGAGGCCCCAATTCCACACCGAGACGCGACAGGATGACATAAAGCTCATGGATAGGCAAGCCCACGACCCCTGACCAGGAACCTTCCAGGCGTTTGATATACCTGGCAGCCCTGCCTTGGATCCTGTAGGCGCCTGCCACTCCAATCCATTCTCCCGTATCGAGATACTCCTCGATTTCTTCGGGACTCATCGGAGAAAAGGAGACATCGGAGCTCGAGCACTCTGCCTCGAATTGCCCTTTCCCGGTCATGATGCCGATAAGCCCCGTATGGACGCTATGCCTTCGGCCTTGCAAGCCTTCAATCATCTTCCTGGCCTCAATCCTGTCATGGGGCTTCCCGAGTGTGATGTGGCCGGAACTATCTTTCTTGAGTTGTCCCCCCTCTGAGGGGGTAGGGTCGCAAGCAAGGGTATCGGCTGCCAGGACAATCATCCCTTCAGGGCAGGTCCTTGCTGCCGCCGCGGCTTTTTCCAAGGCGAGGCGGCTGACCCGTTCCTTCGGTGGAAGCTGGTCAAAGGCATGTTCATCGATATCAGTAGCAATGATGGAAAAGGGAATTCCCTGTGCTTCGAGCAATTCCCGGCGGCGTGCTGAAGTAGAAGCAAGCAGGATGCGGGTTATCATTGGAACAGCCATGATTCATCAGATTAGCTGTATCGGGGTCGTATTGACAGCGCTGGAAGGCCGAAGCTACTATCGCCTGGGAGCGATTAGCTCAGTTGGATAGAGCGTCGGCCTCCGAAGCCGAAGGTCGTGGGTTCGAATCCCGTATCGCTCAGTGTTGGCAAGACAGACATGAAAGGCGATCGGCCATGAAAGGCGGATCGCCCTTCATGCATAGGTATCAACTGCTGTTCCGGATTCCCGAACCTCGGTGGTCTCC
>JBAXTA010000453.1:0-2782 GCA_037130415.1 Spirochaetota bacterium
AATCAAAGGATTACGTACAAGTTGTTTCCACCGCGCAGCGGTTTAGTGCAACGCCAGTGTTAGGCTGTCAAAATGCCTGACCTAGCTCTTCCAGTGCCCCTTTTCGGCTGCCTTCCATGAGATGGTGTCTTCCCCTTGATCCCACGTGAGTTTCTCCAGGCCAACGGGTGCGCGGACGATGTACTGGGAAAGCGACTGCCGGGCGTCGTAACGCTCCGCTAGGTCTTCGGCTCATCGTAAACCCGTGTGCCCGCTTAACGCTGCGCTAGGCTTCGCTCCACGGAGAAGCCGGAATGCTGCCAGCCGAGCATCGATTCCGCCCTGCGCGCAAGCGCACCTCACAATCCTTCCTATCGGTACACACGGAGCGTAGCGACGTATTCCGCCAAGGCTGCGTCGAGAAGGCCTTGTTTCAGGGAGAGTCCAATCACACGCCGTCGCCAGAGCTCCTGGAGAGCCTCGCTGGCGCCGATCGGGATGAAAAAGAAGCGGTCGTGGCTGTCGAATCCACCCTCAAGCACTATCGTGTGCCATCGCGAAGGCGCGTACGCCTTCGCGCGGGGTGCCTGCGCGAGAGTACTCGCGGTCGCGTATTCGCCAAAGGTCCGCGGGTCCTACTGGTCGCGATGGCTCGACACCATGCCGGTGGCCAATGGCCTGCCAGCCGCCTCGGCATAGTATTAACGCTGCGCTAAACTTCATTCAGCGGTGAGGGCGAAGATCAGCTTCCCGACCGTGGCGAAAAGCGAGCGATCGCGCCTGAAGTTGGATTGCCCCGCAGCCCAACTTTCCATTGTGCAAGGATCAATTGCTCTTCTCTAGAGGAAGACTGAACCCGGCTTCGACATAAGGCCCGGTCCCAAATGGAAGAACATCCGCTTCCACTCCCGCTTCCACGAAAATCCCGACAGGACCACCCAAGTAGCGAAGGCACAAGCAGAATGAACCAACTAGGTTGGGCAGAATAGCCGCGAGACTATTCGGCGTGTAGATGACCTCGGCCGCGAGCCGGAATCCCGGCTCGATGACTAGAGTCTGCGGCACAAGGACGAGTTCGCGGCCCAAGCCCAGCTCCGCGCCCAATGAACCGGACTGCCAATTGGAGCGAAGGGTGATCCCGGTCAAGAATCTAAAACCCGAGCCGAGCGGAAAACTCAGTCTCGGATTCGCCGCGAAATTTCTCGAGACGCCATATGAGTAGGTCATGCTGGAGTACTGGATGGAAAGGTCCAATCGAGGTGCCGAAAGCTCGGAATCGGTTTCGCCTTGGATGGCGCTGGAAAGCCCGGCACTGAAATAGAGCGGAAGGGCTAAGATCTGGGGAGTTCTTAGTGAATTGGCCTGTTGGGTAAGTTGGGCTGCGGCCGCTAGATCGTATGCTAGACCGACGCATAACCCGGAATAGTTGAAAAAGAGGCCGGGAGCGCTCGAAATCCTGGCTTCTAGGGCGGCTCGTCCAGGTATCACATAGTAGCGGAAGACCAGTCCAGGATCAGGCAGCACCGACAATAGCGTGTCGGGCGGTGGAAAGTATTCGAGAGTCCTGACTCCCAGAGAAAGGCAGAGATCCCATTTTTCTGCCGCACGCCAATCAATCGCGACGGAGGCTGTCTGCACGTAATTGCCCGCGAAGCCTGATGAAAGCGGGGCGAATCCTGCCAGGCTGGAGTAATTCAAGGCGAAAGCCCCGCGAGGCTCGGCCAGAAGCTGGGTACTCAGAATAATGTTGAGAAAGAAGACGGCCTGAAAGATGACTTTGGGGAGGCAGTTGGGGCCCCTCATCAGTTTTAACAGCCGCATGTGACAATTCCTCCATAATTCTGGGAACCCAGGCGTTCGCGACTTACCCTCATTTCTAGGGGATCTTTCCACCGGCCACGACCTGCGTAACGACAGGAAGCTTGCTGATATCGAAGATGTCGTACTTGCCTTCGCTTCCATCATCGATCAATCTGGCGTACTTTCCCGAAAACGTAAATTTCGATCTCATGGGCCAGGTAGCTTTTGCCGAACGATAGATCTCGCGATATTCAGAATCGAGTATAATTAGACCATTGTCATTGACAGCCGCAAGGGCGAGATACATCCCTGTATTCTGAATCTCAAGAATCGATTTAGGATTTCGGCTGGTATAATGATTGTCTAATAATCCCTTAGTCTTCCAGTCGTAGACAAACAGCGTAGTGTAATTCTCATCGGCATTGAAGGTAAGGCCTAGATCGAAGAATACGGGGCAGTATAATTTGTCTTCGCTCTCCGCGATGGTAGTTACATTATATGGCAGCTCCATGACATATGAACCTTCAATAGGGTCATAGAGGAAATCCTTCTTGGAATTGATGCTCTTCCTGAGGTTGTAGACTCGCCCACCTATTTCGAAAAAACCCCAATCAACGCCCCGAGCGTAACCAATCCGCTCGGTCCCGGCGTCCAGATCGTAGACACTCACCTCCTGCTCGTCGTCTTCCGCTCCCTTGAAGTTGACCGCGTAGGAGAGGTAGAGCTTCCCCTCGAAATACTTGATTTTATCGATACCCAGGTTCGAGGTTTTTATTCGAGAAACGAGGGCGCCCGTGTTCGAGTCGATGACGGCGATGTTCGCGGGAGGACCACCGTTGGGCGGTTCGGATATACAGTAGTAATTGTTTCTATCATTATCCCAATTGGAAAAATATGTGGGAAAGGTGACGCGAGAAACGAGCTTGCCCGTAAGACCGTTGAAGACGGTCAGGGAATTCTGATGGTTACAGACGATGAGATCGGGATCCTGCCAGTCCCAGGG
>JBAXTA010000454.1:0-2779 GCA_037130415.1 Spirochaetota bacterium
GAGTTCGGGGTTGGCGTGGAATTTCTGGTACGCCTCGTCGACTTCGGCAAAGAACCTGTCTTGTTCGGTAAGAGCCTCGATCATGGCGTGGTCGCCTCCTTCCCGCTCAAGCAACTGTAACAAGTTCTCGAGGCGTCCGCAATCAGGACTCCGATCCATCAAGGGGATTTCGAGGGTGACCAGTGTGGCCTGATCTGTCAGGACAAAACGGTTTTCTGGATCGGAATCCTCGATGTCGGCCATCCTGCAGACCTTCATAAAACGCGGTTTGCCCTCTCTCATCACAAAGTCAAGGATGTGAATGCCGATGACAGGGTGGAGCGCCTTGTAGCCCGAACCTATGGAAAGCTGGGCTGCATTGACCCGGCTCCAGTAGTAGAGGGCGCGGGCTCCGTAGGTCTCCTGCCGCTTGATCTGCATCTCGAGGTCGAACAACCTGCCGGATTCATCGGAGGCCTCGATGTCGAGGACGGCTTCCTTGTCGCTGGCGAACTTCCTGAGACTGAAGGGGTTTCTGATCGTGACAGTTGCCGCCAGGGGCAGACCGACCCGTTCAAGAACAAGGTTGATGAGTTCCCTGAGTAGCTCCTTCCGAGACTCCTCGCCAAAGATATACTTAAACACCATATCGTTGACAGCTCGCAGCATGTCCTACCTCCATGCAGGCAGTACGCCCGGAGGGTGGCGATCTGATTGTGTCGTGGCGGAAAAATCGGAGGAATCGGAGGAATCGGAGGAATCGGAGGAATCGGATAGCAGACCAGACGCTGAGGCGAGGTTCTGTTCCCAAGGGTTCAGCAGGCAGTCAGCGAAGCTCTTCGCGAGGGTCAGAGCCCAGCCACCTACGATTTTTGCCAGAAACCGGGTCAAAAAGGCTCCAAACCACCCCGACTAGTCGATTATCTACGCATAAAATCCGGCTACCCATGCTCCAATAGAGCGATAGTTTTGCTTGGAGCGTGGAGGAACTGTGAAACTTCTCAAAATTGCTTGTGCCTTTGTCCTTGTTTTGAATCTGGCTGCCTGCCAGAACTTCATTGCTCCTGCGGCCAAGGTCGCCACCTACACTGTCAGCTACGACGGCAACGGTAATACCGGCGGGACTCTTCCAAGCGACAGCACCATTTACCCGGCTGGCGGGAGCATCACCGTCCTGGCAAACACCGCCACCATGGCCAAAACCGGCTTTACCTTCACCGGCTGAAATACCAAGGCCGACGGGAGCGGCACCAGCTACGCCGCTGCTGCCACCCTCGCCATGGGAACCTCCAAACTGACGCTCTACGCCGTCTGGGCCCAAGACCTCGGGGCCACGGGAACTAGCTCCACCACCGTCAGCGACATCCCCCAAATCACGCTTACCCTCTCCGGCCAGTCAGCTTCCCTCGCCAAGGGCAGCAACATGACCGTCACCGCCACCCCCTCGGCGAGCGTCGAAAGCTACGCGTGGTACCTCGATGGTGCCCTGCTTGCCGGCCAGAGCACTTCGATCTATTCGGTGGGAACATCACTCACCACCGGCACCCATAGCCTGATGTCCGTCGTCAAAAAGAGCGGCTCACTCTTTTCCACCACCGTTTATTTCGTTGTGAAATAAGGAAGTACCCATCATGTCATCAGCCCTACGGATTCTTGCCCTCGCAGTAGCTGGCTCCCTCCTTTTGTCCTGCACCATCCCGACCTCCGAAAAGACCGGCCTGACCGGCAGCCTCCTTGTTTCCGTTCAGCACGAAACCCGCTCCCGGTCCATCCTTCCCGAGGGCATTGCGTCGGTCAGCTTCAAGGCCACCGGCAGCGGCCCGGCTGGCGAGACGCTCGCGCCTGCAACATCCGCAACAGGCACGTTTTCCTTCACCTCCCTTTCCGTGGGATCGTGGACAGTCACGGTGAGTGGCCTGGACAGCGCAGGCGGCGGCGTCGCCTCCGGTTCGGCCACCGTCACCGTCGGTACGGGAGCCGCCGCCACGGCCGCCGTCCAGCTCCTCCCGGTTTCCGGCACCGGCACCTTGCAGCTGTCCCTCTCCTGGCCAAGCGGAAAGCAAGTCGACGAGGTAGCGGGTTCGATTACCCTGGATGGTGGAGCAGCCTCGCCGATTACCTGCACCATCAAGGACAACGCCGCGACCCTCTCCAAGGACCTCGCGGCAGGCTCCTATATCCTTATCGTGAATCTCAAGAAAGCCGGTGCCTTGGTGGCAGCACCTCGCATGGAAGTCGCCGGCATCTACAAGGGCAAAACGAGCAGCGGCAGCATCGCCTTGGTAGCCGCCGATTTCGACGCCTACTTTGTCTCCTACGACAGCAACGGCGCCACGGGAGGAACCCCTCCAACCGACAGCAGCAACTACCAGAGCGGCGACTCGGCGACGGTGGCGGGCAATACGGGGAGCCTGGCCAAGGCCGGCTATGCCTTTGCGGGATGGAACACCAAGGCTGATGGGACAGGCACGAGCTACGCTGCCGATGCGAAGGTCACCATGGGGGCGGGGAGCGTGGGGTTGTTCGCAGCCTGGACAGTCCAGAAGTTCGGCATCAAGGGCAACATCCAAAAGGGCCCCTTCAGCAGCGGAACGTCAATCACGATACAGGCCCTGGATGCCAACCTCGATCCGCTTGGAACCAGCTACCAGACGGTTACGACCGACGACTTCGGAGCCTTTGCCCTGGGCAGCCAGATCACCTCCCGCTATGTCGAGATCATCGCCAAGGGCTACTATTTCAACGAGATCGCTGGTTCCCTGTCCCCCTCCGAGCTGACGCTCCGGGCCTACACGGACTT
>JBAXTA010000455.1:0-2779 GCA_037130415.1 Spirochaetota bacterium
ACCAGGAGATAAGCCTGAACCTGGATCTTTCGGTCGGAGAAAACATCTTTGTCGGCAATCTGCCGCTGACCCGCATCCCCTTGTTTGTTGACTGGAAGGCCATGATGCGACTGGCGGCCGAGGCTCTCGAGCGGGTCGGCCTGGACATAAGACCCGAGGAGACAGTGCGCAGGCTTTCCACGAGCCAGCAGCAATTGCTCTGTATTGCGAAGGCTTTGTACCGCCATCCGCGCATCCTGGTCCTCGATGAGCCCACGTCTGCCCTGACCGAGACCGAAGCCCAGATCCTCATGGAGATCATTTCGAGGCTACGGAGCGAGGGAATTTCCAGCATTTATATCTCGCATAAGCTCGACGAGGTCTTCGGCATCGCCGACCGCGTCACGGTGCTCCGGGACGGCAAGGTCATCTCCACGACATCGCGTGTCGATCTTGTCCCGGACCGCATCATCGAAGACATGGTCGGCCGCAAGATAGAGGCCATGTATCCCAAGGTGAAATTGCCCCTTGGGGAGGAGGTCCTCCGCGTCGAAGGCTTCAGCGTCGCGTCGAGGATACCCGGCAGGAAAATCGTCGATGATGTTTCGTTCAGTATCAGGGCCGGGGAGATCCTCGGCCTCGGCGGCCTGGTGGGCGCGGGACGCAGCGAACTCGTCAACGCGATCTTCGGCTCGACGGGCCGTCTTGCCGGCAAGCTTCTGGTTGATGGAAAGGCCGTCGAAATCAGGAGTCCCGAGGACGCCATCCGCCTTCGGATGGGCCTGCTTACCGAGGACCGGCGGGTTTCAGGTTTTGTGGGTACTATGAACATCAGGGAGAACAGCTCCCTGGCAAGTTTCGAAAGGATCTTCGGGCGCCTGTTCATCCGCAAGGGTACCGAGAAGGAACTGTCGGAGTCCTACTTCAGGCAGCTCAACATCCGCGCACCCGGGATCGAGACAAGCATCCTTTCCCTGTCGGGAGGCAACCAGCAGAAGGTGGTGCTTTCCAAATGGCTGATGACGGGAGTGCGGATACTGTTCCTGGACGAGCCGACCCGAGGCATCGATGTGGGCGCCAAGGTCGAGATCTACTCGATCATGACCGAGCTGGCCCGCAATGGCGTTGCAATTGTGATGATCTCTTCAGAGCTGCCCGAGCTCCTGGCCATGTGCGACCGCTTTGTCATCCTGGCCAAAGGCAGGATGAGCGCGGAGTTCGGCTGCGAGGAGATCAGCGACCGCCTTTTCATGAAGGCGGCCACCGGCATGTACTGCAAGGACTGAGCGATCCGACCCGGACGGAATATGGTTTCGAGCAGGCGCATGGCGCTTGCATAAGTGTGGATCTCGTAGGAGGCATCGGATGAGGAAAGCGATCAAAGTCCTAATGGTCTTGGTCATGCTGAGCGTGGTCGCGGGAGGCGTCTTTGCTCAGAAGAAGCAGCTCAACATCGTGTTTGTCACGCCTCTCGTGGCCCATCCCGTCTGGGATGTCGCGCGCGCCGGATTCGAGGCGGCCGCGAAGGAGCTGGGTTTCAAGGGCCAGTACGTCGGTCCCCAGGGCATAGACCCTGCCGAAATGGTCAACCAGATCGAGCTCGCCATCGCCATGAAGGTGGACGGGATCATCACCATGCCCATTTCCCCTACCGCCATGCGCCCCGTCCTCAAGAAGGCTGCCGCGGCGAAGATTCCCGTGGTGTTCGTCGGCGCCGAGGACCCGGAGAGCACTGCCCTCGCATTCATAGGTACCAACGAAGTTGAACTCGGCAGGCAGGGTGGAAACGCCATCAAGCTCAGTTTTGGCAAGACTCCGATCCGTGCCATCGTAATGCAGAGCACCATGGACGCGTCCTTCGCCATCAAGGCCCGCGACGGCTATCTTGCCGCGCTCAAGGATTACCCGGACTTCAAGATGGTACTGAACGAGTCCTGCAACAGCGACATGCAGATCGCAATGCAGAAATTCGAGGCCGCCTTCAAGGCCTATCCCGAGATCAATCTCGTCATCGGCGTCTGCGGCGAGGCCGGACCCGCTGCTGCCAAGGTCATCAAGGAGAACAAGCTCGAAGGCAAGATCACGGTTGTGGCCATCGACGATGTGGAGGAAACCCTTAGCCTGATCAAAGACGGCTCCATCTGGGGAACTGAAGCGCAGAATTTCTACAAGATGGGCAACCTCGGTTCGCGGATCCTGGTCGATTATATCACCAAGAGCAAGAAACCCGCGTCCTTCAAGAACGATTCGGGAAGCATCTTCGTGACTATGAGCAACTTCAACACCTATCGGGATGCCCTGTACAAGTAAGCAAGACTTGATTCATCTGGACTTGACCCGCGCTCGAGGCCGCTCCTTGGGCGGCGAGCGCGGGTTTTCGGAAATCTGAAATATCTGCAAGATAGTCAATCATGGATGGGAGGAAGCCAGTGTCGGTGATCGCAGGTTTGCTGGATGAATTCGGTCGCTTGTGCGACTCTGCCGAAAATACCAGAAGACTCGCGCTTTGGGAAAATCCCCAGGCTGGGATTCGGGGCGAGACCCAATGGCATGGGGTTCCCCGTTTAGAAGTCAGCCCGGGCCGGCCTGCGCCTGTTACTGCCGAGTGTCTCGAGAGGATGTGGGTCGCGGTGCTGGGCATGGACATTAGCCGCTTTTATACGGACCCTGTCTATTTTCTCGAGTATTTCCTCCGCTTCAAGATCCTGAAATTCCGGCGATTCGCCGATGATACGCCCCTTACGCGTCAGATCCCTGTCTGTTTTGGAGTTACCCACGAGGCAGGAATACTGGGACAGAA
>JBAXTA010000456.1:0-2776 GCA_037130415.1 Spirochaetota bacterium
TCGTGAAAAAAGGCGAGGTGCTCGGGCACCTCGTGCCCGCAAGCGCTGGCCGCGCGGGCTGCGACCTCCAGGGGCGCGAGCTTGTGCCTTCGAGAAGCCACAAGGAAAACTGGGCTGCCGGTGCCAAGGTCCTGATCGAGGATGGTGAACTCCGCGCCGAGGTGGACGGCCTCCTGGTCAGGGCCAATTTCCAGCTATCCGTCGAGGAGGTATTCCTCGTCAAGGCAGGGGTCGATTATCACACCGGACACATACTGTTCCCAGGTGACGTCATCATCGAGGGCAAGGTCGCGGACGGTTTCAAGGTCTGGTCGGGTGGCAGCATTCTCTGCAAGACAACCCTTGACGCCTTTGACATAAACGCCAAAAAGGATCTCGTCTGCCAGCAGGGCATCATCGGCCGCAAGAACGGCCAGGTGAAGGTAGGCGGGAATATTGCAGCCAAGTTCATCGAGAACTGCCGTGTCGCGTGCAGGGGTGACATCCAGGTCCTGAGCGCCATCATGGGGGCGAAGGTCTTCTCGCTCGGCATTATCGACCTCGGGGAAAAGGGCGTCATCATGGGAGGCGAGACCTGGGCTGTCCATGGGCTCAAGGCTGCCCGCCTTGGCAACCAGGCCCGCCAACGCACGCTCGTGCATGTCGGTATCGACTTCACCGTCCAGCAACGGCTTGATCAGGCCAACCTGCGGCTCAGGCAGCTCGCCTTCCGCGCGCAGCAGATCGACGCACATGTCAGTACCCATCCCGAGGTCGATGGTGCGGCGCTCCACCGACAGGTGGACAAGCTTGTCGAGGAAACCAGGGCTTCGATCAACGATCTTCTTGTCAAGCTCGATGGAGATGATGCAGCCATTGTCGAGGTCCGCGGTGAGATCTGGCCGGGTACCATCATCGACATCTGCAGGGTGGAGATCAGCGTCGACCAACTCCTCAAAGGCTGCCGTTTCCGTCTCGACAAGGTTGCCGGGCGGATTCTTGTGGAGCGGCTTGCAGGTTCCGAAGGCGAAAAAAAGGCAGCCAAGGGCGCTCCTCCAGCTGCTGCCAAAGGCGCTCCGGCCCCGGCGAACGAAAAGGCCCCAGGCAAGACCCCCGCCAGCCCCCAGACCAAAGCCACCTCTCCCCCCGCCGCAGCTGTCAAGAAATAGCGCTTTCTCCCGGGCCAGTCCTCAGCGCTTGCTTCTGAACATCCGGTAGTTGAGTTCGGGGAAGAGGTTGTTGCGCTTTTCCAGGCGGGTCAGCCACTCGGTGGAAACGGTGTTGGCCGACAGCATGTCGTAGATGCGCGAGAAATTGCCGAGTGCGTCTTCGATACGGCTCCGCGCGAAGGCTGCAGAACGCCCGGACTTCATGAGAAGGGGCCAGTCGGAGGCCATGGACAAAAGGACTTCGCGCGCTGCCTGGTTGAGGATGCGCTCACGAAGGCCTGACTCGTCGGGGAAGCGCTCTGCCAATTCGGTCATCCGTTCGCAGGCCTTCATGATGTGCCGCCAGATCCAGTCGTTGGAACCATCCAGCCAGACTTCTCCGTAGCCGCCTTCGCCCCAGGAGGAATATTCGGGCGTGGATACCTCGTTTTCCGGGTAGAGGTGGTGGTATTCCCCAAGTGTGATGAAGGAGAGTTCACGGTCCTTGGCGTTGCGGAAGAGGGCATCAAGCCACTGTGTCCCCTCGAACCACCAGTGGCCGAAAAGCTCGGCGTCGTAGGGGCAGACCATGAGGGGTGGCCGGTCGAGGAGGGGAGCCGCTGCCAGGCCCTTGGCCAGGCGCTCGCCCAGGAAGTGCAGCGCGTGCTCGACAGCCGTGGCGCTCGCGGCTACGGGATCGTAGGGTCGCTTGTCATTGGTCCTTCCAGTTACAGCCCAATATTTGTATGCAGTGTAGAGCGGACCTGAGCCCTCTGGGACAAAGTTCGCTATCTCGCTCCGGGGCAGGTCAAAGCCGATATCGCGGTAGAAGTCACGGTAGCTGGGGTCAGAGGGATAGCCCGTCGTGTCGGACCAGACTGACTCGGTCGCGGCCGCGTCCCTGATGAAGAGCGTAAAGCCATTCGGGCACTGCACCGGGGCAAAGGACCCACGGCTGGGCGCAGGATGGCCGAGCATGGCTCCCCGCGTCGTCACGACCCCATAGTGGAGGTTGTAGGATTTCAGGAGAAGCTCGAGACCGGGGTACCATCCAAGGTGGGGAAGCCAGAAACCCGCCGGCTGCTTTCCGAAGAGGCTCCGCTGCGTGATGATGGCTGTCTCGACCTGCGAAGCCATCGCCTCCGGCTGGGATCGGAAGTGGGGGAGGAAGGAATGCGTTGCCGCTGTCGTGAGCAACTCGATGCGCCCGCGCTTGTTGTAGAAATCGAAGGCCCCGGCCAAGTCCCTGGAATGGATATCGGTGAAGTCCCGACGGTCAAGTCGGTAGCGTTCCAGGTACATGGCAGCAAGCGGTCCGAAGGTGGGGTCGCCGCCGAGACGGAGGGCTTCGTGCTCGCCGAGGGCGATCTGGTTGTCCAGGTAAACCAGGTAGCGCTCGGACAGGAGGCGGTCCCTGAACATCGAGCAGAGGGTCGGCGAGAGGCTCAGCGTCAATTTAAAGGGAATGCTGTCCTGTTCGAGCGACCGGAACATCCTGAGCAGGGGGAGGTAGGTTTCGGAGACTGCCTCGAAGTACCAGCGCTCCTCGAGAAGCTTCTCGACGCCTGGATGCCGCACAAAAGGGAGGTGGGCGTTGAGGACGAGTGCGATGTACGAGCGTGCTTTCATGCCCTGTTCCTAGGCGCCTG
>JBAXTA010000457.1:0-2771 GCA_037130415.1 Spirochaetota bacterium
GGACTTCCGCGCGAACCTCCTCTACGCTCCCGAAGGGGAGGAGGTCCTGGGTGTCGACCCCGCCGATGAAGGCCACCTTGCCCCGGTACTTCATGGCGAGGTTCTCGGCGTCCATGTGGGCGGCGCGCGCCTGCAGGGGATGGAGGCCCTCGATGCCCGCCTCGATGAGCCGCGGAATGATCCTGTCGATGGAGCCGCAGGAATGCACGACGACCTTGAGGCCGTAGGACCGTATCTGGTCGATCAACCGCTTGTAATAGGGCATGATGAAGCGCTCCATCATGTCGGGGGCGATGAGGAGGTCGAGCTGGCTCCCGAAGTCGTTCCCGAAGAAGCCCGCGACCAGCTCTCCTGACATGAGGTCGAGGCAACGCCGGTTGGCCTCCAGGTAGAAGTCGATGATCCTGTCGGTCACGGCCTCCACCACCTCGGGGTGGGTAATCATCTTCACGAAGTAGTTCTCCATGCCGAAGAAATCGGCCGCGATGTGGAAGAATGGCATCCACATGCCACCGAAGACGGCCAGGCCGGCCTCGTTGGCCTCCTTCACGTTCCTGTGGGTACTGGAGAAATCGAGGTTGGCGGGATCGGGCCAGTCGAAAGCCTCCACCGCCGCAGGGTCCTCGTAGTCCGCGAAGAAGCCCGGCTGGGTGAGCGAATGCTTCTCTCCCCCGTTGTAGAAGTCCCACATCGGCTTGCCTGAAGGATGTTTCCAGCTATGGGCATCGAGCTCGGGCGACACCCAGACCATGTCGCTGCCGACGGCAAGATTGAGCTCGAGGTCGCGCCTTCCGCTCAGGTTGGTCTTGACCTGGGATGCCTTGAGGAAGTCCGCGGAGATGACCTCCGCCTCGCCTCCGACGCCGAAGTGCCGGTAGTAGATTTCCTTGGTCTCGTCGATGGGATTTCCTAGCCAGAAGGCTGGCCGATCGACCGGCTGTCCCGACAGGATCCTCTGCACCCTCTCCCTGCTCGTCATGGCACCTTCCCTTTCATCACGCTTCAGTATTGACAGACCCTCGCCTCGTCGGCAAAGGCTTCGAGCAAGGCGGTATCCGCGTCGAAGAAGTGATCCGAGGGAGCGAGGATGTAGCCTCCGCCGACTCCCGCCTCCTCGAAGCACCGGCGCACCTAGGCCCGGGTCGCCTCAGGCGGGCAATCCTTGAGGTAGTGCGCCTGGTTGAAGCCACCGATCATGCACAGGCGGTCCCCGATGCGCTTCTTTCACTCGATTCTTCGCTCGGTCAAGGGCGGCGATCCTGCGCAGACCATCGCGCAGCTTTCCCTTCATCCTGCCTTCCCCAAGTCATCTCCCCACATCTGCGGGCAGACTACTCCTTGGTTTCCTGGCTGTCAACTTCGCCTTTGTCTGCAAGGGTTCGACGAGCATCTCAAGTAGAGGAAGGAAAGCATGGAAGGAAGGACAAAATCAGAAAATGCGCGCTACACCCACGACCGGTGGATTGACTTTCTCGGGCAGCCAGAAACTGGACCTTCCTCGTTCAGGCAGGCGCCCGCTCTGTAAACACCGCGCGTGCCAACCGCTCCGCCTTGGTCCGTTTCGAGGACTGGGCTGGCAAGAAGGGCATCAATGCTATCGAACCCACCCCAAGGACCGCCGACGACTTCGCACTTGCTCTTGCCGCCGAAAGAAGGGCCGCCGCTTCCGTCCGCCGCGACATCGCGGCTGCCAGCGCCTTCTTCGCCTTCCTCGAGCGCAGGTACGACACGGTCCGCAATCCCTTCAGGGGAACATGGGCACACCCGGCGAAGAAGGCATCGAAGGAACTTCAGATCCCTGACGAGGCCGAGATCGCCGCGATCCTGGCCGCCCTTCCGGAGCCCTTTCGGGCTGCCGCCAGCGTAATGGCCTGTCGTGGCCTGAGGGTTGGCACTTTGCCTACACGGACCCTGCGCGCCGGCAGGTTCACCGCAGAGTCGAAAGGAAAGTCGATCAGCGGTGAGATCCCACCGAGGCTATGGCCGCGACCAAGGCCGCTGGACGCGAGGCCCGCCAGCCCTTCGCCGGTCTCTCGGCTGACGCCATCGCCCACGGCATCGGGTACCACATCGCCAAGCTCGCCGAGCCGGGACTGTCCGCGCCATATACTCGGCTCATGACTTCCGGCACGCCTTTGCCGTCCGCGAGTACCGGACCGACCGAGACCTCTACCGCGTGAGCAAACTTCTGGGACATGCGTCGATCCAGGTCACGGAGACCTACCTCCGGGGCCTCGGTGAGGTGGACTGACCCGGTTCCCTGACTGAGCCAATCAACGTAAGAAGCCATCCGAAAGAATCACGAACACAGAGACCGGAGGGGAGCCTTTCCTCTGGTCTGTTCAGCATTAGGTCATTTACCAGTTAACTCGTCAATGCATACACCATATCCCCGACAAACCGCTTGAAGGACTCGTTCTCGACAAATTGCTTGTAGACCTGCGTATCGTCTTTGAGGAGGAGTTGCATCACCTTGCCGAGGGCCTGGTCGTGGGCCATGCGGGCGGTGTGGGGCGTATTCTCCTTGGCGTTCTGGTAGGCCCTGTCAGCGGCGACCTGCGGGGCGATGTCGTCGCGGATGCGCTTGGCGACACGGTCGGCGTCGGTGAAGAGGGTGCCGAAGTTCTCGTTGAAGGCCCTGAGGATGTTGCTCAGGCGGTCAAGCTCGGGCTCTGGCTTGAAACCGGCACCATCGGTGGGAGGCGGTTCGATCTCCACGTCCGCATCTTCCAGAGCGATCTTCATGGAGGCCTTCTTCTCGACGCGGTAGC
>JBAXTA010000458.1:0-2753 GCA_037130415.1 Spirochaetota bacterium
TCAATTCACCACGCCTGGTACTTGCAGACGAGCCGACGGGAAACCTCGATGCGGACAATGGGGAGGCGGTGCGGGAACTCCTGTTCGGCCTGCCTGGGCGTTTCGGTACGACAGTCATCGTCGCTACGCACGATGCCGGCCTCGCATCCCGGGCTGACCGGCGGCTCTTGATGAGGGGCGGAAGGCTCGCGGCCGAAGGCGCGGTCGCCGGATGAAGGCGGCCAATGCCGCTTTCGCCGCGCTTCGCATTGTCGGCTCTTCGGCTATCGCGCCGAAGCGGGGCCGGAAATGGAGGCGCACAGGCGATCGGAGGCAGCGGGCAGGGGAGGGGACCCTCTCGCTCCGTGGTGCCATCTTCGGCATCGGTCTTTCGCTCGTCCCTTTCATACTTGTGCTCGTGGTCGCCGATGGCATGATCGAGTGCATTACCTCGCGCTACCTTGAGACCTTTTCGTATCATTTACAGGCATCCTCCTATGGTTCCCACGACGATCCCCATCTGACTGCAGCCCTTCGGGGGATTCCCGGAATCCGTGGGGCTTTCAGGGAGCTGCGCGGCTCTGCCTTGGTCGTCCATGGAGGTGCTGCCAGCCCGGCCATGGTGAGAGGCGTCGATGAGGGCTGGGCTCGGGATCCTGGGGTTGCGCGCTATCTTCGCGTAGTTGAAGGCATCTTTTCGATAGAAGCCCGCCGCGTGGTGCTCGGAGACGAACTCGCTGCCACCCTCGGCGTCAAGGTCGGGGACAGCCTCAGCCTCGTGACAGGTGCGGGAAGTGATGCGGCCGCGAAGGCGAGCCTGTTCCGCGTCGCTGGAATTGTTTCCGCAGGCTATCGCGATCTTGACCGTTCATGGGTCTTTGTCTCGGTCGAAAATGCGGCACGGATTCTCCCGATTCAGTCCAGGCAGGATTTTATCGGCATCAAGGCCGACCAGCCCTATGGAAACACAGAGGGACTCCGGCCTGTCATCACCGCATCCCTCCGGGAAGCTTCGGAAGGTGAAGCCAGGCTCTTCCTGTGGCAGGTCCTCGGCTGGAAGGACCTTGAGCGGAACCTCTTCGAGTCCTTTGCCATGACGCGTTCCCTCCTCCTGGTTGTCATGGGACTGACGGTGGTGGTAGCAGCGGTCAATGTCGGTTCTGCCATATCGATGCTCACGATCGAGCGTTCCCGTGACATTGCGATCCTGAAAAGCTGTGGAGCGACGACTCCCTTCATCCTTTCTGTCTTTGTCCTCGCCGGAGGCATTACAGGCCTGGCGGGTAGCCTCTTCGGCTGTGCAGTCGGCAGCCTGCTAGCCTGGCAGGTCAATGGAATCATTTCGCTGCTTGAGAGGATCCTTGGGATTGTCATGCGTTTTCCTGCCTTGCTTGGAGGAAGCGCCCTGCCTGTGCAGCCAAGGCTCCTTGATCCTGCTTACTATCTTGAAACGATTCCTGTAAACCTGGATCCGGGGGGAATCCTTGGGGTCGGGGCCTTTGCCATTGCGCTCTGCCTCCTGGTCTCTGTGTTACCAGCCCTCCGCGCAGCCCGGACCCCTCCGCTCGAAGTATTCAGGAAGACATGAGTTGTAGCCTTCCGTGCCGAAAGGGTATACTGATGTAGGGTAGTTTTAGCCCAAGAAGCGCTGGCAGGGCCTTCCTACGACCCCGGTTTTACGGGAAAATAGCTTTCCTGATGTTTTTTCCCGATTTAGTGAATCGTAGCCCCCAGACATGGGCGTACTGTCAGGAAGTCTTGATGGGTCGATCCAGTCGCTGATCGCCTGTGCAATGGAGGAATCACGATGAAGAAGGAAGTTTCGCATTCTCAAGAGATGCCCGTCGATGCCGCAGAGAAGGTCAAGGCCCTGGATGCTGCGCGGCTCCAGATCGAAAAGCAGTTCGGCCTTGGTTCCCTCATGAAGCTGGGGGGGCGGGAAAATGCTGTCGGCATTGACGCAGTACCCTCCGGCTCGATCCTCCTCGATGAGGCCCTCGGGGTAGGGGGATACCCGCGTGGCCGTGTTATCGAGATCTACGGCCCTGAGTCCTCGGGCAAGACCACTCTGGCCCTCCACGCGATAGCAGAAGCCCAGAAAAAGGGTGGCATCGCTGCTTTCATCGACGCCGAGCACGCCTTGGACCCTGTCTACGCAAAGAACCTCGGTGTCAACATCGACGAGCTCTGGGTATCCCAGCCTGACAATGGCGAACAGGCGCTGGAGATCACCGAGTCTCTCGTCCGTTCAGGTGCGGTCGATATCATCGTCATCGATTCCGTCGCGGCGCTTACGCCTCAGGCCGAGATCGAAGGTGACATGGGTGACGCCCATGTCGGCCTCCAGGCCCGTCTCATGAGCCAGGCCCTCCGCAAGCTCACGGGAACCCTCTCAAAATCCAAGACCATCCTTGTGTTCATCAACCAGATACGCATGAAAATCGGTGTCATGTTCGGGAATCCGGAAACGACTACCGGCGGCAACGCCCTCAAGTTCTATGCCACGGTCCGTCTTGAAGTCCGCAAGATCGAAACGATCGAAAAGGGTGAGGAAGAGGCCATAGGCAATCGCGTACGCGTGAAGGTCGTCAAGAACAAGGTCGCTCCTCCATTCAGGAAGGTCGAACTCGAGATCATGTTCGGGAAGGGTATTTCAGCCTCGGGTTCCCTCATCGATGCGGCAGTGAAATATGACATCATCGACAAGAAAGGAGCCTGGTACGCCTTTGGCGACGAGAAGATCGGCCAGGGCCGAGAGAATGCCAAGACCTTCC
>JBAXTA010000459.1:0-2744 GCA_037130415.1 Spirochaetota bacterium
AACATCGAGGTCGGCTCGTCCATGATGAGGATGCGGGGTTTCCTGACGAAGGCCTTGAGGATCTTGACATACTGCTGCTCGGAAACGCTCAGGGTCTCGACGCGCCGCGAGAGATCGAGGCTGATACCGAGTTCATCGAGGAGGGCACCGGCGTGCCTGCGCATGCCGGAAAAATCGGCGAAGCCCAGGCGGGACTCCTCGCAGCCCACGAAGACGTTCTCGACGACATTCATCGTAGGTACCAGGAGATTTTCCTGGTAGATGATCTCGATGCCGAGTTCCTTGGAAAGGCGGGGACTCAGGGTCCTGTGCGAAACCCCTCCGACGATGATCTGGCCCGAGTCGGGCGTGTAGGCGCCCGAGAGGATCTTCATCAACGTGGACTTGCCCGCACCGTTCTCGCCGACAAGTCCGTGTATCTCCCCCGGATGGAGATCGAAGGTGATGCCGTTGAGGGCACGGACGCCTGCGAAGCTTTTGACAATGCCCCGCATCTGAATGACCGTCTCGCGCTCTTCCACTCCTGCCCTCTCCCGGCACATCGTTCCGACATGAGGGCGACCGACCCCGAGGGGCCGGTCGCCCGGTCATGCATTATATCAGTCGAGGCCGCCGATGTATTTGATGGAAGCTGCGTCGACCACGTCCCACTTGATGGCCTTGCTGAGGGTCTTCACGTCCACGGGGACGATCGGGAGGGGATAGAAGGCAGCGGGTTTCTTCTTGCCCTGGGAGTTCCACCAGAGGTTGCGGAAGGTGATCAGGCCCTGGAGTGAAACAGGGGCGGTGATGTTGGCGTACTCGATGCCGTCCTTGATCATCTTGAGGCCGTCGGGCGAACCGCCGGTGGAGACGATCTTCTTCTTGCCGTCGAGGCCCTTGTCCTTGAGGGCATTGAAGACGCCGATGGCCATGAGGTCGTTGTTGGCGAAGACCACATCGAAGGCCTTGCCGGTGGAAAGGAAGCTCTGGGTTACGTCCATGGCCTTCTGGGTCTGCCAGTCGCCGTGGATGATGTCGACCATCGTGACCTTGCCCTTGAACTCGGCGAGGGCCTTGTTCACGCCGATCATGTAGGTTTCCCAGACACCGCCGCCCTCGGCGCCGGCCACAAAGAGGACCTTGGAGCCGGGCAGGGAGGTCGCGATGTATTTGATGGCGCCATAGCCGATGTCGTCATAGCGGCAGGCAACCACGGAGATGTACTTGCCAGCGTCAGCGTTCATGGGCAGGTTCTCGATGGTTATCGGGATGTTCTCCTCGTTGGCCATGCGGATAAGTGTCGCTGCCTGGTCCGGGCTGATCGGGAATACCGAAATGCCATCGACTTTCTTGGCGATCAACTCCTGCATGAGGCCTACCGATTTTTCAGCGTCGTTCTCGGAGTCGAGGACGATGACGTTGACACCCTTGAGCTTTGCGGCGTACTGGAAGGCCTCGGCGCCGTACTGGTTCCAGATATCCTTCATGTCATAGGCGATGTAGCCGTAGGTAAGCTGTTTGGCCGGTGCCGCCCAGACGTTGAGCGACATTGCCAGCATCACCGCGACACAAGCCAGACCGATTCTCTTCTTCATGCCTTCCTCCTGATATCCAATCTCCCCGCGGGTTCGGAGGGCTAACCCCACCTTCCTGCGGGAAGCGGTCCTGCTCCAACCGGCGGGTTCCGCCAGGTCCACAGGCTCAGACAACTCCAAGACTTTTCAGATACTCGAACGAATCCTTGACGGCCTTGTCCACCTCGGCCAGGTCCTTGGGGCCCGCCTGCGTGAACTCAACCTCGAGGCTGAGGGGCGAGGTATTGCCAGCGGCGACAAGGGCCTGCATTACGGCGTCGAGCTTGAGGGCGCCTTTGCCGAGGGCGGGGAAGTTCCATTCGGCCTGGGCGCCTGCCTTGTCCTTGAGGTGGACGTACTTCACGTCGCCGATGCAGCCGGTGATTTCCTCGTCGGGCTGGGTCTTGCCGTAGAAGACTACGTTGGCGGTGTCGTAGTTGACGCCGAGGAAGGGCGAGCCGACCTTCCTGGTGACCCGGGCCAGCGACTCCCCGGTGCCGTACTCGCCGTGGGTTTCCAGGACCATCACAATTCCCAGCTTCTCGCAGGTGGGAAGGACTTTCCGGATGTTGGCAATCAGGACATCCTCGGCGCTGTCCTCGTTGTGGCCGAAGTGGGCTTCGCCCGTGGACGTCACGATGTACGTGCAGCCGAACTTGGCCGCCAGATCGATGTTGGCCCGGAAGTCCTCGAGCCTGGCTGCGTCCATGAGGTTGCAGTGGCCGCTTAAGCCCAGGGGGGAGAGGCCGAGGGCCTTCGTCTTCCTGAGCACCTCATCTATCTCTGCCTTGCTCATCGATGCTGACAGGTGTTCAGTCCATCCCTTGACCGCCGTGTACTCGACATGCTTGAACCCGGCCTTCGCGATGCCGTTCAGCGCCTCGTCCAGGCTGAAGCCGTGGTAGGTGTTGGTCGACACTGCGAACGCGTTTTTCATGGGTCCCGATACCTTCATTGACGCCTCCTGGGGAATCAAACGGCTAAATCATAGCGCAAATCTTAGTGCATCTCGGCATCGCAGCTACCGATGCCCGAGCGGAGGAAATTAAACTGCACCTGGGGATGGTCGGCAAGGAGGGACATCGGGACTGAAGAGTCCGGGACCTTCTTCGCTATCATGAGGGCTGTCAGCCTGAGGCCGAAGGGATTGTCGTGATTGCCCGCGTGCCAGATGGAGACCTTGTCGCA
>JBAXTA010000046.1:0-19533 GCA_037130415.1 Spirochaetota bacterium
TGCCATCGGAGCCTGCTGCTACGCCGTGCCTCTGCAGCGCGCCGAGCTTTTCGAGGCAGAGTTCGGACCTGCCTCGGTCGTCCGCGATGGCCAGGGGAGGGGAGACAATCCCCGGCTTGACCCCAGGCTTGACCTGCGGGCCGCCAATCTTGGCATCGCCCGCCGCCTGGGCATCCAGGCCCTCCTCTCCGTCGCCTCCTGTACCTCCTGTGACCAAGCCCTCGGCTCCTTCCGCCGCGAGGGCCCTGAACACTTCGTCCGGATGCTCGCCCTATGTGTCTAACTATTAAATTGCTGACCGGTATCATGGCCGCCCTGGTCATGGCGCAGGCACAACCCGCCGCCGCGCAGGCACAACAGCCCGATCATGTCGTCAGCGCGGAGCCTGACCATATCGTGGAACGCAGCGATTTCTCGCGCTGGGTGGATGGGGTCTATGTCGGCCACGCCTGGGGGGAGTCGCGCCTTACCCTCGATGCAGCAGGCCCTGGACAGCCTCAAGGCAGGCGGGAAGGCACCTGGTACCTCCTCGAAGAGACCCTCCGCGACCTGCGCGCCGAGGCACGGAGCCTCGACCTTTCCGGGCGCGGGCGCTATGCCAGTGGCCCCTTGGGCTCGCTCCGCGATGATTTTGCTGAGGGCAGTGGAGGCGGCGCCGGCAGCGCTTCTGGTGCGCGGGCGCCCTCCCTCCTTGGGCTCCTCGACATCGCAGGGGCGACCTATCCCAAAGGCTTCCCCGCCGGAGGCTGGAAGGACGGTGTGCCAGCCTCGGATAACCTCATAATTGGAGCTTCATTTGTCGCGCCGGGCACCCGGCTCCTCAGCCTCCGCGGCCAGGCCCTGCGCCTGCCCTACCTCGCCGAGTACCGCGTCACGGGAAGGTCGCCCTACCTCGGCCGCGACTCCATCGAGCTGCGTGCGAAGTTCGCCACGCGTCTCCGGGAGCCGGTTGCCGGCCTTGCGACGGCCAAGGGCAGCCATGACCTCGACATCAGGCTCGATGCCTTCACAGGCGCCCCGATCTTCCTCCGGGACAGCTTTGACGAGACCTTCGGCTTTCAGGAGGGGGGCAGCGAGAGGAGGTCGGGCTCCAACCTCGTGTTCTGGAAGGGCGGCGACGGGGGTGATCGCGGCAGCCTTGTCGCCATTCTCAGGGACAAGCTCGGCGCCCTGCCCGGAAATCCTGCCCCGCCGTCCACGCCCAAGCTGGCAGCGCCGTCCGCCGCATCGCCTGCAGTCGCGCCGCCTGCACCCGCGCCCGCGGCACCCGCTGCAGCGAGCCTCTCGCCGCCGCCGTTATCGGCGCCGCCCTTGTCAGCTCCTCCCTTGGATGTCATCGCCCTCGCGGGTCCCGACCTCGAGGTCGCCCAGGGGGAGGGCGGGGTGGTCCTCCGCATCCTGGACCTGCGTTTCAAGGCTGACTCCGCGGAGCTATTGGCCGGCGAATCGGACAGACTCGACACAATTGCGAAGGCCCTCCTCGCTGCCCCGAGCGGGCGCAGCTTCCTCGTCGAGGGTCACGCGGCCAGCGCTGGAAAGCCCCAGGGCGAGCTCGAGCTGTCGAAGCAGCGCGCCAAGGCCATCGTCGATGCCCTTGCAAAGCGGGGCATCCCGGCCTCTCGCTTCATCTGGCGGGGCCTTGGTTCAACGAGGCCAATCGCTCCCAACACTGACGATCAGGGCCGGGCGAGGAACCGGCGGGTTGAGATCACGATCCTGGATTAGTCGCCGTAGCCAACCGCATCTCCTGGGCCACGGACTTCATCCTGCTGCGCAGGGCAGCGATGTCACCCACGAAGACGGTCGCGGCGATGGCCAGGAATACCGCACAGAGGACCCACATCGCAGAGCAGGCTGCCAAGGAAACCGCCAGGCCGAAGGCACCCGACAGGATGCCCGCGACGAACTTGCCGATGCCGGTGCCGAGGGAGTCGGTGATGTTGAAGATCGAGAAGATGGCGCCCCGGTGTTCAGGCGCGTTGGTGTCGAGGAGCATGGTCTTGGTGTTCGGCCCGGTGAGGGCGGCCATGCAGGCTGCGGCAAAACCCAGGATGGACAGGAGTATGAGGTTCGCCGGTGCCCAGAGGACGACGTAGATCACTCCCAGCGACCCGGCGAGGGTCGTGGCCGCGCAGAACAGCGGCATGAGCCTGGGATCACGCTTGTAGAGCCTGCCTCCGATGGGTCCGGCGAGCACGTTGCCCGCTACCATGCCCAGGCCGAACACGAGGAATACCGTCGTCGCGTCGGTGATGGAGAGTCCCTTGTCCTCTTCGAGGAATTTGTTGATGAAAAAGAAGGCTCCCCAGGGGATGGTCCCCGCGATGCCCTGGAGGAGGAGGTAGAGGTTGGTGCGGGTCCTGAAGAGGCCCGCGTAGTCGGCGAGCCTGATTCTCTTCGGATAAACGAGGCCGGAAGCGACAAGTTCGGCGGTCGCCTCCTCGCTCGCCGCCGCCTTCGACTCAGGCGTGAAGAACCAGTAGATCGCGACAAAGAGGAAATTCGGGACCGAGGCGAGGATGAAGGGCAGGCGCCAGTTGCCGTCCGCGCCAACGTAGCCGCCGATGAGCGTCCCGACTATCGTGCCGACTGCCATCGCTACGGAGATCATTCCCGCAGCCCAGGGCCTTTCCTTTTCGTCGAACAGGTCGCCGATGATGGCGAAGACGAGGGGGAAGGAAGCCCCGAGGCCGATGCCCGCCAGGATGCGGAGCGCAAAAAAGGTCGGCCAGTCGCCTGCGAGGGCGGTCAGGGCGCAGGGGATCTCACCGATGAGGATAGCCAGGAGGAAGAGGAATTTCCTCGAGGCCTTGTCGGCGAAGTAGCCCCAGAAGAGCGAGACGATGGCGCCGATGAGGGTGAAGAGTCCGGCCATCAACCCGATCATCGTGTCGTTGACGCCGAACTCCTTTTCGATGACCGAAAGGGTGGGTGCCATGACATTTGCCTCGGAATTGAGGACGATCATCATGATGGAGATGATGAGGAGGCTGAAATTCTTCTGTCCCTTGCTCAAGCCAGGTCCACCTTTCCTGGCGCTCTTTGCGCTCGGATCCGTCAAGCTACGGCCAGTCCCGGGATCTGTCAACGAAGATCGGGACCTTGCGATCCGGGAGCAACTTGACAGAATGCCTCCAGTTGACGAGATTGAAATCCACCTAGTTCCAAGGGGGCCTTGTGGATAATGGCAACCTTGCCGTTCCGAGAGATCAGCCACTTATCCTCATTGTCGACGATTCCCCCGTGGTTGCCAGCACGATGGCCCATATCCTGTCCGTGCACGGCTTCAGCTCGCGGATCGCCGGCACTGTTGCAGAGGGCTATTCCATGGCGGTGGAACTGCTTCCCGACCTCCTCCTCCTCGACGTGATCCTGCCCGATGGCGACGGTTTCTCCCTCTGCGAGCTCATTATCGCCACCGCTTCCCTGTCCGAGCGACCCATCATCTTCGTGACGAGCCTCGAGGATGTGAAGAGCCGGGTACGGGGGCTATCGATCGGGGCTGTCGATTTCATCCAGAAACCCTTCAGCGCCGAGGAGCTTGTCGCCCGGGTCAAGATTCACCTCAAGGTAGCGCGGCAGGCCCTTCAGCTGGCAGCTCTTCAGTCCGAGCGCCTGCGATCCTTGAGCGATGCCCACAAATCCTTCCTGACCAACGCAGAAGCCCTTCCGGCAGCGAAGTGCTCGGTTTTTTTCGAGGCGGCCGAGGAGGCGGGGGGGGACCAGTACGACATTGTCGAGTTGAGCCCCGGCATCCACGGCTATCTCGTGGCGGATATTTCCGGCCACGGTATCGAGTCGGCATTCCAGGCCTCCGTTCTCAAGGCCCTTTTCCGGGAAAATGCCTCGGTCCTCAACACGGCAGGGCAGACGATGTACATCATGAACCGGGCACTCAGGAGAAACCTCAATGACGGGCAGCACGTCACGGCTTTCTACCTCATCCTGAACCGGCTTTCGGATACTGGTTCCTTTGCCTGCGCGGGGCATTTCCCGGCCTTGGCCGTGTCACAGGGCGGCGAGAGCCGGAGCCTCCGGGCCGAGGGGGACATCCTGGGGGCCTTTGAAGCGCCACACTTCCAGATGGGCAACTTCCGCCTCGCCTTAGGCGACCGCTACTGGCTCTACACCGACGGGGTGCTGGAGGATTTCCAAAGCGGGCAGTCCTGGAGCGCTGGGCTCGGGCGCCTCGAACGCGCGGTTTCGGCCGCCTCCGCCTGGGTCCGGGATGAGGCGCTCGCCGCGGTACGCAGCTCCATAATGCCCCCAGGGCCGCTTGGCGATGACCGTCTCCTCATGGCGATAGATGCATGATGGCCGACCAGAGCCTCATTGATCAGGAGATTTCTGCCCAGGACTCCTCGGTAAACCAGTTCATTTCGCTCCTTCACCAGCAGCTTACGACCATCGGGGTCAGGGAGCGGCGCTTTGGCATCGAGCTCGTGGCGCGCGAGGCGATCCAGAACTCGATCGAGCACGGCTGCGGACTCGATCCCTCCATGATGGTGCACGTGGCGCTGTCCCTGACTGGGGGAAGTCTTGAATTCTCGGTGGAGGATTCTGGCTGCGGCTTCGACCCGGAGGCCGAGCTTTCGCGGGAACTTTCCCGCGAGGCGGGGACCTCCGGGAACGGCATCCATATCATCTCGAAATACTCGGACAGGTATCACTATGAGGATGGCGGACGGAAATTCTTCGCGGAATTCGCCATCAGGGAGGACCAGGCAATGCAGGACAATACCGGGCCCGGGAGCTGGAACCCGCAGGCTGACATCGTGGCGACCAGCGTTCCCGCCGTGAAGGAGGAACTCCGTAGGCTCGTGACGGCCAGCCAGGGGGAGTTCACCATCGACCTGTCGGCGGTGAGGATGATCGACTCGAAGGGACTGGGCCTCCTCATAGCGGCTGCCAATAGCCTTGTAGCCCAGGGGCGCTCGCTCCGGGTGACCGGCGCCAACGAGGACCTGGTGGGCCTCTTCAAGATGATGCGCCTCGACCACCATATGAAGCTCGGTTAGGCGGTGGCGACGGTGGAATACGACCAGGAACTGGTTCAATCCTACATCCAGGAGTCCAGGGAGCACCTGGCTTCGATCGAAGAGGACCTTGTCGAACTGGAGCGCCAGGGAGCCTCCCGCGACGATGCCCTCATCAACAAGATTTTCCGGGCAGCGCACTCCATCAAGGGCGGAGCCGGCTTTTTTGATTTCAAGGTGATCAAGGAACTCGCCCACAAACTTGAAAATGTCCTCGAGCACGTCCGGACCGGGAAGATGGCGCCGAACCCTGAGGTGGTGACCATCCTCCTGCGCGGCTTCGACCGGCTCTCAGGACTCATCGACACGCCCGAGGAATCGGAGCAGGCTGACATTGCCGACGAACTGGTCGGCCTGATCGGCTTGGCGGCTGCCTATGCGCAGGGGCCCAGTGAGCGTCCGAAGATCCTGAAATTCGCCGCCCCAGGCTCGAGCCGCGAACTTGAAACCGATGAGGCCGAGGTCGAGCGCCTGCTGGGCCAGGACAAGACCCTGTTTCTCCTCCGCTTTGACCTGGTGCACGACGTGCACCGCCTTGGGAAGTCTCCGCTGGCTGTCATTCATGCCCTCCTTGAATCGGGCGAAATCCTGGACAGCGCCCTGGACTACCTTTCGGTCGGTACCCTCGACAGCGAGAGCTTCGGCGACGACGTGCCATATTTCGTTCTCTATGCCGCAGCCTTGAACCTCCAGGAAATAGTCCTCCGCTTCGAGATTCCCCTGATCGGCATCACCATGCTCAGGATTCCGGAAGTCCGTCCTGCGGCGGCGGCCGCAGCGCCAGTCGCAGCGCCAGCGCCCAAAGCTTCGCCAGCGCCCAATGCTTCGCCCCTTGGCGCGGGCGCCAACGCGGGCGCGGCCCCGGTGGCGCGGAGCGTGCCGGCTGCAGCCACCGTCCCGGCCGCGGCTTCTCCGGCAGCAGCCACCGCCCCGGCCACCACCGCGGCTCCAACCAAGGCGCCAGGCGCCCCTTCAGGAAGTGAATCCGAAACGGTTCGCGTCTCCGTCAACGTGCTCGACGACCTGATGAACCTCTCCGGCGAACTCGTACTGGTCAGGAACGAATTGTCGGATGTCATGAGGAGGGCAAACCCTGCAGCGACCCTTGCAGCCGTGCAGCGCCTCAATACGGTCACAGCCAACATCCAGGACGCCGTCATGCGCTCACGGATGCAGCCAGCCTCCAATCTTTTCGCGCGCTTCCAACGAACGGTGCGCGACCTTGCCCGCGACCTGGGAAAGGACATCGACCTCCGCATCACCGGCAAGGACACCGAACTCGACAGGAGCCTTATCGAGACCCTCTCCGATCCCCTGACCCACCTGGTACGGAATGCCTGCGACCACGGCATCGAGGATCCAGCAGTGCGCGCGGCGGCGGGCAAGTCGAAACGGGGCACGATCTCGCTTTCAGCTGCCCACGTCGCGGGCCAGATCCTCGTCCTCGTGGAAGACGATGGCAAGGGCATCAACGCTGACGCCATCGCCGCCAAGGCCGTGGCCATGGGCCAGGTAGCCGCGGACCGCGTGTCGCTGATGTCGGCGAAGGAAAAACTCTTCCTCATAACCCTGCCAGGCTTGTCGATGGCGACAAAGGTCTCGGACCTCTCGGGGCGCGGCGTGGGCATGGACGTGGTCAAGGCCAATGTGGACCGCCTCGGAGGCCGCATCGAGATCGACTCGGCGCCCGGCTCGGGCACCAAGGTCCGCATCACGCTGCCCCTCACGCTGTCGGTGATTCCAGCCCTCCTGGCGGGCGTGGGCGACGAGCGCTTTGCCCTGCCCCAGGCCGCAGCCGCAGAGCTCCTCCACGTGCGCGCCGGCGATGTTCAGCGCCGCATCGAGCGGGTGGGCGACCGCGCCGTCCTGGTCCTCCGGGGCGAGGTCCTGCCCCTCGTGCGTCTTGCCGACGCTATCGGCATGGAGCGCAGCTTCGAGGACCCGGCAACAGGTGAAAACCTTCCCGATCGCCGCGATCGTGTCGAGGACCGGCGCTCGCCCTCCTCCGAGGCGATGGCAGCAGTGCTTGGAAAGACAAGCCATGCTGCGGACCGAAGCCAGGAAGAGCGCCGTTTCCGCGTGGAGAGTGACTACCGCATCATCGTGGTGCGTTCCTCTGGCTTCCGCTACGGCGTCATCTTCGACGCCCTCTTCGACACCACCGAGATCGTGGTAAAGCCCCTCGGCCGACACCTGAAGTCGCTCAAGGAATATTCAGGAGCCACCATCCTCGGCGACGGTGCGGTCGCCCTCATCATCGACCCGGCCGGCCTTGCCCTGAAGGCGGGACTGACCGGCGCGGGTGACGAGCACGCTGCCGAGGAAGAGCCCGAAGAAGCCCCTGACGCTGCCCAGGGCTGGCTCCTGTTCAGGAACGGCCCGACGGAGCAGTGCGCCATGCCCCTCGAGGCGGTAGAACGCGTAGTCCGCGTGAAGAAGGGCGATATAGACCCAATTGGGAAGGATCTCTTCCTCAGGGTGGGGGGCCTTTCCCTGCCGGTGTTCTCGGTGGGTTCCTTCACGGGGCTTTCGACCCTGGACGCCGACAGCGCCCAGGCCTGCGTGCTCTGCCACACGGCGGGCTACCACTTCGGATTCCTGGCCTCGCCGCCGGTGGACTCCGTTTCGGCGGAGGCGGTCCTCGACGAGCGCTCGATGCGCCGGGCAGGGGTTTCGGGAACGGCTGTCATCCAGGGACAGACCACGGTGGTCATCGATCCTGAGGGAGCCCTCTCCGTGCTCAAGCCCGAATGGTTCGCTGCCCAGGGATTGCTGGTGGCCGCGACAGGGTCCGAAGCAGCAGGGCCGCGGCCCCGCGACCTCGGGCCGGGTCATTCGAAGCCTGGCCGGCAGCCTGAAGCCGAGGCCGGGGAGGCAGCATCTGCCGTCCCCGAGGAGGATCCGACAGCGCCCCTTATCGTGCTCGCCGAGGACTCCGACTTTTTCCGGAACATGGTCAAGGAGATTCTCAGCGAAGGCGGCTACCGCGTCAGGGCAGGCAGGGACGGTTTCGAGGCCCTCACCCTCGTGCGCGAGCTCGAAGGCGAAGTCGCCCTCGTGGTGACCGACGTCGAGATGCCACGGCTCGACGGACGCGGGCTGACCGCCAAGCTTGCCGAGGAATACCCGGGGCTTCCCGTCATCGCCCTCACCTCGCTGGCCTCTGATGATGACGAGAAGGTCTTGCGCGCGGCCGGTGCCCGCGAATACCTCGTAAAACTCGACAGGGATGCGCTTCTTGCGAGCGTGGCCTCGATATTGGATGGCAGGGACCCTACGGACGACACAAGGAGCATCTCATGAGAATTGCGGACATGCGCATACGGACCAAGCTACTGGCCAGCTTCATCATAGTCGCGGCGATAGCCAGCGTCATAGGCGGCTTCGGCATCTACTACATCAAGACCATCGATGCGAACTACCGCTACGCCTACGACAACAGCACGGTGCCCGTGGGTACCATGGTGGACGTCCTCCGGGAATACGCGAACATCCGCGTCGCCACGCGGGACATGCTTATCGCGGAGAACGACAAGGACATGCTTGCCGCGAAGGCCAGGATCGATCCGAGCCTCCAGCTGATCGCGAAGGCCGCCGACATCTACCAGAAGTCCTTCCTGAACGACGAGGACAGGAAGAACTTCGCGACCTTCCAGGATGCCTACAAGCTCTGGCTCGAGAAGGTGACCGAGTACCAGTCCATCTATGTCGGCAACGGGAAGGATCCCTTCCCGGCCAGGCAGCTCGCCGCGAGGATCTATTTCCGCGACGAGGTTGCCAAGGTAGCGACTCCCGTCATCAACGAGATCAACGTCATCGTCGCCTTCAACCTGGCCTACGGGGCCAGCTCGGCAGCCGCCAACCTGAAGATGGCCAACTCGAGCCTGGTCATCATACTCGTGATCATCGTACTGGGTGTAATCATCTCCATCGTGCTCGGCCTGGTCGTGACCAACATGATCGTCAGGCCCCTGGGGAAGGGCGTCGACTTTGCGAAGGCGGTGGCCGACGGTGACCTGACCAGGCAGATCGACGTGACGCAGAAGGACGACGTCGGCCTGTTGGCGGAGGCCTTGAACGGCGCCTCATCCAATCTCAGAGACATGTTCGGCAAGATCCACGAAGGCGTGCAGACACTCTCCTCGGCGGCCACCGAACTCTCCTCCATCTCCAAGCAGATGACGATGGGCGCGGAATCCACGAGTGCGAGGGCGAACGGCGTCGCTGCGGCCTCCGAGCAGACGAGCACCAACATGAGTGGCGTTTCCGCAGCCATGGAAGAGACGACCGTAAACCTCTCCACCGTCGCCACCGCCTCGGAGGAGATGACCTCGACCATCGGTGAGATCGCCATGAACGCGGAGCGGGCGCGCAAGGTCACCGCCGAGGCGGTTGACTCAGCCAAGCGCGTATCCGGGACGATGGACACACTTGGTACGGCCGCACGCGAGATCGGCAAGGTGACCGAAACAATCAGCGCCATCTCCTCGCAGACCAACCTTCTGGCCCTCAACGCGACCATCGAGGCTGCACGCGCGGGGGCGGCCGGCAAGGGTTTTGCCGTCGTCGCCAACGAGATCAAGGAACTCGCCCGGCAGACTGCCGCCGCGACCGAGGACATCAAGGCCCGCATCGAGGGCATCCAGTCCTCCTCGGGGACGGCCGTGCAGGACATCGGCTCGGTAGCCGAGGTCATCCGCCAGGTCAACGAGATCGTCTCAGGCATTGCTGCCGCCATCGAGGAACAGTCCACGGTGACCAAGGACATAGCGACCAATGTGGCCCAGGCTTCCCGCGGTGTCGAGGACGCCAACCGCAACGTGGCAGAGGCATCCAAGGCAGTCAACAACATGACCCAGGACATCACCGAGGTGAACCAGGCCGCCGGCGAGATCTCCACCTCGAGCGCGCAGGTACTGATGTCCTCCGAGGAGCTTTCGAGGCTCTCCGAAGAGCTCAGGCGCCTCGTCGAGCGCTTCAAGATATGAGCGCCCATGATCCCGCGGGGACTGGCAGCTCCGGGGACTCCGACTCAGGGAGCGTCATGCTTGTTGTCTTTGCGGCAGGCAACTCCTTCATGGCCTACGACGCGCGCTCGGTCGGCGAGGTCATCAGGCTGCCCCGCATCACGCGTTCCTACGGGGCCGCGCCCTACGTGATGGGCGTCGTCAACCTGCGCGGGCGCATCATCACCGTCATCGACCTCGAGGCAAAGCTCGGCCTCCCACGTACCGAGCCCCACGATCCCCGCCTCCTGGTCATCGAGGAGGCCGGAGGCGAGGCGATCGGTGTGCAGGTGCCCGCGCTCCATGATGTGATCGAAGCCGATGTCACCGAGATCCAGCCGATGCGGGCCGACCTCCGTGGCGCCGACCCAGAGCTTTTTGTCGGCGTGCTGCGGCGGGATGACATGCTCGTCGCCATCCTCGATCCCAAGCGCAGCCTGTCCGTCGCATGATTTCCGTCCTCGTCGTCGACGATACGATCGTCTACCGGAAGCTGGTCTCCGACATCGCGGAATCGGTTCCCGGCGTGCGGGTTGTCGGTACGGCACCGAACGGGAAGATCGCCCTCTCGCGCATCGCGATGCTCAAGCCCGACCTGGTGACCCTCGACGTCGAGATGCCCGAGATGAACGGAATAGAGGTCCTCGAGCACCTGAAGGGCTCGGGACTCGGTGGGAATTTCCTCATGGTCTCGGCGCTGACGACACGGGGTGCCGACCTCTCGCTGCGCGCCATCGAGCTCGGCGCCATGGACGCCATCGCCAAGCCCGACGGAGTGGCCATCTCGCGGGCGGACTTCCAGGCTGAGCTCCGTGCGAGGATCGAGAATTTCGCCCGTCGCAGCGAGATACGGAAAATACTGGGGGGAGGGCAGGCGAGGCCGGAACTGGCCACGCCCCTTGCCGGGGCGCGTCCTGCCTCGGCCTCGGCCTTGGGCACTGACGCTGGCGCTGGCGCGGCACCTGCCCGAAGGCCAGCAGCCAGGCAGGCCTGCGAAATAGTGGCAATTGGTATTTCTACCGGTGGGCCTGCCGCCCTCCTCGAACTGGTGCCCTCCCTCCCCGCCGACATCCCCGTGCCTGTCCTCATAGTCCAGCACATGCCTGCCCTCTTCACTGCCTCCCTGGCCAACAGCCTGACCCACCGCGGCAAGCTTCCCGTCAAGGAAGCCGAGAATGGCGAAGTGCTGAAGCCGGGCAGGATCTACCTCGCGCCTGGCGGCAGGCACATGCGGGTGGACCTCGGGGCCGACGCCATCACCAAGGTCCTCCGCGTCACCGATGATCCTCCGGAGAACAACTGCAGGCCGAGTGTGGACTACCTGTTCCGCTCGGTGGCGCGACAGTATTACGGACGGGCCCTCGCCCTTGTCATGACGGGCATGGGCAACGACGGTGCCAAGGGCGCGGGGGACATCCGCAAGGCGGGGGGGGAGATCCTCGTACAGGACGAGGAGAGCTCGGTTGTGTGGGGCATGCCGGGGGCGACCGTCGCCCTGGGCTTTGCAGATGCTGTGCTGCCCCTGTCCCGCCTCGCCGGCGAGATCATGGCAAGGATCCGATAGGCATGGCAGCTCTTTCCACCGAGGAGTTCACCGTCTATGCGAAGCTGGTCAGGGACCTGACCGGCATTGCGCTGGACGCCTCCAAGGGTTACCTCATCGAGACGCGCCTCGAGCCCCTCGTGCGCGAACTCGGGCTGAAAGGCTATTCGGAACTCTACTACCGCATCAAGGCCGACAGCTCCGGTGCCCTCGCGCGCAAGGTCATCGACCGCATCACAACACAGGAGACCTCCTTTTTCCGCGACGCTTCTCCCTTCGAGATGCTCAAGTTCAAGATCGTGCCCGATCTCATCGATGCCAGGCGGATGATGGCCCCTCCGAAGACCAAGGTTGCCCTCCGCATCTGGAGCGCCGCCTGTTCCACGGGCCAGGAGGTCTATTCGATCCTCATTGCGCTGAAAGAACTGCTTGGCGACCTCTCGGCTTATTCGATCCGGCTTCTGGCGACAGACATCTCGGACTCCGCCATAGCCAAGGCGAGCAAGGGTTTCTACGCTTCCGGCGACATTGTCCGGGGGATGCCTCCGGAGCTTCTCGGGCGCCACTTCATCGCCGAAAACGGAGGCTACCGCATCCGTGATGAGCTGCGCGCCTTTGCCACCTTCAAGCGCTGGAACCTCTTTGAGGATTTTGTTTCCTTCGGTTACTTCGATGTGATCTTCTGCCGCAATGTAGCGATATATTTCACCGAGGATGACAAGCGGAAGCTTTTCGGACGCTTCGAGCGGGCTCTCGAAAAGGATGGCGCCTTGATCATCGGCTCCACCGAGTCGCTTCTTGGGACTGCCACTGGCTTTGAGGCTATGCGGTATCTACGGGCAGTGTACTATAGGAAGAAGCCAGTCTGAGCGGCGCTGCCTGAAGAGGGGTGGCCAAAGCCTTTCGGGCAGCTAGCGGGGATGAAAGCAGCGGCCGCCAGGCCGGAAGACAGAGGGAATGGCGCGCCATGGAACAGTTGCGGGTCTTTATTGTAGAGGATGACGCCCTGTCGGCGCAGCTCCTCGAACACATGCTCATCGAGATTGGCTGCACGGTGGTGGGCTGTGAAGCCCGCGGCGAAGCTGCCCTTGCGGCTCTGGCCTTCGAGGGGGCCGACCTCGCGATCATGGACATAGGACTCAAGGGCGAGATGGACGGCATCGACACTGCCATCCAGCTCCGGAGTGACCGGGGCCTGCCGGTCCTCTTCCTTACCGCAGCCGACGACGACGACACCATAAAGCGTGCCCAAAACGCCGATCCCTTCGGCTACCTGCTAAAACCCATCGGCCCCACCCTGCTTCGCGCCACCATCCTGACAGCGATAAGCCGCCTCGAACTCGAGCGGACCCGCAAACGACTGGCCGAGGAGTCGGAAGAGCAGAGGGAGCGGCTTGCCGCAAGGAACCGGGAGCTCCTCGACAGCGAGGCCAGGCTCTCCGCCTCGCAGAAGCGCTACCGGGAACTCTTCGACCGCGCACCCGTCGGCTACCTGACCCTCGATGGCCGTGGCATCATCTCCGAGGCCAATATGACACTTGGGGGGTATCTGGCCACCGATCGTTCAGACCTTGTCGGGAAGTCCCTGGACTCCCTCGTTGTTGCAGAGGACGGTGACTGCCTCCGCCTGCAGCTCGAGACCCTCCTGGCCGAGGGGGAGGTTCCCTCCTTCGCGGCGCGTATCGCATCGGAAAAAGCCGGGCCGAAATGGGTCTCTATCGAGATGGGCACCCTCAATTCCAATGGGGGGGGGCCGCTCTACCTCGTCACCCTGAGCGATATGGACGAGCGTGTCGCCATGGAAAATGGAATGATGCAGGCCGAGAAGGCTGCCCTGGCAGCGAACCGGGCCAAGAGTGACTTCCTGGCCTCGATGAGCCACGAACTCCGCACGCCCCTCAACTCCATCATAGGCTTCAGCCAGCTCCTCGCCGCCGGATCCTCCACGCTCAGCGAGCTGCAGCGCGGCTGGGTGCAGGACATCAAGTCCAGCGGCGACCACCTCATGGGCATGCTCAGCGACATCCTCGACCTTTCCAAGATCGAGGCTGGCAAGATCGACCTGCACCGAAAGCCCTTCGACATCCACTCCACCATCGAAAAGCTCGTCGAGACGATGAGGTCGATTTCCAGCAAGAAGGATGTCAGCATCGAACTCGAGATCACTTCTGAAATCGGTGTCCTCGATGCCGACGAGATCCGCGTTCGCCAGATGCTCTACAACCTGCTTTCCAACGCCATCAAATTCACCGGCGAGGGCAGGGCTGTCGGCCTCCGTGCCCAGGGCATGGGGGATATGGTCCTCCTTGAGGTCTGGGATCAGGGGATAGGCATCGCTGCCGGCAATCTCGGCCGGATCTTCGAGCCCTTCGAACAGGTCAGACAGCCAGATTCGAGCCTTCAGGGAACGGGACTGGGGCTCCCTATAACGAGGAAGCTTGTCGAACTCCATGGAGGCCGCATCGAAGTATCGAGCGAGGAAGGCAAGGGCAGTCGCTTCCTCATCGCGCTGCCGGGGAGGAGCCCTGAACGGAGAAGCAGGACCGAGGCCAGCGAAGCGGCGCCCACGGGCGAGCGGAGGGTCAGCATCGAGGCCAGGCTCCTGGTCGTCGAGGACAATCCGGTCAACCGCAAGCTTATCAAGGCAATGCTCGATTCCCATGGCTACCAGGCAAGCTTTGCAGTCAGCGGAGAGGAAGCCGTGACTCTTGCTTCGGAGCGTCACTTCGACCTGATATTGATGGACGTCAACCTTCCCGGCATCGATGGGGTTGAAGCGATGAAGCGTATCAGGAAGGCAGGGACCATGGCTGCGGTGGATATCGGGCCCGCGCCGCAGGTCGGGGCGCCAGCCCTTGCCGACGACAGGGAGCGCCGCAGCCCCTCGGCCCAGGGAGCAATCATCGCCCTGACTGCCCACGCCATGAAAAGCGATATCGAGCGTTTTATCGCGGAGGGCATGGACGACGTCATCACCAAGCCCATCGACATGGTGCGCCTCATGTTCGTGCTCGAAAAATTCCTCGGCCGGACGGCCGAAGGAAGTGGTGCAGAGCGAGGCACTGGAATGGCTGTCGACCTTCCATCACCGTCGCCAGGCGCGCCAGCTGTGCCAGGCGCTACGATTCCGGCAGGGGGCCTGGCGGTGCTCGATGAGGAGCGCGGACTCCTCCTCCTGGGCGGCAACCGCTCCCTCCTCGCCGAAATGCTGGGCATGTTTGCGACGAGCTTCGCGGGCTTTCCCTCTGCGCTGCACAAGGCCCTCGAGGAGGGCAATTATACCGAGGCGCGACGGCTCCTCCACGGGCTCAAGGGCTCGGCCTCCAACCTCGGCATACCCGCCGTGGAGGCCGCAGCGAAGATCCTGGAGCATCGCGTGGCCGAGGGGGAGCACCTCGGCTTGGATGACCCCGCCCTGGCGGAGCTTCTCGGCCACCTGGCGGCTGCCATCGCATCCATAGGCAGCTACCTGCAAGGCTGAGCTGTCGGAAAGTTGAAATGAGCCACGGTGCCACCGACTTTGCGCTACTGGGGCTGGGGGCTCCTGGGCTTTGTGTTCTTCCAGTCGACGTCCTCTGTCAGGTAGTTCACCAAGAGCTTGACGTCAGCGCCTCCTTGTCCTACATTCAATCCGTTGATTCAATCAAGAGATTGAATCTGTAGATTGAATCTGTGGGAGGCTGAGATGGAAAATGTCCCGCTGCTGTTGGGAAAGACTAAAAAACACCTGGCGATCCTCCTGATCGCTCCCCTTGTGCTTGTTTCAACGCTGCTCCTGCTTCTGGCCAATGGCCTTCACCAGTACCCCCTGGTCGTCTGCAATGAGGACAGGGGCTTTGACATGCCGATGGCCGGCCCCCTCAACATCCCCGAAAAACTGGTAGCGGGCCTCGACCGGAAGGCCTTTGCAGTCACGGAGCTGGCCACGCCCGCCGAAGCCGAGGCCTTCTACAAGGCCGGCAAGGCCAGGGTCCTCCTCACCTTTCCTCCTGAACTCACGCAGGACATGATGATCAAGGTCGACGATCCGAGCTATGTCCTGCCCAACAAGATCAGGCTCGAGATCGCTTCGGACAACCCGCTCGCGCGACTCTTTGTCGTGGCGGGCATAGCCAGGGGTGCAGTGTCGACCATGGCGGAGGCCGGCGGCGGGATCTCTGCTGACAGCCTGCCGGTGCCCCTGGACCTCGAGTCCCTTATTGCGGGTTTTGGCCCCGCCCCCGGCTATATGTTGACAGCCATCCTGGCCTTTCTCGCCTGGGTCTTGACGGGGGTTTTTGCAATGCTGGCCATCTCCTCGATCGCCAAGGAGGGCAGCCTGAGTTTTCCCGCCCCCCTGGCCCCAGCCCTTGCCTTGGTCCTGTCCTTTGCCCTTGCTGGCTGGATCGAGTACCTCTGCCTCGGCTGGGCTGCATCGGCCATCCTCGGCGCTGCCCTGCCGGCACAGTTCCTCCTTGGTTCCCTGGTCCTCCTCCTTCTCCTGGTGGCTGCCGCAGCCCTCGGGTTGGCGGGAGGTCTCGCCTCAAAACCGGGTCACCCGAACCCGGTGATTCCCTACCTTATCCTGCCCATTTTCTTCGGAGGCTTTTTACTTCCCCTCGAACTCCTGCCGACCTGGCTGCAATGGTTCCCCTGGATCTTTCCGCCCTTCTATGGGATCAACGCGGCCCTCGCCGTGGAGCTGGGCAGAACTACCGGCTTCCTACCCGCCTCGATTGTCATCACCGGCCTCTGGGCTGTGCTGTTTATCGTCGCCTTTGGCGCCGGCCTCCTTGGCCGAGGCCTCCATGGCCGAGGCCTCGCGGGAAGCAGTAAAAACAACCATACAGATGGCCATGCCGGCGCGAGCCCAAAGAGCCACCCGAAGGGCAACCCGCATTCCCACAACCGATCCGAGGGGAGCACACCATGAAGCTCGTGAACTACAGAATTCTCAGGGCAGCCATCGCTGTCGCAGCCCTCAGCGCTGCCGTAGCAGCCCTCCCGGCCCAGAGCTTCGAGGGTGTCATCACCATGTCGATGGCCTCGGCGACCCTCAAGAGCGAGGCGACGGGCTACATGAAGGCCCAGGGCTTCAAGATCCTTCCCAAGACCGAGACCGGTGTCGAAGTCAACGGCATCTCGGGCGGCTATCCGATCATCGATTTCAAGGCCCAGAAATTCTACATCATCTCGCCCAAGGACAAGTTCTACATGACCCTTCCCCTCGGCCAACTCACTGCGCCCCTCGACAAGGTTGCCGTCAAGGTGAAGAAGTCAGGGAAGACCGATACCATCCTCGGGCACAAGGTGGAGGAGTGGGTCCTCGACGACCCAGCCTCCAAGGCGCAGGCGGGTATCTGGGCGACCGCTGACTTCAAGCCCGGCTTCAACTTTTTCATCAGCCTCCAGAAGACCTCGCCGGTGGAGGGGCTTCTCCTCGGGCGCATGGCCAAGCCCCTGGTGGCGCAGGGGCTCTTCCCCCTGGGCGCCTGGGCGAAGGACGCCTCGGGCGCCACCGCGGTCGAGATGCACATCCTCTCCATCGAGCCGGGAAAGGTCGCCGACTCGGAGCTGGCCATACCCGAGGGCTTCGCGAAGATGAGCGACGTCCTCAAGAAGAAGAAATGACATGAAACGCATTGGTATTTTAGTGATTGCCCTTGTGTCCGGGATCAGCGCCTTCGCCTTCGACCTCGGTTACGACCTCGGGGCCGAGGGCTCGGTGCCCTCTTCCATGGAGGCCCAGGGCAGGCTCGTCGGCAGCGCGCGCCTGGGCCTGGACCTTCCCGTATCCCTCTACCTCAAACTCGAGGTAATTGACCGGAGGCTGTTCTGGGGCCTCTCCGGGCCCATGTTTACGCCCCTGGATACGGAACTTCTGGGCACCTTCGAGTACCTCGGGGATGCGGCGACAGTCGGCCTGACCGCAGGCTTCAAGGGCTCGGCTAATTCCGGTTCTGGCGCGAATCCGGGACAGAGCGCGCTTGGGGCCTTTGTCAGGTCCTCCCTCCCCCTGCTCGGCGACATTCTCAGCCTCGACGGCGAGCTGCGCGCCACAAGCGACCTCGCCGGCGTTTACGGCCGCCTCGAACTCGCCCCGACAGCCTACCTCCCCCTCGACCGGCCCCTGATGGTGGAGTTCAAGCTGCTGGCTGACGGAATCCTTGGCAATTATGGCAATGCCGGCTCCACGGGTATGTCCTCCCTGACCTTCGGGCCGGGCCTCACCATGGCCCTCGGGCCCGCGCTTTCCGCTTCGCTTTTTGCCCGCTACTGTTATGCCTTTCCCGGCGACCGCCTCAGGGCCCTCGGTTCGACACTCGAAGTCGGGGCTACGCTCTCCGTCTCCGCGGAGGGCCTGGGCAAGTGAGGGCGTGTACGTGAGGGCGGCCAGGTGAGGGCGGCCAGGTGAGCGCGCCCAAGCGCCGCTACTCCAGCGAGGCTGAGCCCACGAGGCAACGCATCCTGGCTGCCGCCCTCGAGTGCATCTCCGTGACGGCTGCGGGGAAACTCTCGGTACGGGCCATCGCAGCGACGGCCGGAGTCAATGTCGCCACAGTGCACTATTACTTTCGCACAAAGGACGCCCTGGTCACTGAGGCCCTCGGCCTCTTTTTTTCTCCTGTGATGGCGAGGCTCCAGTCCCTCCTCGACGGCGAGGGGAGCGCGCGCGCAAGGCTCGAGGGCTTCCTCCTCTTCTACATCGAGCAGTTCCACGAGTACCCGGGCATCTTTACGAGCCTCATCGAGGCGATCATCGCATCAGATCTCCGGGGCGATCCCGATGCGCCCAATGCCTACGAAAAGGCCCTTCTCGCGGTCATAGGCCTTGGCCGGCCGAGGATCATGGAGCTCGTGCGCGAAGTCACAGGTCGCGATGACGAGGAAGAGCTCGCGCTCAAGACCCTCCAGGTGATGACAGGCGTAGTCCACCCCATGTTCCTGTCGACCATACCCTTGGGCCAGTTCGGCGTCGATTTCCGCGATCCACAGATCCGGCGCCGCTATGTAGCGCTTTTGGTGGACTCGCTCGGCGCCGGGAGTCCCACGCCTCGCTGATTCTCGGCCCTGCGGGGCCAGACTACGCCCTGCGCCGGGCCACGCCCTGCGCAGGGCCACGCCGAGCGTCGCAACCTTGGCCTGGCACCCTCCCTCTGGCTAGCTATCTTCGCCGAGCTTGACATTGCGTTGAAAACAATAGAGAATACCCCTGAATTACCCCAACCTGCAGGAGTCCTTCGCATGGATGACGATATTCTCACGATTGAAGAAGTTGCCCGCTATCTCAGGGTTTCCGAGCGCACCGTCTACGACTGGGCGCAGAAGGGCGAGATACCCTCCGGCAAGATCGGGACGGTGTGGCGCTTCAAGAAGAGCGAGATCGAGCGCTGGGTCAACGAGCGCCTGTCCTCCGGCAAGTCGAGCCAGATTGCCTCGGTCGTGCAGTTCCAGAACATCATTTCCCCGGACCGCGTCCTGATACTCAACCATTCCAAGAAGCGCGACGCCCTCGTGGCCCTCGCCGAGAACATCTCAACGGCCCCGCAGATCAAGAACAAGCAGGAACTCCTGTCCGAGCTCCTTCGCCGCGAGGAACTCATGAGCACGGCCATCGGCCGCGGCATCGCCATTCCCCACGTCAGGCTCTCCTCGGTGACCGACCTTGTCGTCTCCGTTGGCGTGTCCCGCTGCGACATCATCGATTTCCAGAGCCTCGACGATGTGCCCGTGCGTCTCCTGTTCATGATAGCGGCAGCCTACAACCAGCACGCCTACTACCTGCAGACCCTTTCCTTTTTCTCCTCGCGTCTCAAGGCCACCGAAATCCGGGAGGCCCTCCTGGCTGCGACAAGCCCCGACGTGGCCTACCGGGCCCTCCTCAACCAGCACCCGGAGTAAGTCCGAGGTTCTGGCCATCGGCCACCGGCTGCCAGCCGCCGGCCGCCGGCCGCAAGCCGCCGGCCGC
>JBAXTA010000460.1:0-2736 GCA_037130415.1 Spirochaetota bacterium
CACCGATGGACTGATCGAGATCGATTGCGCCAGGGGGCGTGACCCGCTCAGGCTCGGCCCCATCCTCGAAAAGGTCGAGCAAGGCTCAGAACATCATCGCCGGCTCTTCGAGACAGCGCTGGCCGATTCCGGCGCAGGGGACTTCACGGATGACGTGACAATCCTCACGGCCAAGGTGCTCTGACCATGACAATCGCGGAAACCGTGGCTGAATTTTCCTCCCGGCATCCAGAAGCTCCGGCTGTCATGCTCCCTACCGACAAGGGTATCGCGCTCGGCTTGTCGGGAGCCCTCGAAATGAGGATATCCCACGACATCGATGGTCTGCTTTCGGCGGTCATCGACCTCGCCGAGGTTGGACAGCCCCTCGTGGTCGACCTTGGGAGGGTCGACTATATCTCCTCGACCGGGGTCGGGAGCCTGGTGATGGCGCTGACGCGCGCGCGCAAGCGGAATATCACACTCAGCCTGCGCGACCTTACAGACAAGGTCAGGTCTGTCTTCGACCTCCTTGGTTTCCTGCAGTTCTTCGGGGAGTCCAGAACCCATGAGTGAAGCTGATTCCCTTGGGGAGCCGCTTCGGGCAGGGCTTGAAAAGGAAGTCCATCTCGTCAGCTGGATCCTCCAGGTATCGACGGAGCTGACCACCATCCTGGCACGCGAAGAATCGGAGCGGGCATATCTCCTGGTGGCTGACTGGATCAAGGGGGCCTTCGCCGCTGACCTGGCGGCGATATTTTCGATCGACTCGGCCGGATCGCGGATCCGCTACACCGCCGATGTGCTGGGCGGCAGTGAAGCGTCCAGAGCTTCCACGATGAGCGCAGTCGAGGTATCCGAGGCGGACTGGAATGAGGCGAAGCGCCTGTTCTTCTCAAGGGCCTCCTCGCTGAACGTCGCTTCGGTGGACCTTCTCGACCTTGGAGGCAAGCCGGCTTTCTGGCTGGCCGCCCGCCTCGACTCCATCGGCTCGGGCGAGGGTTGCATTCTCCTGGGCAGGAGGGAAGCAGCCTGGAACAGCGACAACGAGTTCGCCCTGCTGTCCCTCTCAGGATCCCTCGCCTCGATCATCGTCGCGAGGAAGGAGCTGGAACACGAGACGCAGGAGCGGGAACGCACCAAGGCCCTCCTCGCCGCAAGCGAGCGGCGCTACCGGACGATCTTCGAGGACGCCCGGGACATGATCTACTCTGCCAATGCCGAGGACCTGGTGACCTCGATCAACGCGGCAGGGGTCGCCCTGACCGGGCATCGACTCAGGTCTGAGATACTGGGCAGGAAGTTCTCGGAACTCGTCTACAACCCGAGCGACAGGGAGGGATTCCTTCACCGGCTTCGAGAAGACAGCTTTGTCGACGACTACGAGATCATCATGAAGGCTGGCAAAGGCGCTTCTGTGTTCTGCCTCGAGAACGCGACGACGCTCAAGGACGAGGCCGGGGCAATCGTCGAGGTCCATGGCATCGTCAGGGACATCAGCGAGCGCGTAGAGAGCGAGCGCCAGCTCTGGAAGGCCAACCTCGAGCTGGCAGAGGCCAATCTCAAGCTCCAGGCCACGCAGCTGGTCATGGTCCAGCATGAGAAACTTGCTTCGATCGGCCAGCTCGCCGCCGGGATCGCCCACGAGATCAACAATCCCCTGGGCTTCCTGAAGAGCAACCACGCCATGCTTGAGAAATATTTCCGATCCGCCCGGGATCTGTGGACCGAGGCCGCCTCGATTCCAGACGCAAGCCTGGCGCTATCGGAACGCCTGACAAGGCTCGATCGTCTCTTTTCGAAGGCTGATGGCGTCTTCGCCGAATCTGCAGAAGGTTTTGCGAGGATCATGGCCATCGTGGCGAACCTCAAGAGTTTTTCCCGCGTCGACAGATCGGGGGAATTCGAAGACTACGATCTGAATGTCGGTATCGAGAGCACCCTGACCGTCGCGTGGAACGAGATCAAGTACGTCGCCGAGGTGGTCAAGGACTTCGGCGAGCTTCCGCCCCTTCGCGCCAAGGGCGGCGAGATCAACCAGGTCATTCTGAACATCCTCGTCAACGCAGCCCAGGCCATCGAGGGCCAGAAGCGTAAGGAGAAGGGCACTCTCAGGATCAGGACACGATCGAGGTCTGGCCGTGCCATCCTTGAGATCAGCGATGACGGCCCCGGCATTCCCGAAGCGATACGGAACAGGATATTCGATCCCTTCTTTACGACCAAGGAACCGGGAAAGGGAACAGGACTCGGCTTGAGCATTTCCTACGACATCATCGTTGCGAAGCACAGCGGTACCATCAGGGTAGAAGAGGCACAGGGCGGCGGGACAATCTTCACGATTGAGCTGCCCATCGGCGGGCCCTCCGGATAGAGCCGCTTTCCCGCCGAGGCAGAGGATCTGTGCGCGGCTTTCCTGAAGAAAAGTTGACGGAGACAACCCTTGAGGCTGTCCCTGAAAGGAGGGCATGCCACCGCATGTTGCTGTCGCGTTGACGCCCCAGACCAAAAAACCTAAAATGCGCAGGTGAGCCCCCTGAAATTGCCCATCGGCATCCAGAGCTTCGTGACCATCCGTAAGGAAGGTTACGTGTATATCGACAAGACGCCTTTCATTGCCCGCATGGCCAGCATGGGGAAACCCTACTTTCTCTCCCGGCCCCGGCGTTTTGGAAAAAGCCTCCTCGTCGACACGATGGAGCAGGCCTTTTCCGGCAGGCGGGAGCTCTTCAGCGGCCTGTATCTGGACAGCCCCGA
>JBAXTA010000461.1:0-2735 GCA_037130415.1 Spirochaetota bacterium
GGTCCTTGCCCTGCGACGAGCGGCGGCTGGCCTCGGTGAGCTCATTGCGGACGAGGATGAGCTCGCCAGAAAGGTTCATGAGATCGTCGAGGACATCAGTGGAAGCGATCACAGAACTGCTCGAATTTTCCATTCTTTCTCCTTATGGCCCTAGGACCCGCAAAGACTCAGAGGCTGAAACAGGGCTGCGCACCGCCCCCCCGACTTCCCGAAACTGAGCCTTTCCACCTCGAGGGCAAGGCTCAGGATCTCCTCGCCTTTGGAGAATCCCACGGGGAAATATTCGTAGTGGAGGGACGATTCAATCCAAGCCTCGACGGAAAGATACATGGCCCTGAGCAAGGTGGCGGCCAGCGCATCGATCGAGGCCCGAAGAATGCTCTCCCTTGCGCGGAAATGCGGCAGGGCACGATCGCTTGCGCCGGGATCTCGTCGATGTGCTGGCCCAGGCGCCGCGAGAACAGACTCCAGCATTCCTTCAAATGCGTGGACAGGGAATGCGATTTGTGTTGGGTGAGCACGAATATCCGGGTAACCTGGGAATTGACACAATTGGCCAGGGTGAAATCGATGATCCGATACACCCCGCCAAAGGGCACGGCAGGCTTCGCCCTTGAATCGGTCAGGGGCTTGAGGCGCTCACCCGTTCCGCCGGCCATGACCAGGGCCACGACATCATTCATGCGGGACTCATGCAAGGGACTCGGACTTGAGTGTCTTTTTTCAAGGAGATTTCCCGATTCGCTGCTGATTTCGCCGAGAACTGCCATCTGGCTATCGAGAAAGAGGCGATCCCTTGCAAGTATCGCGCAACCTGTCAGTTGCAACAATACTGGGAAAGAGGTAGCGCGCGATGCCTCGCCGTCAGGCCGAGATCAGCCCCTTCCTGATGGCGTAGCGCGTCAGATCCACAGCCGTATGGATGCCCAGCTTGCGCATGATGTTGCGCCGGTGGACCTCCACTGTTCCGACCGCGATGTTGAGCCTGGCGGAGATCAGCGTCGAAGCCAGGCCTTGGGCCAGGAGTTTGAGAACCTCGAGCTCGCGTCGGCCAAGGATGCTGCTGGGGCCAAGTTCAGCCTTCCCCTCATCGCCTTGCCTTCGTACGAGGGCTTGCATGGCTTCGACACAGAGGTAATTCTGTCCGCCCGCCACCATCTGGATGGCTGTCACCAGATCCTTGGTGCTCGCGGTCTTCACCAGGTAGCCCTGGGCCCCGGACTTGAGCATCGCTTCCACAAAAAGGCGATCGGTGTGGGCAGTCAGAGCTATTATCTTGAGGTCGGGGAAAGACTGTCTGAGCTTCCGGGCAAGGTCGATGCCGTTGATATCCGGCAGGCTGATGTCCAGCAATATGAGGTCGGGCTTCAATCGAGCGACTTCCCTGAGCGTTTCCTCGCCACTGCCTGCCTCGCCGACGATCTCGACCTGCCCGCTCTCCGAAAGGGATAGGCGCAACGACTCCCTGAACATCCTATGGTCGTCGGCGATCAGGATGCGGATACTCATGCCGACGCCTGGTGGGCGGAAGGGCCGCAGGGAAGGGGCAACCGGAGCGTCACCAGAATCCCCGCCCCAGGTTTCGAAGTCATGCTCATCGCCCCACCCAGCTGGCTCAGCCGCTCGCGGATGCTCCGAAGGCCGTAACTGGCATTGCCCGGGGGGGAGTATTGTTCTGTATCGATCATACCAATACCGAGGTCATGTACGGAAATGTTGACCTGGGCCTGTTCTATCGAAAGTCCAAGCCATGCTTCCAATTGCCCCGAATGCTTTGCGACATTGATCAGCAATTCCCTCGCCGACCTGAGCAGGACAAGGGACAGCTCCTCAGGGAAGGGCTCAGGCATTTCCTCGCACTCAAGATGTACCCGAAGGCCGTACTCGCGCCCGAGATCCTCTGCAAGCCAGGAAAAAGCGGGTACCAGGCCGAAGGTAGCGAGTACTGGCGGACTCAAACGGGAGGTAACCGATCCCACCATTCTGATAGCCTCCCTGAGCAAATCGTCCAGTTCCTTGCCAAGGACCAGGCTTTTAGGCTTGAGATCCAGGCTGCCCAGGCCTTCCGATTTGAGCAGGATCACATGGAGCAGCTGCCCGATACCGTCGTGCAGGTCGCGGGCAATGAGTTGGCGTTCCCGTTCTTCCGCACGCGTGACGGATATCGCCAGATTGCGTACCTCCGCAGTCCGTTTCAATACCTGGTTTTCAAGGTCGTCGTTCAGGAATTTGAATGCGAGTTCCGCACGTTTGCGTTCGTCGATATCGCTCAGGATGACTCGTTGCACTGGCTTCCCATCAGCATCCCTGGCGAGGGTCGAAGCGATCTGGACCCAGAAGCGCTTCCCATCGGCCTTCTCCATGCAGAGCTCACAGGACTGAGGCTGGCCCGTCTCGAAGAGGCCTTTGCGGTGCTTGTAGAATATTTCGTGATAGTTGACTCCACCCTCGTCCCGGGCGATCGAATAGCTGAATACCCGCCTTTCCAGGGCGCGTCTTTCCATGCCGAGTGATGTAGCTGCCGCCAGGTTGGCCTCGATGATGAGGCCCTTCTCGCTTAAGGTGAGGTAGCACATGGGGGCCTGGTCGTAGAGGTCGAAGTAGCGGGAGAGCATGACTTCGAGCGCTTCCTGGGAGCGACGGAGTTCCTCGTTCTGCATCTCGAGCTCGATCTGGTGGATCTGGAGCTCTTGCAGGTTGAACTCGGACTCCGCCACCGAAAGTGGACCAGGGCC
>JBAXTA010000462.1:0-2726 GCA_037130415.1 Spirochaetota bacterium
GAAGAACTTGAAGCCGAGATAGAATATCGTGATCTTCAAGATCAGTTGATTTTCGATACAAGCAACCTAGAGACAGAGCGCATGGGGGCTTTGTGGGACCGGTTATCAGATGAAGCTCGAAAAAACTTGAGTACTCGTACGACTAAGCTGGTCATGCTTCGACTTAAGCTCTCTGGATCAGTATGAAAAAGGCCTACACCTTTGATATAAGCGAGTTTAGACCTGAGTTCACCACTGGGAAAACCAACTGTACCTCAACCGATCAAGATGGAACGTTCGAGTGCGATATGACTATGGATTGGGACACTACTAGCCTGACCGCTCGGGACATCAGAACTATCAAAACAGCCCTTCGGAGTAGGTTCGAGGACGATCTGAAGAGCGTGTACGGTCCTGCAATCCAAATCAGGTGGGTTGGGGACAAGAAGTCCATTCTGCTTCGCTTACAAAAGGGTGATAAGGTCCGATTCAAGGGTGGAGAGGGCGAGGTCATCTACGTTATCCCTGATAGGTGTGGTGTAAGAACTACAGAAGGTAAGGTTCTGAACTTTGACTTCAAATCACTGGAACATTTCCTGTTCAAAAAGATATAAATCCAGGTATAATGTATCAGGAGCGTACCTGTGATAGCCCCACATCGCATCAAACTACCCAACGGTGGTGAAGTCCATATCTCTTCCATGTGGAGAGCCAAGGTTATTCACGAATCCTATGAATGGGTTGTGAGTCTATTGGACCCATGTGCTGACCCCGGCTTTAGACATAAGGGTGTTCACCAGATTTACACGGTGGATGATACGGAGCATCCCACTCAGTATGATGTCCTTCTAACCCGTGAAGAGATCGAGACTATGCTTAAGCTTCGTGTTTCTCCTGGCAAGAAGGGTTTGGTGCATTGCCACGCAGGGGTTAGTAGGTCAACCGCCATGGGCGGCATGATAGCATTTCAGAACGGAGCTAGCCTAGAGGATATCCGTAACGGCCTAGACTGGTCGATTGCGGACCCAAATATGCTTATTTTGGGCTGGTCGGGAATTATTTTTGGCACTGATATGACCACTCCTGTCAACAAATGGTACCGGGAGACCCACGAGGAAGTGGACAATGGACCATATTCTTCTGGACAATATTCAAAATACTAGGGTATAATAGATAAGAGGAAGACATGACGAAGCTCGTATTCTTGGCCGACACGCACAACTACACCATTACCAATGTCCCTGACGGTGACATGGTTATCCACTGTGGTGATGCTACGGGTATCGGTACGATCCCAGAGGTCGCCAAGTTCATGACTTGGTATGGTCAACTCCCCCACCGCCACAAGATTTTCGTGGCCGGGAATCACGACTGGCTGTTCCAGAAAGAGCCGAATCTGGCTCGTCAGATCTGCCGGGACAACGATGTCCTCTATCTGGAAGACCAGGGACGTACCTTAGAGGGTGTCCGTTTGTACGGTACGCCCTGGCAACCCAACTTCATGGACTGGGCGTTCAATCTGGACGAACTGGATCTTGAAGAACGGTTCCAGCATATCCCCGGTGGCCTGGACGTTCTGATCACCCACGGTCCTCCGTTCGGCATCCTGGACGAAACGACTCATGATTTCAAACTCGGAAATATGGGGTGTCGTGCCCTGCGAGAGCGGGTGGATCGGGCTAAGCCTCGTGTCCATGTGTTTGGCCATTGTCACAAGGGCTACGGCCAGAAACAGACCCCCGATACCCTCTTTATCAATGCGGCAAACTGCACCGAACGATACAACGCAACCAATCCCCCTGTAGTAATTGACCTGGAGCCCCGATGATCGAAACGTTGAAAGCGATAGGCCTCGCATGGTTGACCCTGTCAGCCGGGACGATGTTGTTCACCATCTACTTGACTGCCCTGGCCATGAAGGAGAAGGGGCACGGTGAGGACATGGAACGTAACAACATCAGTAAGTGGGGAATCGCCGGAGCTATCCTGTTTGCATCCGTATTATTCCCCCTGGGGTGGAAGTGGATTTTGGATGGCATGAAGGAGAACCGATGAAGACCGTTGTGATCACCGTAGGAGTTTCGGGTTCTGGTAAATCCACCTGGATCAAAGACTTCGTAGCCAACACCCGACCCACTTCTCACACGGTGGCCTCGGCTGACCACTTCTTCGAGCAGGAAGGGACCTACAGCTTCGATGCGACCAAGCTGAGTGCGGCCCACGATTCGTCCAAGGCCGCATTTGATAAGGCCATCCTGGAAGGTACGGAGGTGATCTTCGTAGACAACACCAACACCCGTAAGTGGGAGCGTGGGTACTACGTCACCGAAGCGAAGAAGCACAAGTACAAGGTCTACCTGAAGGTCTTCAAGGTTGACCCTGTGGTTGCGGCTGCTCGTAATACTCATGGCGTACCCCTCGATGCCGTCATCAAAATGAACGACAGGATCGATGTGCCGGAGGGGTTCTACGAAATTTAGTAATCTCAATCTGTTGAAACCGAGTATCTCTTATTAAGGGGCTTCTGTGACCACATTACTTGTCCTGTTCCTCATCTTTATCCTCGTCGCTACAGACCAGCTTATTCAGTCTTCCTCTCGCCGACACCAGGAGCCTAAATGACACAAGTCCAGGAGAACCAATGAGCGATCCCGAAGAAGGTTATGACGATGACATCGTTGCCGAAATGCACCTTCAGCTAGAGGTGGATGAAATAATTGACGAGCGAGATGCACTTCTCATTAGAG
>JBAXTA010000463.1:0-2716 GCA_037130415.1 Spirochaetota bacterium
GTTGCCAATGGCGGATGCTGCCCAAGGATTTCCCGCCGTTCACCACCGTACAGGGCTACTTCTACCAGTGGCGGGACGACGGTCGATGTCGGACCATCAACCATCCCCTCGTGATGCAGGCACGGGAAGCGGCCGGCCGCGAGGCAAGCCCGACGGCCGGGGTAATCGACAGTCAGTCGGTCAAGACGACCGAGGCTGGCGGACCACGAGGCTTCGATGCGGGCAAGAAGATCAAGGGCCGCAAGCGACACATCCTCACCGATACCGGTGGCTTGCTGGTCGGAACCGTCGTTCACGAGGCCAGCATCCAAGACCGGGACGGCGCACCTTCCGTTCTGGCGTCGATCCGCAGCCTCTACCCATGGCTGCGCCATCTCTTCGCCGACGGCGGCTACGCCGGCGACAAGCTCTCGCAGGCGCTCAAGTCCCTCGGCAAATGGACCGTCGAGAGATCATCAAGCGCTCCGACACCGCCAAGGGCTTCGTGCTATTGCCGCGCCGCTGGGTCGTCGAGCGCACCTTGGCTTGGCTCAATCGCAATCGCCGCATTGCCAAGGACTTCGAAGCCTTGATCTCCACAGCAGAAACATGGGTCATGATCGCCAGCGTCAAACTCATCATGCGGCGATTGGCTCGGGAGTAATGCAATCAAACCGATTCAGATTCAGACTCTAAGCGGGAAGCCTGGACTCGCACCGGGTTGAGAGTCCGTCCGGAAGGTTCTTGAATCGGATGAGTCGGTTGTGATTCCATGGCCTCCAGACGAATTGGGGGGGCACCATGTGGACGAAAGAGAACCGAAGACTCTACGAGCGGAAGGGGCTTCGCTACCCGAGTGACCTGACGGATGAGGAATGGGGGCTGGTGGAACCGCTGATTCCACCGGCCAAGCGTGGCGGTCGCCAGCGAACGGTGAAGCTCCGCGAAGTGGTGAACGGGATTTTCTACGTGCTGATGACCGGCTGCCAGTGGCGGGCCTTGCCGACGGACCTTCCGCCCAGGAGCACGGTGCATGAATATCTTGGACTGTGGGAGTGGGACGGCACCCTGGCCCGCCTTCACCACGCGCTGTTCGTCGAGGTTCGGGAGCTCTCCGGCAAGGAAGCCAGCCCGACGGCGGCGATCATCGACTCTCAGAGCGTCAAAGGCGCGGAAAAAGGGGGGCGCGGATTGATCCGTCGGGCTATGACGCCGGTAAAAAGATCAAAGGCAAGAAACGCCACATCGTCGTCGACACGCTCGGCCTGATCCTGGCGGCCCACATCCAGCCCGCCAATGTCCAGGATCGCGATGGCGCATTGCCAGTCCTCAAGGAGGTCCGCCGCCTCTTTCCCTTCATCGTGCGGGTGTTCGCCGACGGCGGCTACCAGGGTGCAACCACCGCAGCGGCGGTTCGCCAACTCGGGGCGTGGCACCTGGAAATCGTCAAGCGCTCCGACACCGCCAAGGGGTTCGTGGTGCTGCCCAAGCGCTGGATTGTCGAACGCACCTTCGGTTGGCTGGGCCGCTGCCGCCGCCTCGCCAAGGACTTCGAAAACCTCTCTAGGATGGCACTGGCATTCCTTCGCCTCGCCATGATCCGACTTATGCTGCGCAGAATCGCAAGGAACCGAAAATCATAGAAAACTTCGCGGACGGACTCTTAGTGAAGAAGCGAAAAACCCTGCCTTCGTTGATGGCATCAGCCGCGGTCTCCTGATCCGTATTGCCTGTCAGTAGGATCCGGACGGTATCGGGCTCCCTCACCTGAAATTCGCGCAACAAGTCGAGGCCGGTCATCCCAGGCATACGTTGATCTGTGACAACGACATCCACGGGCTGGTTCTCAAGTACAGTCAGAGCCTCTGTCGCACACGAAACGAAAATCATATTCCAGCGTGTGCTGCACCCGAGGAGCTTGCGGCGGAAGCCTTCCAGCACTTTGGGCTCATCATCCACAAACAAAACGGTACGTTTCTCAGAATACATCATCTCACCAAGATGCCTGTTAGCTCCGCCTGCCAATTGAGCTTTGTCCCGGTGCCGCACTTCCTGAGACTGGCAGCCGACATGACTGAAATTGATGGAGGAAGGGAGGCCCAGATGGCGGCTACCTTCGTAGTATGGCACCTCATGGCCCGAAAGCCATAACGACGACTAGTCCCATTTGGGAGGCTCCTTTGGGTCACGAACGGCCGGTTGGGAGGGCGCGATGCCAGGGCTGTTCAGTTCTCCGAGCGTGATCATGGCGCGCACGGAATGCGAGTCTTTGAGGCCGAGTTTGGCGTGAAAACGAGTCTACCTTTGGACGAGAAGATGTGAATCTATGGAGGGCACCTTGATGGAGTGTGCCATGGTTCCATTTTCCCATCTTCTGGCCGCGCTGGCGGACGTTCCCGATCCACGGCGGCGACAGGGCAAGCGGTATCCGCTGCCGCATTTGTTGATGTTCACGGTGCTGGCGCTGTTGAGCGGTGCCCGGTCCTATCGTGGCATCATCACGTTCCTGGAGCAGCGCCGAGACCACCTCAACCACCATTTCGGCGTCCACCTGAAGCGGGCTCCGGCGCTCAACACGCTGCGGACGGTGCTTCAGACGCTGGACACCGGGGATCTTGAAGCGGCCTTCCGTCGTCACGCAGCCGCCATCTTGCCGGAAACGGCGGTGGGCAAGCGGCCGGTGATCGCGCTCGACGGCAAGGTGTTGCGCGGCAGCTTCGACCACATCAACGACCGG
>JBAXTA010000464.1:0-2708 GCA_037130415.1 Spirochaetota bacterium
GCACGCCACCAGCGCAGAGAGGAAGAACTGGGCATTGATCGGCAATGGAGAAGGCCTTCATTGGCCGGAAGTCGATGAAGACATTTCGGTGGCCAGCCTCCTTCAGGGGATTCCTTCTCAGGAAAGCAGCGCTTCGCTTCAGCGCTGGCTCGATGCAAGGCCATAATCGATACGTCAGCGGGATGGGCGGGACACGAAGCAGGGATTGTCAGAAATCGTGAGTAAAGGGATTAATTACCATTACTCCTCTGTATGTTTGACCGGAGCCCAGATCCTCGGAAATGATGAACTCACATTTGGCCTTTTCCGCCGCCGCGACTATCAAGGCGTCCCAAAAGGATATTTGTGAAATTACGCTGATATCTATTCCTTGTTCCACCAACTCGAGATCGTTTTGAACGACTTCCATATTCCTGAAATTGTGGATGACATTCTTGACCACCATTCGGTCAGCCTTCAATTTCGTAGTCGCGACGACATAGAATTCCTTGATGACCTGGGTGGAAATCACCGGGTGATGCATATCGACAAGTCTTTTAAGGATTTCCCTCGCCTTCTCCCTTTTTTCCTTGTCTTTGCCATCAAGAGAATAGACGAATATATTCGTATCGATGAATATTTTAGACACGATACAACTCTTCTCTCGTCCATCTTTGATTCCCGGAAGTCACATTCGCCCTGTCCATCAGAAGAAAGGTTTCCTCCAGCCAGAGATCATTTTTGGCGACAACCGTCTGCTCGATGAGCCTTCTGACAAGGACGTTAAACGACATATCATGCACGCGCGCATATTCGCGCCCGGCCCTGAGGATGTCGTCATCGATGGAAAGGGTTATGTTCCTCATTGCCCACCTCGCTACACAGTATAAGTGTACGCAGTGTGTGAGTCAACCGGCAACTGGATTTTGGGCGGGGTCAGATCCCCGGCGCGGGCAAGAGGAATCAGACAGGATAACAGGATATGCAGGATCAACAGGATAGAAAATGGATATAGGTTTCGAGCTACTTCATCCGGTGGTTATCTGATGGCAAATCCTGTCAAACTCAAGGCCACGGTTGTTGGAGTCACTCCGTATGGGGATGGGACGTATTCGATCCGATAGAGGCGCTGAAGCTCTACCGGTCCAAGGACCTCATCGAGAAGCCAACCCCTCATCCCCTCTTTTCCTGTCCTTCCTGTTTATCCTGTTATCCTGTCCTCTTCTCTTGAAAAGGAATCGGACAGGATAACAGGATTGGCAGGATCAACAGGAAAGGAAGAATCTGGAGGGGAAAGACCCTCCGTGCGTGTCCGGCTAGCGAGTCTACGAGGGTGCCATGCGAATAACCAAGGAAGAGCGGGAAATAGTGGTGGAGAGCATCGCGACCTGCGATCCAGATGCGAAGGTCTGGCTCTTCGGATCCCGGGTTGATGACTCGAAGCGGGGCGGCGATATCGATCTCGCCATACTGTCCCGGGCGATCGGGAGAGATGAACTCAGGAAAATACGCAGGCGAATAGTGGATCGGATAGGTGAGCAGCATCTCGATATCATCGCCTCGCCCGATGGTCGCGACGCTTTTTTCAGGCTAGCCGTGGAAGGTGGAGTGCCCCTCGATGCGAACGACGGCCCTTGAAGTCCTGGCCGGGAATCTGGCCAAACTCGAAAAAAGCCTCAAGTGGCTGGATCGTTCCTTCGGAAGGTGCTCTACCATCGGATTGAAGGAAGACTATACGGAAGAGGACTTCGATGATTTCGAGAACCTCACATCCCGGTACGCAAGGACGACGGATCTTATAACGAACAAGATCCTGCGAAGCATCGATGCTGTGGAGTTCCTCGAACCAGGAAGCGCCATCGATGCCGCGAACAGGGCCGAAAAAAGAGGGATAATCGAGTCGGTAGCCGCGTTGCGGGATCTGAGGGATCTGCGGAACGATATTGCCCATGAGTATGAAACCGATGACCTAAGAAGCCTTTTCTCGTCAGTGCTTTCCGCGACGCCCCTGGTCCTGGAAACCGCAGAGCGTATCGCGTCGTATTGCACGATGCACTTTGGGACTTCTTCAAGCATGAATCGGACAGGTTGGATGGGCAAAGAAACAGAGGGGCGAAACGCCCGTGTCTGGCAAGGCCGAAATCGATCAGGGCGGCCTTGAGGTCGGCAAGGGTAACATGGTGGGGTAACGGGGGCAGCCATCGGCGATCAATTCCGCTATCAGCGAGCGGCAGCAAGCAAGCAGGGCTTTCGCAGCCGAGTAGCTCGCCCCCGCAGCGCTGCTCAGGCAACGGATCATCTCAGATGCCATATCGGAAAACGAAATCAGTGAACTTGCAGACGAGTTCCAGGTCTCGGAACACGTCATTTCCAGGCAGATTGCCAATCACCGGATTTGCTCGATACTCGAGCCGGCCTTCGAGCCCACCGAGTAGGGGGCCTTGCCGGCAGCGACGCTCTCTCGGTGGTCATGGGGCCGGCAGTACCGAAGATCGTGGCCATAAACCCGTCATAGGCCGGTCGGGCCACAGGTATCGAGGGGCGAGAAGCCCTCGGGCCCTGTCCTCTTCGACTTCGCAAGAGGAATCAGACAGGATAACAGGATCTGCAGGATTAACAGGATAAGAATTGGATATGAGTTTCGGGTTTCGGTATGTGGTGGGTAATTGATGGCAAATCCAGTCAAACTCAAGGCTAGGGTTGGGGTCACTCCGTATGGGGAGGGGACG
>JBAXTA010000465.1:0-2680 GCA_037130415.1 Spirochaetota bacterium
ATCCTCTCCCCGAGGTCGATTGTCTCGAAGGTTCGGCGGGGAAAGTCATTGCGTGAGGTCGAAAGGCCGTGGGCATAGGCGAGGTCCTGGAGGTCGCACTCGCCTGCTTGATCACAGATAGGACAATCGAGGGGATGGTTCAGGAGGAGGAACTCCACGATGCCCTTCCTCGCGTCGAGGACCTCGGGGCTCGTGAGGTTCTGCACCACCATGCCGTCCGCGACGGGAGTGCTGCAGGAAGCCTGCAGTTTCGGCATCGGCCGGGGATTGGCCGCGCTTTGGGCCACGACCTTCACGAGGCAGGTACGGCACTTCCCGCCCGAGCCCTTGAGCTTTGAGTAGTAGCACATGGTCGGCGGGACGAGAGCTCCACCGATTTTCCGTGCCGCGTTCAGGATCGAGGTTCCGGCATCGACCTCGATTTCATGTCCGTCTATGGTGACTTTGGGCATAGGACCTCAGGACGGCCGCGGGATTGGCGCGGCGACATTGTGCTTCGGGTCCCGGATCTTTTCCGGGAAGCGAACGTGGTACTCGAACTCGTGGCGGAAATGGCGGATGTGGCTGGCGACGGGCCAGGCGGCGGCGTCCCCGAGCGGGCATATCGTATTGCCCTCGATCTTCTTCGAGATCTCGACCAATAGGTCGATGTCGCCGAGCTTGCCCTCGCCTGCTTCCAGGCGCTCGACAAGTCTCTCCATCCAGGCTGTGCCCTCGCGGCAGGGCGAACACTGGCCGCAGGACTCGTGGCGGTAGAAGCGGGCCAGGTTCCAGAGGTTGCGGACCATGCAGGTTGAATCGTCCATGACGAAGAGGCCGCCGGAACCGAGGCTGGTGCCGGAGACAAAGCCGCCCTCGGCGAGGCTCTCGTAGCTCATCAGGCGGGGAGCACCGGCCGCGGTCTTGATAAATAGGTCGATCGGAAGGACTGGAACCGAGGAACCGCCGGCAATGACGGCCTTGAAGGGCCGGCCATTGCTGGGACCACCACAGTAGTCCCCTGAATTGAGGAACTCCTCACAACTCACCTTGCCGAGCTCGATTTCGTAGACACCCGGCTTCATGATGTGGCCGGAGGCGGAAATGAGCTTGGTACCGGTGCTCGGCTTGACGCCGATTCCCGCATACCTGTCGCCGCCCATCGCGAGGATGTAGGGCACCGTCGCAATTGTTTCGACATTGTTGACGATGGTGGGACAGCCGTAAAGCCCGCTGATGGCAGGGAAGGGTGGCTTGATGCGTGGATTTCCGCGTCTGCCCTCGAGGCCCTCGAGGAGGGCAGTCTCCTCGCCGCAGATGTAGGCACCTGCGCCAGGGTGAACGGAGAGATCGAAGTCCCAGCCCGAGCCGAAAATGTTCTTGCCCAGGTAGCCGGCGGCGTAGGCCTCGTCTATGGCCTTCTCGAGGATCCTGAGGATGTACATGTACTCGCCACGCACATATATATAGGAGTGCTTGGAGCCGATGGCGAAGCTCGAGACGATCATGCCCTCGATGAGCTGGTGGGGCAGGCGTTCCATGATGTGGCGATCTTTGAAGGTGCCAGGTTCGGATTCATCGCCGTTGCAGACGAGGTAACGCGGCTTGTCGGTCTTTCGGTCGAGGAAGGACCACTTGAGGCCACAGGGAAAACCCGCTCCTCCACGGCCACGAAGTCCGGAGCTCTTGACCTCTTCCATGATCGAATCAGGGGTCCTGGTCTTGAGAATGGACTCGACCTGGGCGTAGCCACCGAGGCGTTTCCAGCCTTCGAGGCTCCGAGCCTCCGGATTGTCCGCGTGCTCGAGGAGCATTTTTCGCTGGGCCATCACTTCACCCCCGCGGTGGCCGTAGTTGTGGCCGAAGCGGCTGTCGCCGCCGAGGGCAGGGGCGCCGCCTGAGTCGATGCCTGGAGGCGCAGGTCCTCGAGGAGGGCATCGACCTTGGCTGGCGTCATGAGCTCGTGGTAGGTCTCGCCGACCATGATCACCGGACCCTGCCCGCAGGCACCAAGGCATTCGGTGCTCTGAAGGGTGAACATGCCGTCCGGCGTCGTCCCGCCGTCCTTAATTCCAAGCCTGGACTCGAGGTGGCCGATGATGTCCTCGGCCCCGTTCAGCGCGCAGGGGCCAGTACGGCAGGTCTCGATCTTGAAGCGCCCCACCGGCTCCTTGTTGAACATCGTGTAGAAGCTCGCTACCTCGTAGACCTCGATGGGGGTAATTGAGAGGAGTGAAGCCACGTAGTCCATGACAGGCACGGAAAGCCAGCCTCCGAGTTCAGCCTGGGCGAGGTGGAGGACCGGGATCAGCGCGGACTTCTGCTTGCCCTCCGGATAGTGGGAGACGATGCGGCCCAACTCCCCGAGGGCCACCGGCGAAAACGCAGGCGTATCAGGCATCGAGTTCCCCCGCGATGATGTTCAGGCTCGACAAGGTGACAACGGCGTCAGAGAGGAGGCGGCCGCGGACCATCTCGGGAAAAGCCTGGTAGTAGATGAAGCAGGGACGGCGGAAGCGCAGGCGGGCGGGCGTCCGGCCGCCGTCAGTAAAGAGATAGAATCCAAGTTCGCCGTTGCCGGCCTCGACGGAATGGTAGACCTCGCGGGTCGGCATCCTGGTCTCGCCCATCACGGTCTTGAAGTGATAGATGAAGCAGGGACGGCGGAAGCGCAGGCGGGCGGGCGTCCGGCCGCCGTCAG
>JBAXTA010000466.1:0-2653 GCA_037130415.1 Spirochaetota bacterium
GCCGCTTCCGCGACCGGGCAAAACCGGCTTCTGTCAGGGTAGCCATGGGTCTAGGGGATGTCAGATGGGCTTCAAGGGTCCTGTGAATGCCTGAAGTCTCGCCCTCGAAAGTATTGAAAGCATCATTGGCGGCATCATCATCTGCCTGGCTATCTTCGAGGCAGGAAGAATCGAAGCTGCCTTGAATCCTTCCTGGCATCGATCGCTGGAGACGCAGCCGCTTTCCGAAAATGGCGAAGCGGATGACCTTCAGCTCCCACTGCAGGAAAAGGCAGAGCACGACAAACCAGGCTAGATACCCGAGACCCGAAAGGTTGTGCGCCTTGTCGGAAAGATAATATCCGAACCGCTCGAGGACGGAATTGCAAAGGCCCTGACCTACATTCAGCATCTTCTCGCCCACGACCAGGGCTGCCACGATGAGCGGAAAGACCCTCGACATCGAAAACATCATCGAATTCACATAGCGGTGCAGGATGTGGACGCCTAGCTTGTCTCCCCGTATCCTGGCCGCAACAATGTAGTCTGCTGACAGTTCCTTGGTCAGGAATTCCACCTGCTCGCGGATGAAGGTGTACAGGATGGTGTTGCCTAGTATCGCTACTGCCACCAGTTGCAAGCCGGTCGGGACGAAGGGAGGCAGGCGGCGCGCCAGGATTGCCAGGACAAATGAGGGTATGCAGGACAAAATGAGTACGACGATGGTCCAGCGTTCGGGAAGCGCTGCCCGCTTTTGCCGCTTCATGATGGCATAGACCAGCCCCCCCGCGACGGCCAGGAATGCAAGTGGTATGAGGATCTCGATGGCGAAGCCAGGGAGCTGTCTGACAATCATGAGGCCTGGAATGGATTCCGCGTAGACTTCGTCCCAGAGGAGGGCTCCGAGAACGGGAGGCATGCCCGGGGATGCGAAGAACTTCGCGACATAATGGAGAGCTACGATCACTGCAGCGATCTTCAGGATATGGAGAAGGACGGCCCGGGTTTTCAGCAAGACCTTATGTATCCTTGTATCCGGATTATTCATCAGTTGGACATTCTCCACTTGTCGACCTGGCCAAAGAAGTACTGGGAATCCACCATGTGCCGTAGTTCCTCGATGGGTGTCCCTTTGTTGTCAAGGACAGTTTTCCTGATGCCTGCGCTGTACTCGAGGCCGAAAAGGAATACGGCTGGAAGCTCTTTCATGAGCTCTCGGTTCAGCGCTTCCAGACGTGCGGCATAATCGTACTCCACGGTCGCCTTGCCGATCTCGCTGACGATGGACTCTATCCCGGGCGTAGAGAAACTCATGACGTTCTGGTTATGCAATCCCGCCTGGGCGAAAGTCCGGGAAACGTTGTAGTCGGCAGGCACGTCGTAGGAGGTAAGGATAAGGTCCCAGTCGCCCTTCTCGACCTCGGATGCGAAATTGAAGCGATCCACGGGATAGAGCTGGAGGACGATGCCCATCTGAAGGAAGCTGTCGACGAGAAAGGTCGTGATGACGGTGCTGTTGATCCAGAACCGGTCACCCTGCGAATAGATCAGCTTGAGCGAAAGGTAGCGGTTCTTCTGTCCATTGAGGCCGAAGAGACCCTTGCTCGCATTGATTCCCGTGGCGTCCATGAAATTCTTGAGCTCGTCCCGGTTGATGAGCTTGAAGGACTCTGGCAGCTTCTTGTTCGACAGGATGGCGTTGAGCTGGTCTGCGCCTTGAGAGGAGGTCGTTGAAGGGAGGTGCTCGATAGCCGCGTCTGCTACTCCTTTTCTCTCTGCAAAGGGACCGGCCGGGAATATGCTCCGCTGTACGAGCTTGTCGGTCTTCATGGTCGCATTCATCGTAACTATGCGCAAAAGCGCGTCGCGGTCGATGCCCTCCATCATGAAGCGGCGGAACGAGCGTCCCATGCTGTAGCCATCAACCACGTCCTTCGCGTTCAGCAGGTCCGCAAACCTGAGGTTAGTGGGCTTGTACTCACGGCCCCGGCCGCTCGACGGCGTCGTACAGACATTGACATTCCGGTCACCTCGGAAATTGAAGCCAAGGTAATAGATTGAATCATTGCCATACTCGACGACATTGAAGTCGTTGGTGTCGAGCTTGAACTGCTGGACTGCAATGTCGAACCTGTTGTTCTGGATGTCCTCCATCATTGTCTGGAGTCCGGATGTTTCGTAGCTGAGATAGTCGATCTCCTGGATATTCCCGACAATGGCGCCTGGCAGCTTCGACTCGAAGTAGTCACTGAAACGCACCAGGGCAAGGTCGGTGATCCTGCCGGTGGGAACCGGGTTCACGAGCTTGAAGGGTCCGGTTCCCTGGGGTGTACTGATGATCTTGAGGCCGTTCCAGCCCGGGCCCAGGGTCTGCTTCGAGAAGCCCTTCTTGACCGTCTCGCCAAGCTGGACATCCTGTACGACTCCAAAAGTGAAGAGCTGGAGCTTGTTCCAGGGAGTTCGCTTCAGCTTGATGTTTATCTTGCTCCCGACAGCACTCACCGTATCTACATAATCACTGAAAAAACTGTCGCCGACGCTTGTCCGTGGATCGAGGATGGTCCTTAGGGTAGTTACAACATCGTTTGTCGCCAATTGCCTGTTGTCATGGAATCGCACACCGCTCCGGAGGTCGAACTCGTAGGTGTCGGTCTGCCCATTGTAACGCCATTCC
>JBAXTA010000467.1:0-2628 GCA_037130415.1 Spirochaetota bacterium
ATGCTGTATCCCGCTTCATTGAGGCCGTCTTCACAGCCTCGGATGGCCTGGCCAAAGAAGGGATTGGATATGTCAGTAATGACGACGCCGATGGTCCGGGTCTCGCCGGTGACCAGGCTGCGCGCGAGGGCACTTGGACGATATCCCGTAGCCTCGATTTCCTTGAGTACCATAGCCCGTGTCTTGTCGGCGACGTAGGGCCAGTTGTTCACGACGTTTGAGACGGTTTTGGGAGATACTCCAGCTCGATCAGCCACATCTTTCAATGTGGGAAGCCTTTTCACCTTCGAAGAAGCCATCGATCTCCCTCATGCGTCCATAAATATTCAGCGCTGAATACAGCGCTGAATATTTGCTTTGGTTTTCCAGATATGTCAAGGGAAAACTTCTCTCTTGGAGCGTTTTCGACTATTGCTGCGAAGTACCCTCCAGGAGCCAGTTCCTTATGGGCCTGAACACATCATTGACGGTTTGTATGCTCGGTACTACAATTCATTACATGAGGATCGCAATGGATGCGGACTGCCTGATCAAGCTTACAAAGGCTGGACTCCAGGAGGAGGTCTGCTCTGCCTGGAACATCACCATACCCTCACTCGTGCGCTCCGAGACGGTTGATCGGGTGCCGCATCTTCCGGATGCTGTTCGCATTGGTCAGAATATTGCACGGGGTAGATTGACAGTGGAGTCCATCGGTAGCGACCTTGAGAAGGGCGAAGACGCTGTGCTCTTGCTTTTTCAAGGTGGTGGATTTGACGCAGTTGCGAGCGATGATGCGCGGTTTATCAGGCGGCTGCGCGGGCTGGGCCTGCCCTATGCCCTACCTGCAGTCATTGTTGTGCGCCTCTATCTGGATGGCATGATGAGCGAGAAACGGGCGGAAAGCGCGCTTGTAGCCCTACGCCCCCATATCAGCGCGGATCAGCATGCGGCTGCGATATTGATGCTTTCGGGAGGTATCGAGCGATGACGACCAAAACCTTGAGGCTCCCCATCAATCTGGCTGAGGCCGTGCGCGAACTCGGAGCCGAGGAGCATATCGAGGAATCCACCGCTATGCGGAAGCTCCTTGGCATGGGCTACGAAGTCTATGTGGCCGAGCGTTACCGCGCAGGCAGGCTAACCTTGCGGGAAGTCGCTTCACGCATGGACCTGCCCTTGAGCGAGGCACTCGAAGCGCTTCAGCGTCTTGGGATCACGGGGAACACCAGCGCCGACGACTGCCTCAACTCGCTGCGGTCGCTTTGATGATCAAGCACAGGTAGTTTTCCTGGCATGCTTCCTGAAGTGGCCTCATAGCCAGCGGTCAAACCAGCCAAAGGCTTCATCCTGCATCGTGGTATCGAAGCAGTGCGGACCTTCGTACCAACTCATTCTGAATTGATTCTGACTCCCTGCCTTCAGCCAGATCGCATCGAGCTTCGTGGCCGCACGATCGACCTCGGCCAGGTCGAAAAGGCGGTCCCCCTTCGTCGCCTGAACGAGGGCAGGCAGGGCTGCCCGCATCGCCAGGATGTCGGGGTAGTCCATAAGGGCAGGGAGTCCTGGGATGTAGAGCATCCAGGTGTGGGTAAAGGCGGAGCGGCGGGCGAAATCTGCCCAGGTGCTCATGAAGCCCGTTGTCACCGAGCAGCGGATGCGCGGGTCTATGCCGGCCAGGACGTTGGTCCTCATTCCCCCGCCTGAGAGTCCTCCGCAGCCGATGCGCCCGGCATCGACGTCGGGTCGTGAGGCAAGGTAGTCGAGGGCTGCCCTGTCTTCGGAGAAAGTTACGCCCGGCCAGGTGAGTCCTGCCGAGAACAGGCATCTGGCTACAATTGATTCGTGCTGCCCCGCGAAGGCGTTGTAGCGGTCGATCTGGGTTCCTGGTTCTTCCTCCGAAACATCATAATGAGTACATGCGTCATCCGTGACGGGATCAGAGGGTGAAAGCTCGGACAGGTCCTCGGGAGCACGCATCATGCGTTCGACGACCATTCCCGGCAGGTCGGAGGCGAGGATCCTCCTGCTCTCGAAGGCAAAGACGTCGTGCACCAGGACTGCATAGCCCCGCCTCGCCAGCTCGTTCGCCCAGGCCCGTCCGCCATAGTAGAGCTCACGATAGGCCTTGATGTGGGGCTGGCTGCTCCCATCGACATCGGTGATTTTTCTTTTGCCGAAGTACTTGTTCCCCCCGTGATCGTGGAGGGCGAGGACTGCGGGAAGCCGTCCCACGGCCTTCGCGGGCTTGAGGAAAAAAGCGTGGGTGGGCGGTCCGTAGGGCAGCTGCCAGCGGAGTTCCTCGATGACAAGGCCATCGACGATCCTGCTGTCGAGGAGCTCTGCCCGTGGCAGTCCCAGATCCTCGGCCAGAACGAGGGAGGCAAAGCGCTTTCGGGCCTCCAGCCTCCAGGCCTCCACATCCTTCCATCGCTTGTCGAGGAATGAGTAATCGTATCCGCGTCCTGAGGTCAGGCCATCGATCCATCCACCATAGGCACCCAGCAAGGGGGCGCCTGAATCCGTCATATCTATGTCCTTTCCGGCAATCCAGCCGGATTGTGGAAATTACACCCGCCAGCGTGCGCCCATCAGACCCGCCCGATGAGTCCGAGGTCCCGTACCGCTCCCTTGTCCGCGCTCGTGACC
>JBAXTA010000468.1:0-2606 GCA_037130415.1 Spirochaetota bacterium
TCATGTCAAAATATAAGGGCATTTTTTGCCAGTTACCAAGACGGCTTAGGCTGAGCGGTGTTAACGTTTCCGGGTTTTTTGCCATTACGACCCAGTCTGTTGCAACTACCAGCGGTAATTCTTGCTGAGGCTTAAATTCTTGTATCAGTGCCGAGAAATGTAAATGCTCGGCATGAATGGATAAAACTTTCTTTAAGGACAGATGGCGATTGGTGATATGAAAAGCCAGTAGGCCATTGGGTTTTAATTTTTTAAAATAAAGTTCCAGTGCTTCTTCCGTTAGTAAATGGGTAGGGACAGAATCCGAGCTAAACGCATCCATGACTAATAAATCAAACTTTTGATCCGGTTCTTTTTCCAGTGACAAACGGGCGTCACCCAAGCTTAGTGTGGTGTTATATGAGCAGCGCTTAAGGTAACTAAAGTAGTCAGGGTTACTGGCAATGTCGATAACCAGCGGGTCGATTTCGTATAATGTCCAGTGTTGTTGCTCTTTGGCGTAACAGGCTAAAGCGCCTGCGCCCAGTCCTACTATGCCAATGTTCCAGTTTTGATTGGTGCTGTCGTATTCTTTAAACAGTTGTCCCATCGGGCCGGGGCGACTGTAATAGGTTAACGGTATTTTGGCCAGATTTTCAGGTAGGCGTTGTGCGCCGTGTTTGGTGGTGCCATGAAAAAGTTCATGATATTTTTCAGGCTGATTTTGTTCATCAGTTAAAACACTTTCTCGTACGGCAAGTACGCCAAAAAACGAACGTGCCTGATAGAGTGTATGCGATGACAGGCCGTGTACGCCCAGCGCTAAAAAAATAATCGCGCCGGTTAATAAAGCAAAAGCAACCGGTTTGGCCCTGAAGAAATAGGTTGTAATGGTTAGGGCGATTAAGCTGATGACAATGATATCAAAATACGGGAGTAAATCGTTAACGCGGATATAAAGAATCAAGCCGGTAATAATGAGCAGGGCAGGGGGTATTATTTGTAGCAGCAGGCCTTTTTTAAACGCGACCTTTGAGCCCGGACGCAGTAATAAAGCGGCAACAATCATGAGGGGGTATTCGTAAATGCCGTTAAAAATAAAGGGCGCGACAAACGTGTTAAACATGCCGCCCAACATGCCGGCAAACGACATAATCAGATAAAAAGTGGTTAAATATTGGGTGTGGGGGCGGTTTTTTGCCAGTTCGCCATGACAGACCATGACGGCAAAGAAAAAAGCCAGCAGGTGCAAGGCCAAATAGGCCCAATAGGGCAGGTCGGCCGGGTTGATGAAGGCGTAAGCGATAAACGGCAATAATACGATGGGCTGTAGCTTGACCATGACCGGATGTATTTTGTCATTCCACTTGGAAAATACGATCACAAACGACAGTAAATAGAGGGTTAATGGAATAATCCATAATAACGGCACGGAGGCAATGTCGGTGCTGATAAAATTGGTGAGTCCCAAGAGTAAGCTGGAGGGCACAAAAGCCAAGGCCATCCAGTGCAATTTGCGATAAAGTCCCAGTGGCTCTTCTTCCTCTAGGCTGTCTTGTTCAATGACTTTATGTTGTTGTGTTTTCCAAAGTACAAAAGCGCAACCGGCGATAAGCAGGCAGAGCATTAGATAGCCGATGCTCCAATAAACTTTTTGATTGGCCAAGCCGATAGTCGGCTCAAGTAAAAAAGGATAACTGAGTAAGGCAATCAGGCTGCCGGTGTTGCTGGCAGCATAGAGATAATAAGGATCATGGCTGGTGTGATGGCCAATATTGGCAAACCATTTTTGTACCAGTGGTGCCGTGGTTGATACCACGAAAAAAGGCAGGCCGATTGCCAGAAATAACGTCCATAGCAGCCAGAGTGTTGGATTGCTGTCCGTGGGTGGGGCGATATTTTCCGGTAAGGCTAAAGGTAATGCCAGAACGCTGACCAGTATAACGACTATATGTATCTGGATTTGACGATGTTGGCCAAAACGTGTAGAAATGGTGTGCGCATAAAGATAGCCCAGAAACAAAATACTTTGGTAAAACACCATGCAGGTATTCCAAACCGCTGGAGAGCCGCCCAGTAAAGGTAATAACAGCTTTCCGAACAAGGGTTGCAGAACAAACATCAGCGATGCACTGGTAAATAAGGTGCCGGCAAATAATATTATCAGGGATAAGCTGCGGTCGGTTTTTGCTTCTGAAAGGTTGCTCATTATTTTTAGTGTCGCCTTTTAGGCTTGTTATTTTAAGGCGCTAATAATAAAGCATTTGGTGCGGTATGGGGGATTTGAATGTGATTTTTTGCAAAACGGACGGGTTTTGTCTGTTGGTAGCAGAGTAGGGACGATTTTAATCGCCTTGGGCTTGCTATAGTGTCGTAGGGTGCGCATCGCGCACCTTTTCGGATACTTGGTTAGCCGCCGTCTCCAATGTTTTCCCAAACGTTGATGTCGGAGTCTTCCAGTTGGTGCAGTTTTTTGGTAGTTAATTGCTGTTTGGCGCGTAAAACTTCGAGTTCTTGATCAACGATAAGCTTTATATCGGCCTCTGTCTGTCGGGATTTTATTACCAACTCATCAATTTGGGCGCTGTGTTCAATAAGTTCAGTTAGCAGTCTTTGTCGGTATGCAT
>JBAXTA010000469.1:0-2595 GCA_037130415.1 Spirochaetota bacterium
CCCCGAAGGGCGCAGCGCCAGCGAAGGAAGTGGCCACGCCAGCGAAAAAAGCCACGCCGAAAAAGGCCGGGAGCCCGGGCCGCAAGAAACCGGCTTCGGGCGGCTGAGTGTCGGAGGCGATATTCGATCTGCTTTGGGGAACTCTGGCCGAGGGCCGGACAGTCTTTGTCTTTCCGAGCCAGCTGGCCGCAGACGCATGGGCTGCGGAATGTCTCAGGCGCTCCGGGGCTGCAGCCCTTGATCCTGCCCGTTTCATAGGTTGGGACCGCTTCAAGGAGGGGGAGCTTTCCCCGCATAGGAAGGAAAAGCCCGCCAACCGGGTTACGCGCACCATCTGGGCGGCAGGACTCCTGGCTTCGCGGAAGGGGAGGACTGGCTACGAGGCCCTCCTTGGTGCGGGGGAACTTTCACCTGCCTTCGTGCCCTTCCTGGCCTCCATGCCTCCCTCCCTTGCAGCTATCCGGGATGCATTGCTTGCAAGCCCCCTTTCAAAACGCTCGCCCCCCGATCCGACTGTCACCGACCTCCTTCGGCTCTACGAAAACTACCGTGGCTTCCTCGAGCGGAAAAGCCTCTTCGAGCCCGGATGGGAAGGGGGGCAGACCCCCAGGCTTGGGGACAGACACCTCATCATCGCCCCGGAGCTCATCGAGGACTTCCAAAACTACTCAGCCTGCCTGGCTGGCCTGCCCGAAGTCTCCCTGTTCCGGCTGCCGCCTGCCCCTGCCGCCCACGTGCGCCCCTTGGAATTCAGGAATGTCTGGGAAGAGCTCCACTCGGTCTTTCTCCGCGTGGGAGCCCTCCTCGATGCAGGAACCGCCCCCGAGGACATAGGCATTACGGTCTCCAACCTCGACGAGGCGCGGCCCTGGATCGAGGCTGCCGCCCGGGACTCAGGCGTGCCCATCGTCATCAGGCGGGGCAGGGCCCTCTCGGACTCCCCCTACGGCCGGCTCCTCAGCGAAATCGGAAAAGCCGTATCCACGGGCTACAGCCTCCCCGCCATGGAAGCCCTTATCCGTGACTCCTTCCTCACCTGGAAGGAGCCTGCCCTAGCCGAGGGCCTCATTCGCTTTGGCGAAAAATACCAGGCTTATGCCTCGTATACACGGGAGGGAAGGACAGTCGACATCTGGCTCGAAACCTTTGATCGCTGCGAGTCTGTCCCCATCCTCGAATCATTTTATCGTCAGCTCAGGAAGTCCCTCGGAGCCATGGCGGAAGCTCCCGATTTCGCTGCCCTGGGCAAGGCCATCACTGCCTTCCGTTCACAATTCCTCATTGATTCAGCCTGGAGCGAATCCGAGCGCCGCGTCGTCGAGCGTTCGATGGCCGAGCTGGAGGCACTGGCGACAGCCGAGGCGACCTACGCCGATGGAGTCCGGCTTCCCTCCCCCTTTGGCCTCTTCCGAGCGACCCTCGACTCAGAAACCTATGTGCCCCAGGTGCGAGGAGGCTTTGTTCCCATCTTTCCCTGGCGGGTCTCAGCCCTCCTCCCCTTCAGGTACCACTTCCTTCTGGGCTGCGGCCAGGAAGCGGTCGAGGTGCGCTATGGGAGCTGGCCCTTCCTGCGGGACGACCTCCGCGAAGGAATCGGGGCTGGCGCCCATGACGCTACCAGCGATTTCCTCACTGCCTACCTTCACTCAGGCCAAACCGTGGTTCCCTGCCACGCCGAAAGCGAGCTCTCTGGATGGAGCGCTGCTCATCCCTTCTTCGGCTTTGGTACAAGTCAGGATGCGCTCCTGGCCGAAGCGCCAGAGGAACCCGCCAGCCCCCAGGCCAGTGAGGCGCAGGCCTGGAAGACCGGGCTGGTCCCGCAGATGCCAAGCCGTCTCCTTTGGGCCCAGATTGCCGGCTTCAAGCGTGCCCTCTCGATCGGACCAGGACAGCCAGATGCCTTCAAGGAGCTCGGGGGAACCTCACGAAGGCTCATCCTTGAGAAGTCGAGCACTGCTGCGGGGAAGCTCAGGCTTTCTTCCACTATCGTTGACGGCTACCGTGACTGTCCCTTTCGCTGGCTCCTCTCTGTGGGGCTCAGGATAGAGGAAACATCAGTAGGCCTGGAATTCTTTGACGACCGCCTTGCCGGCACCATGGCCCACAAGGCCATCGAATGGTTATCGGGATGTATGCGCGAGCTCGGCCCCATAGATCCAACCCATACCGCCGCCTACATAGCCATGGCCGAGGAAGCGCCCCTCGCAGTACTGCCTGTGTTCGTCAAAAAATACGGAGCCTTCCTGGAGCCCATGTTCTCAGCCTGGGCTCCCGTGCTTGCGAGCAGGCTCAAACTCCTGGTTGCCAGGCTCCTCGAGGATCCGGGCTGGGAGCTCGGTGGCCTTGAGCTGACCCTGTCCAGTGACCTGCCAGAACTGGATGCGGTCCTGGAGGGCAGGCTCGACAGGCTGGGCCACCGGGGTCCTGAGTTTGCCATTGTCGATTACAAGAAAAAAAACCTGCCGAAAAAGAAGGAGCTCCTCGTCGCGGCGGGAGCGTAGGGCCATGCTTCCTCAGAGGGACAGTCACCAACTGAGGGCCATGCTTCCACAGGGGGACAGTCACCAACCAAGAACCACGCTTCCGCACGGGGAC
>JBAXTA010000047.1:0-19232 GCA_037130415.1 Spirochaetota bacterium
CAATGGTATCCGGGTTTCGGCGACAATCGAGAATGGCCCAAATCCTGACAAAATCATTGTCTACGGTGTAGTAATTCGCGAAGGGAAATCGCTTCGCCAGAAGCCTGTGATAGCCCCAGTGAACCGAATGGATCCCAGCATGAAAATGTAGGGATTCTATGTCCGATGCCAAGGAATCAAGAAAATATCGGGCCCAGTCGATATCACGATCGAAATAGAAGGCAAGCTTCTGAAAGGTCCCGTTCAGCTTCGGCCAGAATTTCTATGGTCATGTGGTCCGATCGCGTATTCTTTGAAACGTTTCGTTCCAAGCGGAAAAGTCGGAGTTTCCGGACTCTGCATTCCCGCGACGCTGAACAAGGACATCCTGATGCCAGGCCGGGGAAGGCAGGGATTCTGGACTACGCTGAAGATCGGCCCAGTCAAGGTCGAGAAGCGTGAGTTTTTCAGCGAGCGACATTTCAGCCAAAGGAAGCGTCAGTGACGACATTTCGCACCCCTTTCATTCAATCATATCGCAAATCATAGCGGGCTAGAAGGCCCACTGAAGGTATCCAAAGCTGTTCCTACTTGGGCATGATTGCCATCGGCTAAACCCCATTTCGGTTACGTTCCTTCTCTCAAGAATACTGGCAATTGTGATGACATTTCATTCCTTGCGCGGAAGCATCGTCTGAAGAAGGTAAGACCCAAGGAGCGTCATTCCGGTCAAAGGGCGAGAAGGATGTCGTTGCATGGGCAAAAAAGGCCTTGGCAGCACTCGCATCTTGGCTGGATTTGAGTAGCCCATCAGAAGACCCCTTTGGACTGCTCTACGAAGACTGCGTGTAGCACTCGCATGCCTGCAATGCCCGGATGATCAGCAAGAGTGTCGACATCAAAGCCGAGGCAGAATTCGGTATTCCGCTGCGACAGATAATTTCCATGTATCAGAACTTCGCGGATCTGGTCGGCGGCTTCAGCATACTCGCGTTCTTCAACGAGCTTGGCGTAGGTGCCGATCTTGCCGTTGTCGCAGCCAATGAGTTTGGGGAAACGAAGGATGCTGCGTTCGTTTACAGTTCTGAACACGAAGGAGGATGTCGCCTCGAGGAGACTCTTCTCGATGTCCTTGCCGAAACCGATGAGCCTCATTGCGAAGTCCTTCTGTTCGGTCTGTTTGATCTGCCGGATATTGAAATAGACGAAGCTCATCGGGAGCATGTGGTAGGCGAGAAAGGCGAACTGGTATTTTCCGTGCGTGTAGTTCGTCTCGAAGGCGTCCCAGAGGAACTCGATGTATTCTTGCTCCTTCTCGCTCTTGAAGGAAAGAGGGAGGTAGGCGGCGAGGTCGGTGGGGTGTTCCATGGTCTAGGCGTCCTTTTTTGACTTCACCCTGGCTTTTGAAAAGAATTCTCCATCTCTCTGGTATTGCTGGATTAGCCAGCCCACAAATGCTTGGCTGTATTGGGCCGGTGAACCCTTGACTCTGCCTTGGTAGAAATATTCAGGCCGCTCTCTGACGCCGTAGGCTTTATTGACGCATTGGATATCGTATTGAGTAAGGCTCAAGCCCGGTACCGCAGCCTTCATTTTCTGTATCACCTCTGTCTGGCGGTTCAGGTGTGATTTGCTGGAATCCTTGGGGATCTCAACTATCTGTACTGCCGTACTAGCGGCCGGACCTTGAGAAAGAACTATGTCGGCATCACCGAGGTTCTTGGTCAGTGCCAAGCAATATTCGATACCTACAGAAAATTGAAGTGGTCGCTTTAGTTGGTCAAACTCATTCTTGATCCGTGCGCAAAATGCAGTCAGAAAGGCGGCAGCTTCCCGGCCCAGTTCGCGGCGAAGGCGCCTGTCGGTCATTTCACCTCGCTGCGGTTCCATGTCATAGACGATGCTCATCATTCCCACATGCACCCGGTCGGACAACGAAACGCTAAACTATTCATTCAAACGGCGATGGTAATTGATCACGCAGGCCTGGAATAGACAAAGCGCATCTTCAATTTCCAGCGCATCTTCAACGCGCGCCAGGGCCGCAGGCTGGGGGTGCTGTCGTTGAGAGCTTGGCTGCGGACCTTCGATCTGAGTGTCCGGACATGAAGGGCTTGTCAATTGTGAATGTCTGGCAGATGTACTGCTGTATCGCACCCACGGCAGCGACGAATTTCTTGCACAAGTTGTGAGAGAATTGGGGATAAACAAAACTGAGACAGAAAGACTCTCACAGGCTGTGAGAGAGTTGGTGACGGCAGCGCCATGGGGGCATTATGCCAAGGGGGAAGGTAGTATCGTCTCGCGCTTGAAAGGGAAATCTAGAAATGATCCAGTGCAAACCGCAGCTCATGGCCCGGTGCATCAAAATCCCCTCCGATTTCCTGCAACCAACCCCGCTTCCGATGGATATCCCATTATGTCAGCGATTGTACGCAGCCCGGCGACTCACATGAGGCCTCATGAAAGGTGCCGGGGACACAGGGATTCCAAGGAGAAGATATGAAGCGGATCTTGAGCTTTTTTGCGGCTGTATTCGTGGTTTTCGGACTCATGTCCTGTCAATTGCTCGACCTGGGAGGCATCACAGGCAAAACGAATGGCACTATCCAGACATCGGCTATTGCGACTTCGGCGAGCCTTACGACCGTGCCCCGGTCCCTCACGATTGAGGTACCGACCTCACTCGTCGGATCAACCACTGCGGCTCGCTCGATGGGTGGAATGGGTGGCTTCGGTGGCATGGGCGGCTTCGGTGGCGCAATGATGGGCGGTCATGAATTCGACCGGGGTATGGGAGCGCATTTCTGGATCATGCGCAGCCTGTGGGACTCGCAAGCCCGTCTTGCCCGTGGAGCAGCTACCATCGTGGCCATCGATTCGATCATCACGGCCGACAGTCTCCTACCCTCGGCAACTGCGGTCAGCGGCACGTCGGTCACCTGGACCCAGGCCATGGTGGACTCCGTGACTGCCCTCCTGCCCAGCGCCTTTGCCAAAAATGCCCAGTTCGGCAGCGATGCGATGCTCCCCGCAGTTGCTTCGACCAGGAAGCTGCCCGATTTCACCTACGATGTCGTGCCTGCCTCAGATGCAAGCAATTATGGCGTTTATGCAAAGATGATCACGATTGCCTCCGAAGCGATCGGGATGGGCACAGGAGTCGAGACGCGTTCCTTCTACTGGTCAGACGACAAAACGAAGGTCAAGTTCGAGGCCAAGGCCACCAGTGGTACGACGGTCGTCGACCAGACCTTTGTGGCCTACGATTCCGCCACCCTGACTATGTCAGCTGGTCGCATCGACGTGCATGGGACGGCGACCCTTGAGATCAAGGCTGACTCCACCGCTGTGGCTACCCATGGTACCTTTCTGACCTATCAGGCGACCATCGACAAGGGTGACGCGGACTCCGCCCTTTCCCGCGATGGTACTGTCACCATTGCCGCGGATGGCTATGCAGACGACAATGGCGGCACCATCACCGACACCATCACGGTTACTCCCACGACGGGCACAACCGAGGTCTACTACCTGAAAGAGGTTTTTGGAGCCGATGGAAGCCTTACAAGTGCTGAGTATTCTACCGACAAGACTACCTGGACCTCCCTCGCCAGCGCTCCTCCGGCAATCTCGGACCTCTATCGCAACAAGGCAGGCATGGCGGGACCTGGCAAGATGGGCATGGGCGAACTCGGTGGCGAAATGCGCCAGGATATGGGACATCATGGCGACTTTGCCGGCGCAGGCGTCGGATCCATGCGGCCTCCGAGGCCCAGCGAGATCGCCAATAGTGCAATTACGACGGGTGTGTGGGTGGCGGCCAGCGATGCGGCCTTTACTACCCTGATCGGCACGGGGATATCCCGCGAGGCCGGCAAGCTCATCATCGGCTTCATCAGCGTTCCGGCAGATGGCGCGAAGTACTATATCGCTCCTGTCGTCTCAGGAAAGGCCGACGTGACGGCTGCGGTAGAACTTACCTACTCAGCTTCCAATTAGGCCGGGTGCCGCCGGAGCTGCGACATCGACCGATGGCGTTTCCGGCGGCGGCCCGTTCGGCAGCTGAGGTTTTTCCCGCTGCCTTTCCCGTGCTACACTCCAGGCCGGGAAAGGCGCGGTCATTTCCATCGCCCGCGCGGAAGGGGCTTTCGTGGATACTGAAACCGTGGCAGGGCAGGCTGCCAATCGGGGCGGCCAGGCTCAGGGGCTGAAGCTGGACCATTCACCCCGAATCATTGATTGCATGTATCAGCGGCCGCGTGTCGCAGCCGCGTTTTTGCGGGAGGAAGGTGGGGAGCTGGCCTTTGTCGAGGCAAACACCGCGCGCGCCTTGCCCCTTCTTCTAGGCGCGCTGGCCGAAAGCGGGCACCATCCCGAGGAAGTCCGCTACCTTATTGTAACTCACGCTCATCTCGACCATGCAGGTGGTGCCTTTGCCCTCATGGAAGCCTGCCCGAACGCGACCCTTGTCGCCCATCCGCGTGCCGCACGCCATCTGGTCGATCCGGCAAAGCTCGAGGCGGGTACCCGCCGGGTCTACGGCGATGAGGTTTTCGAAGCGCTCTACGGAGAACTCAGGCCGGTGCCTGCCGAGCGGGTAATTACCCCTGAAGATGGCGCGTCGATTCCCTTCGGTTCGGGTAAACTCCTCATAATGCATACGAGGGGGCATGCGAAGCACCACCTCGCTGTCCTCGACCCTCTCGCAGACGCTGTCTACACAGGCGACGCCTTCGGGCTCTTCTACCCCGAATTGCAGGAACGGGGGCTTTTCATCTTCCCCTCGAGCAGTCCGACCGACTTCGAGGGTGCGGAGGCTCTCGCGGCCGTCGATCGCATCGCGGCCGCCGGGGCGGGACGAGTCATGCTCAGCCATTTCGGGGAGCTCCGCGAGATTGCCGCTGCAAGGGTTCAATTGCGAAGGCATCTGGAGGCATCCATCGAGATTGCCGGACAGGCGCGCAGCCTCCCGGAGGTCGCACGTCAGCCCTTCATCCTGGGGAAATTACGTTTGTATTATGATGATGCCCTCGCGATTGCGAAGGATGGCTTCCTTGACAAGGATCTGGAGCTCAACGCCGATGGGCTCGCCTGGTCGATCAGGGAGGCCTGAGGCAGGGGCTGCGCCAGTCGCCAGGCCCTCACTGCGACCTAGCCCTCGATGCAGAGCTCTCCGGCGGGAGGGTGGGAAAGGAAGTCTTTCATGGCCTCGGTAAAGCCGTAGGCGCCAGCTTGCCCGAAGACGAGGAGGTCGCCGCGCGCGAGCGGCGGAAGATCGAGGGTGCCGAGGCGGTCGAGGGAGGTGCAGAGGGGGCCGGCGAGAATGGTTGCTTGCTTTTTTCCCTGGACTCCCGCTGCAGTCACCGGAAAGCTCTGGCCAGTCAAGGCAGGCCGAAGGAGGTGGTTGACCCCTCCCTCGAGTATTGCGAAGTCGCTTCCACGGCTGTGCTTGGTGCGGAGGACACGGGAGAGGTAGACCCCAATGGGGCCGACAAGCCAGCGTCCGGGCTCGAGGAGGAGCTCTCCCTTGAACCATGCATTGTCTTCGAGCAGCTTTCCGAGTCCCTGACCGAGGGCTGCGATGTCGAGGAGCGATTCGTCAGTACTATAGGGAATGCCAAGCCCTCCACCGAGGTCGATGAGGTCGATTGCAAGTCCATTCCGGGTGGTCATGGCCTCGGCGATCGCGAGCGCTGCCCGGTGGTTGGCCAGGAGCCGGGTGGCGTTCCGCTCGTTGCTGGCTGCGAAGACCTGCAGCCCCGAGACGCACAGCCGCTTGAAGCGGTGTGCCTGGCCGAGGAAGGCGTCGAGGTCTTCTTCGTCGATGCCAAAAGCCGAGGGACCGGCTCCGCCGATGATGCGCGAACTTTCCGCGACCCCGTGGCCTGCGCCGGGATGGACGCGGAGACTGATGGGCAGGGTCCCGGAAAAACCGCGCGCTTCGAGGTGGCGCTCGATGGCCTCGAGGTCTTCCATCCCGTCGGCCTCGATGCGCGCGCCGAGGTCAAGTGCCATGCCGATCTCTTTGTCGCTCTTGCCCGGGCCCGCAAAGAGCACTCGCTCCCCCCGCGTTCCGAGGCCCCCCACGAGGGCCAGCTCTCCCTCCGAGGCACAGTCGAAGGCTGCGCCCAGGGCCGCGAGGCGCCCACAGACCCCTGGATGGGGGTTCGCCTTGACCGCGTAGGCGAGACGGACGCGGGAGGGCAGGGCTGCCCTGAGGTCGCGGAAGCGCCCTTCGAGGAGATCGAGCCTATATACGAAGGTCGGTAGTGTGTTCTTTTTGGCCAGCTCGAGCGCACGGGCCCCGTCGATGGCAAAGAGGCCCGCCTCCTCGTCCTTCACCGGAGCGCTTCCTCGAGGACGGTGGCTGCGTCGGTGCCTGCATCGCGGTATTTCACGATGCAGGGAGCGTACAGGGAGATGCTCTGCGAGGCCGCGAAATCGCCCTTGGCGGGGCGCGAACCTGGCACCACGACAGCACCGGCGGGCACCTCACCCCGCAGTTCTACGCCGCGAACGAGGTCGTAGATGACCGTACTGGCACTGATCACCGTTCCGGGGGCAAGGACGGCGCGCTCCCTGACGACGATGCCCTCGAAGAGGCCGCAGAGCCCTCCGACGAAGACTCCATCCTCGATGATGACGGGTCTGGCTCCGGCGGGTTCCAGCACCCCTCCGACCTGTGCCGCTGCCGAGAGGTGGACACGCGCGCCGATCTGCGCGCAGGAGCCCACGAGGGCGTGACTGTCGACCATCGTGCCGTCACCGATGTAGGAGCCGACGTTGACGTAGGCGGGGGGCATCATGACGACGCCCTGCCCGAGGTGGGCGCCCCTCCGGACTGATGAGCCTCCGGGAACCATGCGGACACCCGAGGCTGCTCCGAGCTTCCGTGGTGGAAAGGCTGCCTTGTCCGCAGCCCCGCCGGGCCAGTCCTCGAAGGGAATAATTGCACTGGTCTTGAAGCCAGCCAGGATGCCCCGCTTTATCCAGGAATTGGCAAGCCACTGCCCCTGGGCATCGCGCCCGGCTGACCTCAGGCTCCCTGCCTCGAGCCCGTCGAGGAGCTCCTCGAGGGCGGCTGGAAGCCCGGGGTCGGCCACGATGGCCTCCATCGCGCGATCGAAGAAGGCCGTGAGTGTGGAGGGTCCCATCACTTACTTGCTGCCTTTCCCGTTTAATTGGTCGATGAGTTCGGCAAGGCGCGCCCAGGTCGCCTCGCTGGCGGGGAAGAGGGGAAGGCGGGGGTCGGCGCCACATATGCCGGCGATTGCCAGGGCTGCCTTGAGGGGGACGGGATTGGACTCGAGGAAGAGGGCGTCCATGATCGGGAGCAGCCGCTGGTGGATGGCGATGGCCTCGGCGCGGCGACCGGCGACTGCTGCGACGATGAGGGCCTTGGTTTCGGCCGGGAGGAGATTGCCCGCCACGGAGATGAGGCCGGTTGCGCCCACCGCGATGGCGGGGAGGGCCAGGGCGTCATCGCCGGAAAGCAGGACCTTGCCCTTGGGGAGGGTCCTGGCGATCTCGCCGATCTGCGCCAGGTTGCCCGAGGACTCCTTGAGGCCGACGACCTGGGGAATGGCCCAGAGTCGCGGCAGGTCCTTGGGCAGAAGGTTGAGCCCGGTGCGCCCGGGGACATTGTACAGGATTATGGGCAATTCGGGGGCGGCGGCCGCGACAAAGCGGTAGTGGGCCTCGAGCCCCGCCGGCTGGGGTTTGTTATAATAGGGAGTGACCACAAGGAGGCCGTCAGCGCCGAGCCTGGCCGCGCCTGCGGCCAGTTCTGCGGCCGCTACCGTGGAATTGTGTCCAGTTCCCACAATAACGGGGATGCCTCCGCATTCTTCCTTGGCTGTCCTGATGAGCTCGTCGCGTTCGTCGCCCAGGACGGTGGCGGCCTCTCCGGTCGAACCCAGGACAACCAGGAAATCAACGCCTCCCTTGACCACATGGCGGACGAGCTTCCGCCATGCGGGGAAGTCGATGCCCCCGGCTCCCGGCGATCCGGGGCCGGGCGGCAGGAAGGGCGTGGCCAGGGCGATGCCGAGCCCATTGAGCCTCGTTGCGTCTTTCATTGCGCGTGTCTCCTTTCTTTTCCGACCGCCTTCTCGAAGAGGGGGTCGATGACCTTGGTGGCCATGTCGTCGAAGGTGAATATTCCATGGCGTCCATGTATCCAGGCGATGGCCCGCAGGGCTCCGCGGGCGAAGATGTCGCGAGACTTGGCCTCGTGCGAGAGCACGATGGTCTCGGAGGTGGCCTCGAAGCGCAGTTCGTGATAGCCGATTTCCCTGCCCGAGCGCAGGCTCGCGACGTTGATGCATCCTTCTTCGGCCTTGCCCTGGGCCCAGCCCGAATAGCGTGGACAGCCCTCAGCGAGGGCGGCGGCCAGGAGCTTGGCGGTTCCGCTCGGGGCATCGGCCTTGCCTCCGTGATGACGTTCTACCACGCCGAGCTCGGCCTCGGAATCGAGTTCGGCCAGGCGCCCGAGGGCCATGGCGGCCCGGCGCATGAAGGCGACTGCGAGGGAAAAGTTAGGCGCTACCAAAATGCCGATTCCGGCTTCTTCGACGGTGGCTGGGCGGTCAAAGAGCAGCGCGCGGTCCCAGCCTGTCGCCCCGATCACGAGATCCACTTTTGCCGCCAGGGCCCATTCGAGGTGCTGGGGCACTGCCGCGGCAGCGCTTACGTCGAGGACAACGTCTACGTCGGTGTCAGGCGGGCCCGAGCGGCCGATGCACCAGGCCAGGCTCATGCCCGCCTCGCGCTGTACGAGGGAGGCGACAGCTGAACCCAGCCTCCCCCGGCCAAAGACGCCGACGCGGAGGGTGGACGTATCGCTGGCCCTGGCTTCCTTCGCGGCTTGCCCCGCGGCTTGCCCCGCAGGCTGGCTCGTGCTTGGCTCGTCCTTCGCCTGCCGCGCCTCGGCTGCGATGGACGGCCCGATGGTTGAAGGTGCCGCGACGGGAGTCGCCCTGGCAGACAGCGCTTCGCCTTCGCCCTCGCCGAAAAAAGCTGCGTAGAGCCTCGACACGGCTTCGCGTGCGTCGCCCTGGGCGATGACGAGGGAGAGGTTGATCTCGTCGGCGCCGAGACTGATCATCTCGATGTTGATGTCGCGGAGGGCTCCGAGAGCTTTTCCCGAGACACCACGGGTCTTCTTGATCTCGCGGCCGATCAGGGCTACCACAGCCCTGTCCTTGTTGACCGCGACCTCGGCGAAGGCGGAGAGTTCCCGCACGAGTTCGTCGAGGGACAGACCCGCGTCGAGGGTGAGCGAGACCGCGACTTCGGAGGTGGACACGAGGTCGACTTCCATCCCCCTCCGTTCGAAGACCTGGAAGATGCGCGAGAGGAAGCCCGAGCCACCGAGCATCCGTGGCGTCGTAATTGTGATGATCGTGACCGGACCCCGGGTGGCGAGGGCGGTTACCGGCGGTCCCGGTTCCGGGTCGCGCGAGATGGTCGTAAAGCGGCCTTCGGGGCTGCGGAGGCTCCGCACAGTTACACGGATGCCCTTCTCGACGGCCGGCTGGATGGTCGCGGGGTGGAGAATGCCCGTACCGTAGGCGGCCAACTCCGCTGCCTCGTCGTAGCCCAGGACGGCGATGGGCCGCGCTTCAGGAACCAGGCGCGGATCGCAGGCCAGGATACCCTCTGCCTCGGTCCAGATCCGGATCTCGGCAGCGTCGATGGCTGCTCCAAGGAGGCTGGCGCTGAAATCTGTGCCGTCCCGTCCCAGCGTGGTCGGGGTTCCCGTCTCGTCTGACCCGATCGAACCCTGGGTGACGACGATTTTTCCAGGACCGAGGAGGGGGATGATTTCCCTGGCGGCGAGCTTCCGGATTTCCTCGGGTCTGGGCTTGGCCGAGCCAAAATGGGAATCGGTGCGGACCACCGAACGGGCATCGACCAGGGGCAGCCCGAGCCAGGCAGCGAAGATGGTGGAGGAGAGGATCTCACCTCGGCCTGCCAGGAGATCCCAGCCCTTGGAAACGGTCTCCACCGCGAGGGCTGTGCCAAGGAGGGAGGGGCTGCGCAGCAGCGCGGAGAGCTCCTTCCTGGCCTTGCCGATGGCGGCTTCCACCAGGGGGTGGACCGTGGGACCGAGAAGCTCCGCCGCAGCGCCCTCGTGCCGTCCGAGGATCGCCTCGAGGTCTGCGATGGCGCCTTCCTCGTTCCCCGCCTGCGCCGTCCGTCCGCAGCGGAGGAGATCGTCAGTGACTTCGAAAAAGGCCGAGAGGACGACCAGCACGCCCTCTCCCGCGTCGCGTCTGGCGAGGGCCGCAGCCTGGCGCAGGCTCTCCGCGTCGCCAGAGGCCTTGCCCGCCACGGTTGCCGCCTTCGAGCCTGTCGCCAGGCCCGTCATTGTGCCTGCCGCTGTGCCGGAGCCTGGCCGGCCGAAGCCGAATTTCATTACAATTGGTGCTTTCATGATTCCTTCCTTGCCTGGCCGGAAACGGCCTGTGGGGCCTGTGGGGCCGTCGCGGCCTGCGGGACCGTCGCGGCCTGTGGGGCCGTCGCGGCCTGTGGGACCGCGCACAGGAAATGGCGGCCGAGAGCCTCGAAGAGGTCGATGCCCTGGACGAGTTCGCCGATGCCCATGGATTCAGAGGGAGTATGCGCGAGGCCCGGATCCCCCGGCCCAGCCAGGATGGCCGCAGCGTCAGGCGCGAGGGCACGCAGCGTGGGAAGGTCCGAGCCGAAGGGCACTGGCGAGTGGCGGAAACCCGCAAGCCTCGTAAAACGGTCCCAGGGCTCGTCAAGAAGGATCTCGAGGCGGCCGTTCTCCGGTTTCGAAGCCCTGATGCCAGCGAGGAGGCTGCCGTCTGGGACCTGCCTGAGTGTCAGTTCGGCCTCCGCATGGTCGGGGACGACGTTGGCGGCCTTCCCTCCCGAGATCGTACCGATGTTGAAGACTTCGATGCCGAGTTCGCCGGCAGGCGGGACGGGAAGGGCACGGATGCGGACAATCCAGTCGCAGAGGCTGTGGATGGCGTTCTCGCCGAGCCATGGCGTGCCACCGTGGGCGCTCCTGCCTTCGCAGTGGAGCCGTATCCTGACAAAGCCCTTCTGGCCAGTGGCAAGGGCGAGATTCGTCGGTTCGCCGACTACGATGGCCTTCAATCCGGGTAGGTCGGGCTTCAGCGCAAGGGCAGCCCGCGCCCCCTCCGAGTCAGTCTCCTCACCTGCAACCCCGAGCCAGGCCAGGTCATCATGGCCCGCCGCCAGGAGGCGCTCGATGGCGCAGAGCTGGGCGACGATCTGTCCCTTGGCGTCAATGCTGCCTCGCCCGTGGATGCGGTCTTCCTTGATTGCGACGGGCAACTCTCCCGGCACGACGTCGAGGTGGGTGTTGTACAGGACACGGGGACTACCCCAGGTAGCCAGGAGGTTGACGCGGCCGTCTCCCAGATCCTGACGCGTCATACGACCCCCGAGTCCCTCGATGGCGGACTCAAGGTGAGGAAGGAGTCGGGCCTCTTCCCCCGCAGGCGTGTAGATGGAGCACAGGTCCGCGAGCAGGTGTGAGGCCCGGGCTTCGATGGATTGAAGGTGGCGCAAAAAAAGGACCTCCAATGCGACGGAGATCCCATGAAGCCACCCGGGGCCTTCGGGCCCTTGGGGACGAGTGGCTTGCGATGGCACTCCGCGGGGCGTACCCCGCGACAGCCGCCGGGATTTAGCCCGGACGTCCAGGGTTGGGCATCGCGGCGATACCAAGCCCTTCGGCGATCCTCCCCCTTCGCGCAGCCTTTCCGGAATTCCGATTCCGGCCGACCCGAGGTCGGTACGACACGCTACTCATGGGGATCGCTCCTCCAATCGACACGTGGAAGCTACCACGATGGGTGAAGATAGGCAAGGACTCGAAGGGAGGGCAAAACCTCTCTTTCCTTGCGCCGCGACATACTCCATAATTTGGCCTGTCGCGCTGCAAATGGCTGCGCGTGCCACCCGTTCGTCGAAGGGATACAATGGAAAGAAAAGGGACTTCTCTGCCAGGACAGCCCTTCCCCCTCCCCCTTGCTGCCCTCGCCCGGCGTCTGTCGATCATTGTCATCATCCTGAACATGTTTGCCCTGCTGGCCGTCGGGCTCCTCATTCGGCAAAGCCTGATCCAATACGAAAGCGAGGCATCGGCGCTCTCGCGGAATATCGCCGGGATCCTTGATGCCAACATTTCGGGCATCATCGCCAAGGTGGATATAGCCCTGCTCGCAGTCACCGACGAGGCCGAGCGACAGCTTGCCAAGGGACCCATCGACGCGGCCAGCTTCAACCGCTTTATCGTCCGCGAGCACGCAAGGATTCCCGAGGCAGAAAGCTTCCGGGCAGCCGACGCGTCGGGCCTGGCCATCTACGGGCCAGATGTTCCTGTCGCCACGACGAAGAGCCTCGCGCACCGCGACTACTTCAAGTATCTCCATGACAACCGGGAGACCGCCCTCGTTTTCTCCGATCCGCTCGTCGGCGGCATAAGCGGCAAATGGATGATCCTCTTCGTCAGGCGCATCTCCGCTCCCGACGGTGGCTTCGCCGGGCTCGTCTACGTCGGTGTCACCCTCGATTATCTCACCAAGGCCTTCTCCGCCTTCGACGTCGGACGATTCGGGACGATCGAGCTCAGGGACAGGAACCTCAAGCTGGTCAGCCACTTTCCGATGCATGGGGATCCGGGCGTGGCGATGGCGGAGGATAGGGTCGACCCTCCCTTGGTGGGGCTCGCGGCTGCGGGCAAGCTTGAGGGCCAGTACTTTGCGGGAGGCCTCTCAAGCGGGCAGAAATCCCGGATCGTTTCGTTCCGCAGGGTCGGGACCTATCCCTTCCTGGTTTGCGTGTCATTGGTCCGCGAGGAGTATCAGGCCCAATGCTATAAGGAGGCATGGACCCTGGGGTTCATCGCCCTGGCATTCGCCCTGGTTACCCTCGTCATCGCCATCCTGTTCTACCGAAATGCACGTCGCAACCGGCTCGCTGCAGGGCAGCTCTTGGATCAGGAGGAGAAGTTCCGCACGGTGGCGGACTATACCCACGATTGGGAGTTCTGGCTCGATCCATCCGGTGCCTTCAACTATTCTTCTCCCTCCTGCAGGCGGGTCAGCGGATATGAGGCCGCAGATTTTTACGGCAACCCTTCCTTCATCGAGCGGATCATCCACCCTGAGGACCTCGCCTTGTACCGGGAACATGTCAGCAGCGTGCACAAGGAAAAGGGCTTTTCCGTGTTTTCCTTCCGCATCATCAGGGCGGATGGGGAGGAGCGCTGGATCGAGCACCTGTGCCAGCCAGTCACCGCGGCCTCAGGAGCTTACCTTGGAACGCGGGGGTCCAACCGTGACATCACCGAGCGCAGGCTCGCAGACGGCAGGATCCAGGCCCTGCTGGCGGAGAAGGAACTCCTCCTCACCGAGGTGCACCACCGCATCAAGAACAACATGACTGTCATCATGAGCCTCCTCGAGCTTCAGGCGATCACCGACGAGGAGACCTCCGCCAGGAAAATCCTCCAGACTGCTTCCAACCGCGTACGGAGCATGACCCTGCTCTACGAGAAGCTCTACCTGGCCAGAAACACCAGCGGACTGTCAATCAGGGAGTATTTCACGCCCCTCCTGAAGGAAATCCACGAGACCTTCCCTGGCCACGGGAAGGTGGAGCTCGACCTCGATTTCGCGGACCTTGTCCTCGACGCGGACAAGCTTTCCCGGATAGGCATAATACTGAATGAACTTGTCACGAATTCCATGAAGCACGCATTCAAGGGCCAGGACCGCGGGCGGATCTCCGTTGCCGCAGTCCTCGTAGGGAGCCGCGTCGTGATCAGCTGTCGCGACAACGGGGAAGGCCTGGCCGGTGGGAGCGAGCTTGAAAAGCATTCGGGTTTTGGCCTCGGCATGATCGAGCTTCTCGTCCACCAGCTCGGCGGCACGATGTCGATCGACAGGGAGAGGGGCTTTTCCTTCAGGATGGAGTTCGACCACGAGAAGCCAAGGCAGGGCCGCGCCGCCCCAGGTGATAGTCCCAGTTATGACTACGTGTCCCCTTCCTCCCCCTCGGCCGCCGCTTTCCCGTTACGGCCGCCTCCGAGTTCTTCGTAGGCGGCTCGCGCCCTCATGAAGCCTGTCTCCGTGTCGGGCCCGCCCCCCGTGTCGGGATGTAGCCGCTTCGAGACCGCCCTGAAGGCATGGCGGATCTCCTCCTGTGTTGCACCATGGGTCAGGCCGAGGGTACTCCAGGGGCTCTCCCAGCCGGGGAAGCTCCGGCTACAGGCGGCCGAGGTTTCGTCCTCGCTGCACCCGGCGGCTACGAGCCAGGACCGGAGTTCTTCCTCGCGCTCCCAGGTCAGGGATCCTTTTTCTTCTGCCTCGATGGCCCAGGCGGCGGAAGCGAGGGCGGAGCGGGCCTCGGCGGAAGCCTCGCGCGCCATGCGCGTCTGAAGGCCAGCTGCGATCGTGGGACTGCGTTCGATCAGTTCCACCGCAAGGAGGTCGAGGAGCTCCCCGGGCCGAGCCTCGTGCGTCCAGGGGCTGGCGCGGTTGCAGGAACCCAGGGCGGCGTCGGCGGCGGACAGGAGGATGCGTTTGCGGAGCAGGGCAGGGAGGGCGGCGGAGCGCAGGGTGCCGAGGGCCAGCGCCAGGGCAAGGCCGGGCACCTCCGCGAGCGGGGACCGGGCGCGGGGATCGGAAAGAAAGCGCAATTGCTTCCATTGGGCACGGAGCCCGTCGAGCATGAAACCGATGAGGGCACCGACGGCGAGGCCGAAGAGGTCGCTGACGAGGCCCAGGGCCATTCCAGCCAGCGTGCAGATGTTGGCTTCGAGGATGCGGGGCCAATCCCTGCGGCGGGGCCAGGCGAAGCGTTCTCCCCGGCTCATGTTTCGAAGGCGAAGGGGTCGTCATCGGGAAGGCCGGTCTCAGGATCGCTGTTGCCGGGTGCGGTGGCAGCAGGACCTTCGGAAGCTTTTTTCCGCTTGCTGTGGCTCTTGACCGAGCTGTTGCCATCATTCCCGTTGATGCCCTGTTCGAGGTGCCAGGATCCGCGTCCGAGACCGAGGGCCAGCATGGCCGCCGCCGCCAGCCAGAGGGACCTGATGCCCACCGAAAGGGCGGCGGCTGCCAGGGTAGGCGCAAGCATGACCACCCAGCGCAGGGCCAGTTCGTCGAGCCAGAGCGCGAAGAACCACCCCATGCAGACACAGGCTGCGAAGAGGGCGAAGGCCAGGACGGGGAAGGCCCTGCGCTGCCTTGTGCTGGGCCTGAGGCGTATGCCCAGGACTACCCCCACGATGGCTGAAGCGGCGAGGGCGAAGGCTACGCCAAGGCGACGGAGGAACTCGGTGAGCAGGGCCTCCGGATTGAAGGTCATGCTGTCTGGCATGCCGAGCACGCCGAGTATTTCCAGGGCAGAAAGGGTTTCGGGAGCGCTGCGAAGGGCAGCGATAGTCCTGAGCTTGTCAGGAGTGAAGGCGAACTCTACCGAGGCAGGGGCCTGAGCGGCGAAGCCGCTTGCGGCGAGGCTGCTTGCGGCGAGGCTGCTTGCGCTGCCGTCCTTCGCGAAGGCTGCCACCTCGGGTCGCCAGACCTTTCCTGCCTCGTTACGCTCCGCTGCCATGAAGTAGAGCCTCCCCGTGACGATTTTAGCCCAGCGCGTCCTTACTATGCGCCCTGAACCATCGGGGAGGCGCTCGAGCCACTCGGCCTCGGAGAGGTAGGCAGCATCCTTTGTCCAGGCAGCCTCCTTCGCTGCAAGTAGGGTTTCCCTGCCGCTGTCCTCCTTCATCCTGATGAAGAGCCGAGGCAGCGCAGAGGCGCGGAAGGCTTCATCCACCTCATCGCGCCAGAAGCTGGTCTGGCGCAGGCCTGAAAGGCTTTCCTTGAGGTAGCGCCGCACCTCGACATCGTCGTCATGCTGCCTGGAAAGACTGTCGAAGATGTGCCAGGCAGCGACAAAGTCCCCTGAGTGGAGGAGTCCGTAGCCCCTGAGCTTCTCGGAGTAGAACCGGGAGCGCTCGACATCGAGACTGGTAAGGCCTGCAGCCTTTGATATCTCCTCCCAGGCCCTGGCTGACAATCGCTTGGCCTCCACGAGGCCGGGATCGAGGCGCAAAGCAAGGGTTGCCTGCCAGTGTGCATTGTACCAGTCTGCCTTTTCGAAGGCTGCCTGTGCCTTTACCCAGGCTTCCTTTGCGGCATTCGAATCCTTCGAAGCTTCGTTGCCTGTGGTCTCGGCTTCGGACTTTACTGCTTCCTCGATTGCCCGGGATTCGTTGGACTTGCGTGCGGACAGGCGGCGCGCGAGGGGGGGGAGGCGTTCGTCCTTCGGTGAGATCGCTTCCAGTTCGGCGTATTTGAGCGAAGCTTCTGCAGTCTGACCCTTGTCAAGGGCTTCCCGAAGCGTGTCGAGGCTGGTATTGAAGCGCTGGCTCGTCGTCTGCACGGTCACGAGGCTGTTTTCGATCAACGGAGAGCCGATACTGACCAGAGCGAAAAGCAGGAGGGCAATGACAAGGGCTGGCACCATGACCGAGGCGACCGGTGGTTCCTGGTCGCCCTTCAGCGAAATGAGGGCCAGGACTGCGGCGATCAGCTGGGCTGGGGCTATCCAGGCTATGAGGAGTCGCGCTGCGGATGAGAGTTCCCATACTACGGCAAGGCTGGGGATGATCTGGGTGGCTGAATGCGTGAAAAAGGCCCAGGCAAAGGCAGAGCCAAAGAGGAGGATGTCGCTGACCAGGAAGGCGACGACAATCCGGCTTCCTGGCTTCATGCCCTCCGCCTCGGAGCAAGGAGGAGGCCGGCGCAGGCAAGGATGAGTCCTGCCAGGGTTTCGGCTGCCGCAAGCGTGAGGAGGGCGCCGAAGGATAGCCCGAGCGGTTTCAGGAAGCCCTCAAGCAGGCCGTCGATGTGATATTTGAGCAGCATAGAATCGGCGGCAATGGTCATCACGGAGAACAGCATAGAAAGCATGAAGCCTGAGATTGGCTGGCTTGCGAGGAGGCCCAGGCAGGCGAATCCGGCAGCCAGGACGACGAGCCCTCCCATGCGCGCAATCCCGAGACCCAGACTTTCGGGACGCTCGTCAATGAGGGGGATGCTGATCTTTGAAAGGAAGGCGGCGAAGGGAAGGGGAGGGGCCTTTGTGGGCCTGATGAGGCTCCAGGTCGTGCCAGCGGCCCTGACCTCGCCGCGCGCGGCGTCGTAGGGAGCCGAGGCCGTGTAGGAAAGCCTCGGAAAGGCCTCCCCGAAGTCAGCCGTCGTCAAGCCCGTCACGGCCGTGCTGCCGACGCCTTCTGCGAGGGCAACAGCCGCTACTACCTCCACTGCCTGGCCGATGACTGGACGTGGGGGGTGCGCGGGACCCCTCTCGATGACAAGTTGTCTCGCCGCGACTCCCCCCGCTGCCAGGAGGCTGCAAAGAAGGATGGTAACCATCACAGCGATGATCCTGTTGGCGCTGCCTCCGGCGAAGGACAGGAGGCCGGGGCCGACCAGGAGCAGCAGGGCCAGCGGGAAGAGCCTTTGGGCTTCGCGGAGGAGGGCCAGGGTGAAGGCGTTTCCATCAGGACTTTCGAGCGTCGACACAAAGGCCCCTGCTGAGGCGAACACTGCAAGGAGCAGGAGGAACTCGGCCGTCATCGCGGCGGCCAGGACAAGCCAACGTTTCATCTGACTCCATTATCGGAGAAGTTTCCGGCGGGGAAAGGCCAGAGCTGCCTCTTCATGGCAACTTGAAGAGCATTTGGAGGATCTTGCGGTTCCGCGGGTTGTCCGTCACCGCCCCCTCGATCGAATAGGCGTAGTCTATCCGTTCGCGGTAGATGTCGACGATGCGGTGCCGGACAATCTTCATCGTCGAGTTCACGGTGCCATCCTGGTCTGACCAGGTTTCCGGCATGATGTGAAAGGCCTTGGGTATCCAGAAGGGCTGGACCTTGATGGCTTTGGGGTCGCTTTTGAACTTGAAGAATTCCTCCTGCAAGACGGCGACCAAGGCAGCGACATCTTTGATGCCTCGCTCGGAGACCAGACGCCTGACGCGGGACTCGTCGAGCGTGACGAAGGCGCTCACATATTTTTTCTGGTCACACCAGACCATGATCTGATCGATCAGGTCGGTTGAGAAGGTCACCGCTTCTTCGATTTCCTCGGGGCTGGACTTTTCCCCGTCCTCGGCTATGAGGAGGGCCTTTTCACGGCCTACCACCACGAGGAACCCGTCCTTGTCCCAGCGTGCCCGGTCGCCCGTCCAGAGCCAGCCATCCCGGAGTGCTGCTGCCGTCGCCTCCGGGTTTTTCCAGTAGCCCTTCATCACATTGTCACCGCGGATGACGACCTCGCCGGTCTCCCCGGGGCCGACGAGACTGCCGTCGGCTTTGCGCAGCGTGCACTCGAGATTGGGCAGGATCATCCCCGAGCTTCCGTACTTGTGCCGTGCCGGCGTATTGGAGGAGATGATGGGCGTCGCCTCGGTCAGGCCATAGCCTTGAAAGACTGGCATGCCGAGGGCTGCGAAGAATTCCTGCTGCTTTACGTCCAGGAGGGCGCCGCCCCCAACGCAGTAGCGGATGGAAGAACCGAAGACCTTTTTCTTTACGGCGCCGAAGACGAGGGTCCTCGCGAGCCACCAGGGCAGGAAGTTGACTATGCGAACAGCGAGGGGGGGCTTGTTGAAGCCGTTTCCGTTGAAGGCAATGCCCGCTTCGATGCCTGAGGTGAAGATCTTCTCGATGAGTCCGCCCTTTTCCTCGACGCCGGCGATGATTTTTTTCATGAAGTTGCCCGAGAGGGCCGGGACGGTAAACAAGAGATGGGGTCGCGTCTCGACGAGGTTGACCGGGATGTTTCGCAGCGTCGCTATGCCGCCACCCCTGGCATCCACAAACCACAGCTCCATGGCAATGAGAAGCGAGGTGTAGAGCCCGCAGGTGTGCGCAAAGGAGTGGTCCACCGGCAGCACCAGAAGGGTCCGCCAGCCCTGTGGAATGCCGAAATGGACGACTGCGTCGTGGCAGTTGCTCCAGTAGTTGAGGTGGCTGAGGATGATGCCCTTGGGATTTCCCGTAGTCCCCGAGGTGTAGCTGATGGTCACGGGGTCGGCTTCGGCAGCTCCCGACAGGCGCACTGCGAGCTCCCGGGCTACCGTACCAGTCTTGTCCTGGAGGAGGCGCTCCCCCTCCCTGAGCATGGTCCCGTAGGCGATGACACGCTCCGCAGCAATGCCGGCTGATTGTGCCATGGCTTGGG
>JBAXTA010000470.1:0-2594 GCA_037130415.1 Spirochaetota bacterium
CTCAGGAGGTCGCGCGTGAGTCTCTTAAAAATACGAGCCTTCCTTCCGCGACCTCAGGAGGTCGCGCGTGAGTCTCTTAAAAATACGAGCCTTCCTTCCGCGACCTCCTCTTCCCGTGCCAGCATGAAGAGGTAGTCGGCGAGGCGGTTGATCCAGGTTTGGAGTTCGGGGCTGACGGGGGCATCGTGGGAGAGGGCGACGATGCGCCGTTCGGCGCGACGGCAAACGGTGCGGGCCACATCGAGGGCTGCCGAGGCAGGAGTCATGCCGGGAAGGACGAAACCGGTGAGGGGAATGGCTGCTTCAAGGTCGCGGATCTGGGCGGTGAGCGCTTCACAGTCCTCCGCCGTAAAGGGCCGCGCGGGGGCCTGGCTGGGCGAGGCCAGTTCAGCAGCGGCCCGGTGGATGCTCCGCTGCACTGCCTCGATGGCGTCCAGCGTTGACTGAAGCTTAGCCGAATGGCGAGCCAATCCGAGATGGGAGGACAGTTCATCGAGGGTGCCGTAGGCTTCCACCCGAGGGTCATCCTTGGCTACACGCTCTCCTGAAAACAGCCCCGTAGTTCCCTTGTCGCCAGTCTTTGTCACGATGCTCATGGGAATGAGGATAGCGAAGCTGAAGGCGTAAGGAAAGGCATGAGGGACACCAACCAGCTGGCACGCTGGATCTCCTACACGGGCGAGGGGAGGCTTTCCTACTTCCGTACCACGGACGGGGCGGAGGTGGATCTGATCGTCGAAAGCGGAGTCGATGAATCGGGCAGGGGCGAAATCATACCAATTGCGGCTACATGGACCGACAGTCCGAGGTCGGCGGATGCGCGCCACCTGCGGTCCTTCCTCCGGGAGAACCCCCGGGAGAACCCCCGGGCCAAACGTGCGCATGTCGTATCTCGCTGTCCGAATGTGCTGCAGCTCGGGGAGAACATCCAGGCTGTGCCACCGGAGGGGCTGTGGAAGCGGATCACTGCGGATTCGCCAAGATACTACCGAGTCTTGAAGAAAGGCTACGCGAGAGCGCATTTCGCTTCACCAATACAGGGCGAAATGCGTTTTCGTGTCACCAATGCACCGGACTCGGCAGTAAGGGCTCCTGCCCGAGCTGGAGGTCGAGGTCGGCCAATATCCCGCGGTTGTAGGTATTCACCGAACCCAGGAGGTCCTGGTTGGCCATGGGCAGGAGGAAGAAACCAATCGTTGTCGCGACGAGGCCGCCCAGGCTGGCAAGGCTCGCGATGCTTGCATAGCTGCCATAGGAGGGGTTCGATGCATCGCTTGAGGTGAGGAGGGTCAGGAAGGGTGCAGCGATCTCGATCGCGATGCCTCCCCAGAAGAGGATGTTCCCGGTCGTGTTCTTGTTCCTGAACTCCTCGAGCGCGAAGCTGCTGTCGGGGTAGGTCGACAGGAGTTTCTCGAAATGTGCTGAGATGCCGGCGCTCGTCCAGCTGCTCTGCCCGCCCTGTACAAGGGTCAATCCACCGAAGACGGCGTAGCCCACCGAGATGGATTTCGAGTCGAAGTATCCCTGGATCTTGCCCGGCCCTTCTGCGAAGCCTGCGCCTGAGGCCATGACAGCAAGCACGAGGAACACTGGTGCCTTATGGGATTTCATCTCCATCCTCCGAGGGCCGGGTGAGTTTCTGGGCCTGAGTCTGACTATGGCACTGTCTGCCGATTCCCTCAACCGATCACCGTACGTAGATCGATGCTGTTCGCCAGGATGATTCCGCCGTTTTCGTTTGGATGGACAGCGTCGCCGCTGTCCATGTCAGGACGCGGGCTGCGATTGTCGTGGCGATAGAACGGAGGCCGGCTTCATGGGTCTCCCTGGCAAGCTGCCCGACCACAGGGCTGAACTCCTCAACACCTGGCAATTGCGATGAGGGAGTCTTCCGCAGCGTTCCGGGTTGACCGATATCATTGGTGCCAAGAGCGAATATGACGGTCCTGATGCCTTGCACCGACAGGACGTCATGCCGGAAGCGGTGCATCCCTGCCTCGCCGCAGGAGGGGATGGATGTTGCATCGTGCAAGAGTCGGATTTCCAGCAGCTCTCCCGCCCGTATGCCCACCGGGATTCCGTCACAGCTGCGAGCGGTGCAGAGGGGCAGGATTACGGAAGCCTGCCCGCCCAAAGTGATGTGGTAGCTGCGGGAACCGGCGATCAGGGTGCCTTCGCCGGAGCGTCCTGGCGCAGGGGTCAGGCGGGGTGAAGGATATGTCAGCATGGCTTGTGTCCCCAGATGCTCAGCCATTGGCTCATTTCCGCTCCTGTGTCAAGGACGAACCTTGCTTGAGCTTGTTGCATAGGCCCTGCCCGTCGTACCATCCGCCCATGCGCAGGATAACCGGCTTTCACGCCATCGAAGAATCGCTCAGATCGGCCGACGAATTACGGGGCCGCCTCCTCATCGCGGGCTCGGGCCCGAGGATCAAGGCTATCCTGGAGCTGGCAGCCAGGCAGGCAATGCCGATTTCAAGGGTTCCACAGGCAGAGCTCGACAGGCTCGCGCCCGAAAACCGGGGTGTGATCCTGGAAACCGAGGCGCCAGAGACTCCGGGCGGGGCTGACATCGACAGCTACCTCCTTGAGAC
>JBAXTA010000471.1:0-2582 GCA_037130415.1 Spirochaetota bacterium
GAAGGCAGGGACCGCGGCCCTTCCCCCGGTAGCCGAACTCGGGCCGATTGCGTCAGCCAGGGTGGAGGCCTTTCTCGATGCAGTCGCCGGGGACCTGGCCCTGCCCCGTGCCCTCGCCGAACTCTGGGGCCTGCTCCGCGATTCCGCCATTCCTCCAGCCGAAGCCCTTGCTGGCGCCTTTGACATGGACCGAATCCTGGCACTGGGGCTTGCGGAGCTCGAAAAGCCCAAGGAGGCCTCCGTTGATCCGGCCTTGGCCGCCCGCGTTGAAGCCCTTATAGCCGAACGGAGCGTCGCGAAAAAAGCCAAGGACTTTGTCAGGGCTGATGCGATCCGCGCAGAAATCACCAGCCTGGGAGTTGTCCTTGCAGACAACCCCTCCGGCAGCACCTGGAAGCTCGCGCCGAAAGACAGCGCGAATGCTCCCACCCCGTAACCTGGGGCCCCCTCCAGTGTTTTCACCCAATGAGGTTCCTGGCGAACGCGAACTCCGTGAACTCTATTCAGCGGTGGCGCCCCTCTTGGTGAGGATCGCCTGGCGTATCGCAGGAACCGAGGAGGCAGCCGAGGATATTGTCCACGAGGCCTTTATCCGGCTTATTGAAAAACGCATTCCCTTTCCCTCGCTTGACGACGCCAAGTTCTGGCTCATCCGGGTTGTCAAGAATGGTGCCTTGAATGTGGCCAAGAGGAAGGGGAGGGAGGTCCGGGCTTACGAGCGGTGGTGGCAGGGTGAAAAGGCAGCCTCTGATCCAGCGGACAAGGAACTGATCCGTGAGGAAACTGGCAAGGAGATGCGCGATTTCCTCGAGCAGCTCCCCGAAAAACTGAAGGCGGTCATCATCCTGAAGGAATATGGCGAAATGAGCTACCGCGAGATCGGGAGGGTGCTCGGCATAACCGAAGGCAATGTGAAGGTTCGCGCGTTCAGGGCCCGCGAGGCCCTGCTCGCCATGATGGAGGAGAAGCGCGATGTGTCCTGAATCCAGTCTCCTGTCCGCCTGGCTCGATGGCGAGGTGCCCTCGCCCTGGAACGAGCGCATAGACGAGCATGTTGCCAGCTGCGAGGCCTGTGGCGATCGCGTGGGTTCCTGGAGGCTCCTGTCTGGAAGACTCCATGCCGAATCACCTGGCTCTGCCGAGTCACTGCGCTCCCCCGAATCTGCCGTCGTCGACCGAATCGCTGCCCGGCTGGGAATCCGTCTCGACGCAAGGCTACCGGGGCCCACAGCGGGGAAGGCAGGGCGGCGAAACATCGGAGGCCGAGCTGGCCTCCTCCTTCCCCTGCCTTTGGCCGCAGCCGCTGCGGTAGTCCTTATGCTGACTGGAGCCCTCGCTTCGGGGCTGTTCAGCTCCTCGCGTCCACCTGCCCTTGCGGCAGCCCCCCCTGCGAGCGCGCAGCAAAGGGGTGGCGGCAGCACGGCGACGGCTGTTGATACCGGGTCGGCTTCCTCTCCGACCATGGAAGCCCTCGTCCGCTATCTTGAAACACAGAACGCGCCGGTGAACATCACGATAGAGCTTCCTGTCGGTACCGCCTTCCCCGTGGGTGGAGAGCCGGTCATCGTCAAGGTTCCGATGGGCCAAACGGTCTCGCTTTCTCCCCCTGGCTCCTCCGATTTCCTGATGACGGGAACAGAGGGTTCGGGCCGATGATTTTTCGGGCATCTTCTGTGCGGAGGAAGGTAGCTGGGATGGCCTTGGCATCCTTGTGCGTGGCGCTGGCCGCTGGCCAGGAACCCATGCCCCCCAGCTTCCTTCGCGCCCATGCCCTGGTTGTGCGTTTTCTTGCTGCGACCTTTGCCAATCCTGCAATTGCACAAGGAGGAGGTGGCTCCTCGACCGGAGCCTCCCCGGGCGCTTCGGTTCCCTCCTTGACTGGCCCCGCCACAGCCTCTCCATCCTCCCGCCTGATCTGGTCCCGCCAGGCCTCCCGCTATACTGTTTCCGGGGTTCCCGTGTCGATACGCCTCAACCGGGATGGCCTTGTCGTTGTTGTCCAGGTGACTCCCTACGATCGTGGTGACGAAGGCATCATCCTTGTCGCTCAGGGGCAGGTCTGGAAGACCGAAAGCAATGGAAGTGTCTCTCTCCATACCACTGCCGAGACGCTCAGCCTGGCCTTTGGGGAACGGGCTTTTTTTTACCCGCTTGGCCTTCTTCCCGGCAGCACGACCGTGTTCCAGCTCGAGATGGCGATCGACCGCTTTGGTGCTCCCCCCACGATTGCCGAGGGAGCACTTCCCTACGGCATGCTTGATGCCCCCCGCTTTGCCCTTCCCTCGCCTGCGCTGCGAGGAAGCCCCGTGCCCTCAGCTTCGGGGAGGCCTGGCAGCCAGATGCCTGGCTTGCCCGCCCAGCTCCCCCCGCCCAGCGGCGGTCCTGGACAATGAAAGGGCGAATCCCCAGGCAGGCTCCTGACCCGGCTGAGTCTCCGCGGCGTTCTGCATGGATTGTCCTGGTTTTTGTACTCCTCCTCCTGGCGGCAAGCGGGGTTTTTTCAGCTGTAGTGCTCGCGCGCCCCTCCATACTTGCCATCACGCCCTCCTTGGCTGAGACTGGAGCTGTGGTCTCGATCGTCG
>JBAXTA010000472.1:0-2582 GCA_037130415.1 Spirochaetota bacterium
GGAGTCCCGCAGTAGTGAGGAGGGAAAGTATCCCCTCGAGGTATTTCGGGGAAATCAGTTCCGCCTTGGCTATTGCCGCCCCTGTAGCCGCAGGATTGCCCTGGATACGACCGATTTCCTCGCCGGCGCGGGCAAGGTGAACAAGGGCACGGATCCCGTATTGGGTCTTCGTTGATACGTTGAACATCTTTGTCTGGTATTCCTATGGGAATGCTAGGAATATACCGATGCGACAGCTTGATCGTCAAGACATGATGATGATGTTGCGTGCGATGTACCCGGCAGGGCCGTCATCACTTCAATCGATGCTGGCCTGCTCTGCTGTCAGGATGATCTCGAACATGGCTCCCGAGCTTTCCGCTTCAAGGAGACGATCCACGACATACTCACTGCCCTCAAGCAGTTCCGCGACGCGGGACAGGAGCTTGAGATGGACGCGCGGCTGGGCAGAAGGGGTGATAAGGACGAAAAGCAGCCTGGCCCTTTCGGCGGAATTCTCGACAGGCACCCCTGTCTCGCTTCTGATGACCAGGAGGCTCGGCAAGCTCACTGAAGCAAGTTTGGCATGGGGGATGGCGATGCCCTTGCCCATATAGGTCGCAGCCAGGCGCTCACGCTCCGCAACTGCCCTGAGAATCTCCTCGGAGGGCGCGGGGAGCTCAGCGGGCATTACGCGCGCGAGCGCGATGCGTACGGCACCGACGATCGAATGTCCTTCGATGCCCGTCACGACGCGGCCTGGCGAAAGGGTTTCAGCGAGGGTCAACGGAGGATCCTCCTCGAATTCATCGCCGATGGTACCCACGATCTCTTCCAGGATGTCCTCGATCGTAAGGAAACCGGTCCAGCGGCCTTCCCGGACCATGATAGCCATCTGCACACGACGGGACTGCATCATGGCAAGAAGCTGTTCAAGGAGGATGTCCTCCTCTACGAATATGGGTTGGCGGGTTATGCGATCGAGTGTCGGCACCTCCTCGGCGCCCTCCTCTGCCCTGAGGTCCTTGACATGGATATATCCCAGGGGCAGTTCCGCTGCGCCGTCAGCGACCAGAAAGCGCGAGTAACGGCGGCGGCGAACCAGGGCGATGATGTCGTCGGCCGACATTGAGGGAGAGAGGCTCACTGCCTCCTCCTTCGGGCGCATCGCATCGCGGGCGCGCATCTCCCCGAGATCGAAAATGTTCTCCATGAACAGGAGGCGCCTGAAGCTCATGAGGCCCGAGCCCTGCCCACGCTCCAGGAGGATGCGGAGTTCGCCCTCGGAGATCTCCTCCTTCTCGTGAAGGTCGCCGAATCCGATGAGCCGGAGTATCGCGTGGGCGGAGGCGTTGAGCACCCACAGCGGAGCCCAGAAGAGTCTGTGGGAAAACTTCAGCACGCGAGCCGTCGCCAGGGCCGAACGCTGTGCGTCGCGGATGGCGGCGAGCTTGGGCACCTGCTCGCCAAGGAGGATGTGGATGAAGCTCACAAATATAACGGATATCGCAGTGGCGACGACATGGACGGCCAGGGAACCCCCGTCGGCGGCACCCTGGGCGAAAAAGGGCCTGACTATCCCTGCGGCCACTGCCTCGCCCACAAAGCCAAGGGCTACCGAGGCAAAGGTAATGCCGACCTGGCAGACCGACAGGTATTCATCAAGCTTCGCATGGATGCCTTGGAGCAGGGCTGCGTCGCGGATGCCCTGTTCCAGCATTTCTTCGATCTGCGAACCACGAATGCGCACGCTGGCGAATTCCGCGTACACAAAAACCGCGTTGAGTGCAACAAGAAACACGAAGGCCAGGGCGAGGAAGAAGCCCATACGCTGGTGCAGCTACTTCCGCGCGGCCATCCAGGCGAGGACCGAGGCGAAAAGCGCTGCCTTTTCGGGTTCGTTGTGGAGCTCGTGGTAGCCACCCTCGTAGCTCCGATATTCGACATTCGGACCTGCCGCCTTTGCGAAGCGGCCCGTGGCCTCGGGTGATACCAGGCGGTCGGCGCTCCCCTGAAGCAGAAGGAGGGGAAGCGTGATCTCCTTCGCATGCTCGGTCAGGCGAGGTCCCGCCTGGATGAGGTCGAGGCCGAGCCGTGCTGACACGCGGTCGTGGACAAGGGGGTCGGCCTGATAAAGGCGGACAACTTCAGGATCGCGGCAGAGGCCTGCGAGTTCAAGATCGTTGGGAAGCGTGAAGAAAGGCGCAAGCCTTGCCATCACTTTGGCGAGAAAGAGCTTGGCAGCGGGAAGGGGCTTGGCTGTGGCGAGTCCTGGACTTGTCACGATCGCGCCTTGAATCGGCGGTTTCCGTACCAACAGGTAGTTGAGGGCAAGGCTCCCCCCGAGACTATGGCCATACAGGAAGACCGGAAGACCGGGAAAGCGTGCCCTCGCTTCGTCGAGAAGTCGGTCTATCTGTTCCGTCACCACGGCGTAGGAGCTGTGGCCCCGTGGTCCGCCGCTCCTGCCGTGGCCTGGAAGATCGAAGGCGACCACGCCTACCCCTGCTGCCCCGAAGGCCCGGGCCATGTGGTCATATCTCTGACAATGTTCGCCGAGACCATGCACAAGGGCTACGACCGCCTTCGATGCCCCGTCAGGC
>JBAXTA010000473.1:0-2580 GCA_037130415.1 Spirochaetota bacterium
CGACCTTGTCTTTGATACTATTTGTTCAAAATATGAAAATCTGGGACAGGCTCTACCTAAAGAACCAAAGGGCTATTGATCATCGTGAAATAGAATGGAACGGCCACGAACAAGAGGTGGGCGCTTCTGGTTATTCGTCCTACATGGATGCTTTTATAGACAAAGGGGCCGTCCGGATAGATGCCAATAGCGGATTGGCATCTATGGCTCGCCCTCCCTCGGAAAAGCAGTGGGAAACCATCAAGGCCATCATTCAATCGAGCGGAACAGCCTGGGTTGAAATGGAAGACGGCAAAAGTCGTGCCACGATCGAGGCTGACGGGAACGCCGCAAAGACCCGCGGTTACATCCGTCGCTTCTGCGATGGAGAAGACTTCCCTTCGACGATCATGTTCCACACCCGCTCCGACCTTGCCCAGGAGGCATCCACCCACGGATCGCCCAAGGCCTTCCGCGCGTACATGGAGGACTGGGCTTCGCCCGCTGACGCCGAGGACCAGTCCGCCCTCGCCGACCTCTCCGAAGAACAGAAGGCTGCCTTCTACCAGTCGGTGTGGGAGGAGGGGCAGGCGCTGAAGGACGAGTCCCAGGCGACGCTCGACGCGATGGCAGAGGAGTCGGACGACGCCTTTGTCGAGCGGCTTCGGGAGCCAGGCGGTGTCGAGGGCTTCCTTGAGGAGCTCTGGAGCGCGGGGCAGGCGATTCGGCAGGGCGGATAGCAGGGCTTCTCCGACCAGGCCGAGTACGACGAGGCGGAGCGGCTCGGGAAGCTCGCGGACAGGGTCCGAGACAAGGCCCACCCGACCATCCAGGCCGCGATGATGACGGTCGGGAAGAACGGCTACCGCCTGGGCGAGGCGCAGCGGAAGCGGGTGCTCACCCTCATCGAGGAATCGGCCCTCGACTACCACGCCCTCGAGGCGGAGATCCTGCAGGACGAGGCGGCACTGCCCCGTCTGCGCGAGCGGATGGCGGAACAGGACGCGAAGATCGGCGACCTGCCCGACCCGCACAATACACGTGGCGCGGGTCCGCGCGGCGCAGGGCCGGGAGACGATCGAGCGTGAGCGCCGCGAAGCGGCCATCATCACGGCACTCAAGGACATCAACCTCGGGGACCTGAAGCGCAAGGAGATCGCGGTCGATATCGGGATCAAGCAGCCGAACGGCACGACCGTGGTGACCCTGTCGAAGGAAGACCTGATCTTCGCGATGCTCGCCCTGAAGGACCACGGCGGATCCAAGCCCGAGGCCTGGCATGGTTCGCGCGGCGCCTACATCGCGGGCAACTTCCTCGACGCGTCGGAGCGCACGCACACCGACAAGGCCGGAGCCTTCACGATGGGCGACGGGGCACTCTCGGACCTCTGTTACCGCGTCGAACGGGCGATCCAGAAGTCCATCGCGGACAATCTCGGGGCCAAGGAGCGGGTGCTGGCAGGGGCCATGGCCGCCGACTGGGCCACGGAGTTCGACCGCCTGCGCGGCGCGATGATCGAGCACTTCAACCAGGAGGTAGCGCGGGTCGAGCACTCCGTGCCCCTCCGCCGCCAGGACATGGATTACTCCTCCTTCGAGGGCCAGCTCCTCGACGAGGTGAAGACCTGGGCGGGGCTCACCACCAAGCCCGACCAGGGCAGCACGATCGAGCGCATCAAGATCGGCGTGCGGCACCAGCTGCCGGTCAAGACCAACGTGGTCGACCTCTACTTCGATTCCGTGCGCAAACAGGAGCACCTGATCGCCTTCGCGGACTACTTCAAGACGGCGAACCGCGTGTTCAAGGGGCGCGGCAGGATTGCCAAGACGGTGCTCCACGAGCTCCGCATGACGCACGGCGAGGGCGCGGTGAAGTACGCGCAGAAGTACCTCGCCGAGCTGGCGAATCCCAGGCAATTCCAGCAATTGAGCAACGGGGAGAAGGCCTGGCGCTTCCTCGCGGGCAACCAGGCGGTGGCCTACCTCGGGCTCAGAGGTTCGGGGAAGAGGGCAGGGAACCTGGGACCGCCCTGCTTCCGGGAACTGGACGAAGCGAGCGTCGCTCAGGAGCGACGCGAACACCCTCTCCAAGTCTGCTGCATGGTCTCGTGCCGCACCTGGGTGGGATCGAAGCCGAGCAGCCGGAAGGTAAGCTGGACGCAGAGACCGATGGCGAGGGCGGAAATCACCGTACCGGCACCAACCATGCCTCCAAGGAGCCAGCCAATAAGGACGGCGGCGACTTCGATGCCGCCGCGGCAAAGGCCGATCGAGAGGCCCGTCTTCCTCCTCAGGGCGACCATGAGGCCATCCCTCGGTCCGGCACCAAAGCCCGAACCGATGTAGAAAAACGAGGCCAGGGAAATCGTGAAGAGGCCGGCGAGCAACAGGGCGATCCCGGGCAGCCAGCCCGTCATCGTGGGGATGAAACCTGGTCCCAGAAGCAGGTCCATGAATACGCCGATGAAGACCATGTTGAGAACCGTGCCGAAACCGGACTTCTCCCCGAGGAGGAAGGTTACGAGCACGATGAGGAGGCCCGCGACGATGGACACGTTTCCGATGCTCATGCCGATTGTCCTTCCTATGCCGGCGTGGAAG
>JBAXTA010000474.1:0-2571 GCA_037130415.1 Spirochaetota bacterium
ACTCCATCCTGGCCAAGCCGACGGAACTCATGTGCAGGATGTTCTACGATGGAGCGGTTGAGGGTGCCTTCGAATGCGGCAAGTTCAGCGCCGAAATCGCACTGAAAGGCGTCTACAAATTATTCGTAGTACTAGGATCACCCAAATTCATCATCGGAAACGCAAGTACGATCCTGCCTACATATTATCGGCCCAGTACGATGGAAACGGTCAAGATTGAAAAAAACTCCACCATTATCAGGATCACATCATTCCCCAACCTGGATACCTACATTGAAAACCGCCTCGCAGGATGGATGTACAAGGCACTGGAAACGTCAGGCGGCAAGGAAATAAACATGAAGATACCTGTTTCCTTGAGCAAGGGTGGGACCTGTACGGAATTTCACGTAACCTGGTCATAGGCCGTAGATCGGTCCATCGCCCGGTGCAAAAAGGCCGTGCTTGACTGCATGGATTGACAAGTCTACTGTTTTCGCATGAACACACCTACACGTGCCCCCATGGAAGCGCGCGGCAATGCGGGCATGGGAGCCAGTCTGCCCAGGGAAAACCAGGAGAGCATCAGGCCGGTCATTTCCATCGTCATTCCCTATTTCAATGCCATTGAATACTTGATGGATTGCCTGAATAGCCTCATTTCCCAGACATTTGCACATTGGGAGGCCATCGTTGTCGATGATGCTTCCACGATCAAGGCTGAAAGCGAAGCTGTCCTTTCGAAGCTGGATGATCCGCGGATTACCCTTGTCAGGCATTCGGAAAACCGCGGTCCAGGCGCTGCGCGAAACACAGGGTTCAAGGCGGCGCGCGCAGGCCTTGTCCTTCCGCTGGATGCAGATGACATGCTGGCCCCCACCTTCCTGGATGAGACCCTGGCCATCCTCTCGGATACGACAACAATTGATTGTGTATTTACTGACTTCCAGACATTCGGCTCAACCGACGATGTCTGGAAATTCGCCCTGAAGGACATTGATGACATTCTTTCCGAGCAATGGATACCTGGCCCCGGAGCACTGATGCGCAAGCAGGTCTGGGAGAAAGCCGGCGGCTATTCGGAGGCAGCGGTTCTTCGCCACGGAAACGAGGATTGGGAATTCTGGATCTCGGCGATGGAACAGGGCATGGCTGCTTTTCATTTGCCCAAGCCCCTGTACCTCTATCGCCGCCGACCGGATTCCAGGAATGTCACTACCGAGAAATACCATGATCATGCTACCAGGGAATATATCCATAAAAGGCACAAGGCATTCTTCAAGCGCCATGGTGCTGGCAGAACCTTCAAGGCCGAGGGGTACCGCAACAGCGCCTATGCCGCTTTCATGAAGCACAGGAAAATAAGGACAGCCTCTCTTGCGATGCGTGGGTGGATCCTGGATCCACAGCGGAGGTATTTGCTGAAACTGGCGATAAAAGCCCTTTTGCCTGCCTGCTGCGTCCCGTTTTTCCAGAAGAAATGACTCCCCAGGGGAAGCCGGATTGCGGGGGTCGGATTGCGGGAGCCTGGCCCTGCGGGATCGAAAGCCAATGGCGGGCCGTGGAGGAAACATATCCCCTCATATGAACACATGAACAAGTGTTCATATGAGGGGGGATGTGCCAGCGTGAAGACGCTGATAGGGACTGAGCCTTCGAACCGGCAGGAAGCTCAGGCGGGATCAGACCCAACCTGAGGAAGCGGGCGAAAAGCCTCGTGCGCCAAATCGGCGTACATGAGACGAAAATTCCCCAGGAGCTGTCCTTGCCAGAGCCTGACGTGGCCTCAGCCATGACGAGAAAGAAGAGCTCGTCGGGGAGTTGTCGGTTTCCATCCCGAGCCTCCGGATCAGGAAGGACGCGTGGTCTGACCTTCGGGCTCAGCCGACCCATCGGGCTTAGCTCTTTTCCACCTCTTCGCGGGTCAGCCCGGTGGCCTCCACGATGATGTCGATATCGACACCACGCCGCTTGAAATTGCGGGCGTCTTCGAGTTTGCCCTCGACCTTGCCTTCGGCCCTGTCGGCGATGTGCCAGTCCTTGACGCGACTGATCCAGTCCATGCGGCGGTCGTAGGCCATCCGCACGCGCTTGGTAAAGGCGAATAGTCTCATGAGTTCCGCTGCCTCCCGCATATCTGCATCCAGGCCCTTGCACTGTGGCGCTTCGAGATCGAGGTCCTGACCGTACCAGAGCAGAGCCAGCCAGCGGTCGATCCCTGCCTTGAAAATGGCCTCTTTGCCGAAATCCGGCAAGGCCGCGCGCTTTTTAAGCTCGATGATCACAATGAGAAAGTCTTCGCCACAGGGCTTGCCCGAGGTATCGCGGACAGCTTGGATGCAATGCATCCATTCTTTTTCGGGGTAGAGGTTGCCGGCGAGCAGCCAGATCGAAATCACTGGTTTGTGGAGCTGGTAGGAGTCACCGCGCTTGATCTGCTCGGCATAGATCCGTGCCCAGGTTTCGTGCATGCGGGATGAAGGCGCGCCGTCGGCTCTGACCTGCATCTCTATCTGAAAATCCCTGAGCGTCTCGTCCTTGGCGCGGACATCGACGGTGACCTCCTTTTCTTTCCGGAATTCGGCAAGCCTG
>JBAXTA010000475.1:0-2561 GCA_037130415.1 Spirochaetota bacterium
GCCATCCTCCTGTCCGGAATGCCCGATTGCCAGGAGGCCATCGTGCTCAAGGAAGAGGTCGGGCTCTACGCTAGCCTGACCAAGCCTGCCAACATAAAGCTCCTGGCCAACCTCGTGAGGGAAGCTCTGGCCTTGCCAGCGAAAGCTTGAGGCAGCGCGCCTCAACCAATCAGTAGTCGGTTGGAGGCAGCGCGCCTCAACCAATCAGTAGTCGGTTGAGGCGCGTGGCGAAGGCGGCGGGATCCTTCAGGGTGATGCCTTCGACGAGCATTGATTGGGCCAGCAGTACCTGCGCGATGTCCTCGGCGGCGGCATCGTCGGCTTCGGCGAGGCGCTTTACCAGGGCGTGGCTGCCGTTGAGTTCGAGTATCGGCTTTATCTCCGGCATCTCGTTGCCCATCTCGCGGAACATCTCGCGCAGCTTGACCGAGGGGTCATCGCCGTCGAGCACCACACAGGCAGGGCTGTCCGCGAGGCGCTTGGAGGGGCGGACGTCCTTGACAGCATCGCCTAAGATCTTCTTTGCGCGCTCGCAGGCCTTTTGGGCGAGCTTGCCATCCTCGGGTTTGTCGTCTTTCGCCAGGTCGGCGTCCGCGTCCGATCGGTTGATGGCCTTGAGTTCGAGTTCCTCGACCTTGCCGAGGGAGCCGAGGACGATTTCGTCTATCTCGTCCGGGCAGATGAGCACTTCGATGCCCTCTTTTTTGTAGACCTCAAGGAGGGGCGACTTGCGGAGCCGGTCCTCGTCGCCTCCGGAGAGGTAGTAGATGGCCTTCTGCCCGTCCTTGTTCCTGGCCTTGTAGTCGGCGAAGCTGGTCCAGCCCTCGACGGCGGTACTCTTCCACCGTACCAGTCCCATGAGGCTCTCGCGGTTGGAAAAATCGGAGTACAGGCCCTCTTTCAGCGGCCTGTTGAATTCCCCTATGAATTGGTTGTATTTCTCGGTGTTGCCCTTTGCCAGGTCGCCGAGTTCGCCGAGGATCTTCTTGACACTGGCCGCGCGGATCTGGGCCATCACGCGGTTCTGCTGCAGTATCTCGCGGCTTACGTTGAGGGGAAGGTCCTCGCTGTCGATGACGCCGCGGATGAAGCGCAGCCACACGGGCAGCAGTTCCTTCTCGTCGTCGGTGATGAAGACTCGGCGCACGAAGAGCTTGACGCCGGGCTTGTAGTCGGCGCGGTAGAGGTCGAAGGGGGCCTTTTTCGGGATGAAGAAGAGGCTCGAGTACTCGAGGGTTCCCTCTGCTTTCGTGTGGATCCAGTGGAGGGGTTCCTCGTCAAAGCCCCCGAAACCGCTGGAGAAGCCCTTGTAGAACTCGATGTAATCCTCATCCTTCAATTCTGACTTGGACCTGCGCCACAGCGCGCTTGCTGCATTGACCTGCTCATCCTTGGCCTTCGTGCCCTTTTCCTTGCCCTTGTCGTCGTAGTCCTTCTCCATTGACACGAGGTGGATGGGCCAGGCCACGTGGTTGGAATACTTCTTGAGGACTTCCTCGACCTTCCAGCGGCTCGTGTACTCCTCACCCTCGGCATTGAGCATGATCTTCACGAGGGTGCCCTGCAGCTTGGCCTCCCCAGGGAAGACCTCGAAGTAATCGACCGGCTCGACGGTGTAGTCGCCCTTGCCGTCGCTGGTCCAGCGGTGGGCTGTAGTCTCGCCTGCTCGCCGGCTTGTAACGGAGATCTCGGAGCCGACCATGAAGGCCGAGTAGAAACCGACGCCAAACTGGCCTATGAGGTTCGAGTCCTTTTTCGCGTCGGAGGGCAGGTTCTCGAGGAATTTCCTCGTTCCCGAGCGGGCGATCGTGCCGAGGTTCTCCTCGAGCTCCTTTTCGCCCATGCCGATGCCGTTGTCCGCTATCGTGAGGACCTTGAGCTCCGAGTCGATGCGCAGTTCGATGCGTGGCTCGAGGCTGATGCCCTTGTAGGCTTCGTCGGAGACGCTGAGGTAGCGGAGCTTGTCGATGGCATCCGAGGAGTTGGAAACCAGCTCCCGCAGGAATATCTCCTTGTGCGAGTAGAGCGAGTGGATGATGAGGTCGAGAAGCCTCGATACCTCTGTCTTGAAGTGGTGCTGTGCCATGTCGGGTTGAACCTCGTTGCGCGTGGGATTTCTAAAGAAAAATAGCGATGACGAGGCCATAAAGGCAAGGGGGAGGATGGTCCAGTCTCGTGGGGCTTTGTCAGTAGAGCGTGTTATATTATGTTTGTGCAGGCTCCAGCGGAGTCCCAGTGTTGTTCGAATCTGCATTTCAACGAAGGGCTGGCATGTTCTTATGATGAAAGTGTTTTTCCCGAAACTACCAGACAAGTCCCTGCGGTGGTGGTTGGTTGTGACCAGCCTGTCCTTCATCGGCGTATTCATTCTGGACTTGGTGACGAAACGTGATTTTTCCTTTTCGCTGTTTTATCTGGTTCCCATAGGGCTTGGAAGCTTTGTTCTCGGTTCGCCGTGGGGCTATTCCTTTGCCGTCCTGAGCACCCTGGCCTGGGCAGAGGGCACGATTACTGGCAGCAGGCATTTCAGCTCGGGCTTTTCCCTTGTCTGGACCATCGGG
>JBAXTA010000476.1:0-2560 GCA_037130415.1 Spirochaetota bacterium
AAGAAACTTGAAGATTGGGGACTTCGCAACCCACTGCGGCCCTCTGACAGACTTGAGGATTTGCTCTGGACAGGGAAAACCGGACCATGAAGCGAGGGCCAGTTTCTGCAATTGCGGCCCCGTCACGGCTTCTTGCATTGTTCCTTCTGATACCCGGGATCTTTTCAGCATCCCTTCCTGCTTTGGGAATAGTGTTGGTCTGCTCCATTATTGCCCTGCGGATGGAGGGTCAGAAAGCCAGAAAGATCCTCCGAGAAGGGCCAGCACTGCTCCTGCTCTGTTTTCTCGTCGTGGGAATGGACTGCATCGAGTTGGGCAAGAGCATCAGTTTCAACCTGCAGGCCCTTCCGCTTTCTTCGCGCCATGCCTTCGCCCTGGCGTCAGCCTACGCCTTGGCCCTGCTGTTTTATTGTGCTACTCCAGGTTCGGAACTGCGAGATGCAACGGTCAGGCTAGGGTCCATATTCCCGGGCAGTGTGGGCGCAGACCTGAGCTTGGCCCTCTTCCTTATGTTGGGATTTATTCCTGTCATTTCTCGCCAGTGGGCCGAATCCTGGGAGGCTGCACGCGCACGTGGAATAGGGCGGCGCATGAGCGCACAGGCAGCTGTCCGCATTATCGAAGCCTTTCTCCGGAGGGTCATTCTCTCAGCCTGGAGTCTTCCTGAAATACTGGCTGCTCGGGGCTGGACCGGAGAGAGCACTCGAGGAAAGGGTATCGGCAGCCCGGCGAACCTTTTCGCACCCCTTGTCGCCGCTGTCTTCAGCAGCGCTGCGCTGTTCGGCTGGCTCTAGAATTCAGAAGCCCGGCATGTCGTAGAGCCCGCCAGCGTTGGTTACGTCAGTCCACCCCGCTGCCTTGAGCATCTGGGCTGCCATGGCCGAGCGCGCGCCTGAGGCGCAGTACAGGACTACTGGCTTGTCCTTAGGGCCGACCTCAGCGAGGCGATTTGCGAGCACGCCAACCGGGATGTTGCGCGCTCCCTCGAAATGCTCGTCCCCAAACTCATCGGGATTCCGGACATCGATGACAGCTGCTCCGGCCTTGATCCTGTCTGCAATGCTCATATCGTGCTCCTTGTTCGTGCCGTGGTATCAGGCATCGAGGGTCTGGCAGCTTGTTCAATCCTGTCGGTAGTGTGGATCGAGCCGCAGGCTTAGCCAACCGCCAGCAACGTAGCGCAGGTTTGCAAAGCCAAGCTGTGCGAGTTGCCGCAGGGCAAGGTGCCCCTCGAAACCAGCCCTGGATAGAATGATGATAGGAAGATCTTTAGGTAGCTGATCCTGGGAAAAGCGAAGCTCATCGAGTGGAATGTTCGTCGCTCCGGTCGGCGCCCCCTTTCCATGCTCTCCCCGCGTCCGCACATCCAGGAAGAAGGCCGTGCCGCTTGCAGTTTCCGCAAGCGCGTCTTTGGAGGAAACCGAGCTGGAATATCCGGACAACTCGTTTTCCGCTGCAAAGGCAGCCATGTTCAGGATGTCATTGGCTGAGTTGTAGGGCGGAGCATAGCAAAGATCGAGTTCCGCCAGATCCGAAACTCCCTGCTTGCCTGCGATCATCGCCGCGACCACATCGATCCGCTTTTCGACATCAGCCTTCCCGAAGGCCTGGGCTCCGAGTATCAGGCCGTCTTTCCGGGAGTACACGAGCTTTAAGGAAATTTCCTCATAACCTGGCATGTAGCTCACATGGTTACCCTTGTGGATGATGGCGGCACCGAATTCAATGCCAGCCTCGGCTGCGGCTTTTTCACCAAGGCCCGTCATGGCAAAGGTGTAATCCATTGCCTTGAAGACACTTGACCCCAGGGCTCCGACATACTTCATGGAAGCGCCCAGGGCGTTGGTTGCGGCTATGCGGCCCTGGCGATTAGCGGGACCGGCAAGGGGAACGCGCACGCGCTTCCCATCGCTCCGGCGGGCTACCTCGATCATGTCGCCTGCAGCCCAGATGTGGGGGTCAGAAGTACGGAGTTCTTCATTCACGGCCAGGCCCCCAGAAGGACCCACTTCAAGCCCTGCCGACTTTGCGAGGTCGAGGTTGGGCCTGACACCGGCTGAGACGAGCACAATGCCGGCTTCGATCTCGCTCCCGTCATCAAGGGTGACCGTCCCGCGCAATGCATCGAGGCGCGCGGCTGCCCTGCCTGTCAATACCTTTGCTCCTGCTTCACGGTAGGCGCCTGCGATGAGGGCGCCAAAATCAGGATCTGCCGGAGGCATGAGCTGGGGAGAAAATTCCACGATACTCGTTGCAAGTCCACGCTTGATAAAGGCTTCTGCAGCTTCGAGGCCGACAAAGCCACCGCCGATGACCAAGGCTGTGCCGGGCTTTTTCGCTTCGAGGTAGGATTGAATGTTGTCCATGTCCGGTATGGTCCAGAGCCTGAACACATTGGAACTATCGATGCCCTCGACGGCAGGGAGAACAGGAGTGCCTCCCATCGCGAGGATGAGGGAATCATACGCCAGCGTCGATTCTCCTTCGGGGCCGCGAAGTTTCAAGATTTTTCCTGCACGGTCGATGGAGATTGCTTCGCTGTTCAGGAGAACCCGAACCC
>JBAXTA010000477.1:0-2542 GCA_037130415.1 Spirochaetota bacterium
GGTCGGGCAGACAGGCGTGACCGTCCGTCCACGGCTCTACATCGCGGCGGGAATCTCGGGAGCCATCCAGCACAGGGCTGGGATGGACGAGTCCAGCAAGATCATCGCGATCAATACCGACCCTGATGCCCCGATTTTCCAGGTTGCGGACTACAGGATCATCGGCGACCTCGCCGAGGTCGTGCCCCTGCTCGTGGAAGCCCTCCGCGACAAGGCCAAATGAGGAGAGGGAATAAATGAGCGACAACTTCTGGAACGACAATCCCGACCTCAGGCTCCGCATGGCGCGGGCAGGGCTCGACTGGGTGGTGGAGCGCAAGGAACGCGATTACTCGACCGCGAAAGACTTCAAGAACGCTCCTCGCAATTATAAAGATGCCCAGGACAACTGGGACCTCATCCTCGGAATCCTGGGCGAGATCTGTGGCGAGGTAATCGCGCCTCTCGGTCCCGCTGCGGACGAGGAGGGAGCGACCTTCCACGCGGGCGAGGTGAAGTATGCCGATGCAACGCAAAAGGCCATCGAAGCTTTCAGGAAATCCGAGATACTCGGTGCCATGCTCCCCTGGGAGTTTGGCGGCCTCAACCTTCCCGAAACGGTCTATACAGCCATGGTGGAAATGGTCTCGCGCGCCGAAGGCGGGCTCATGACGATTTTCGGCCTCCAGGAGATTGCCAGCACCATAAATGAATTCGGAGACGAGGCGACCAAGGCAGCCTACCTCCCCCGCTTTGCGAGGGGCGAGGTCTTTGGCGCCATGGTTCTCACCGAACCAGACGCGGGTTCCGATCTGGGTTCGGTCCAGACCAAGGCCTCGCTCGATTCCGCTACCGGCCGGTGGAAGATCAATGGAGTCAAGCGTTTTATCACGAACGGCAATGCCCAGATCCACCTGGTCCTGGCGCGCAGCGAAGAGGGTACGAAGGACGCGCGCGGCCTTTCGATGTTCCTTGTCGAGCGCGACAAGACCGTGAAGATCCGCCGGATCGAGGACAAACTGGGCATCCACTCCTCGCCGACCTGCGAACTCCAATACAACGACTCACCCGCCCTCCTTGTGGGAAAGCGACGCTTCGGACTCATGCGTTGTGCGATGTCGCTCATGAACGGCGCCCGCCTGGCCGTCGCTGCCCAGGCGATCGGCATCGCGGAGGCCGCCTATCGCGAAGCCCTGCGGTATGCATCAGAGCGCGCCCAGTTCGGCAAGACCATCGACAAGCTACCAGCGGTTTCCCGCATCCTGGTCGCCATGCAGTGCGATCTCGAGGCGGCCCGCGCCCTCGTCTTCGAGACGAGCGTCCAGGTCGATATCCTCAAGGCCGCAGAGTTCGAACAGGATGAGCTGGAGAAGGCCGGGAAATCGGCTGATACCGCCCTCATCGCAAAGAAGAAGCGCGCCTCCAACCTTGCCGACATGCTCACGCCGCTCTCCAAGTTCTACGCCACCGAGACTGGCAATCGAGTCTGCTACGACGCGCTCCAGATGCACGGTGGCGTGGGCTACATGCGCGAATTCAATGTGGAGCGCCATTTCCGGGATGTACGCATTACGAACATCTACGAGGGGACGAGCCAGCTCCAGGTAGTGGCTGCCCTTGGCAAGATGGTCGGTCGAGGCCTCGACGTCCTTTTCGATGAATGGAAGGCCATGGACTACGGACCCGAAATGGGCACAATCAAATCGGCCCTTGTCGAAGCGACCGAATATTTCGGCAAATGCTGCGATGCGCTGAAAAGCCGCGAGCGCGAGACCATCGATTTCCACGGTGCGGATCTCGTGGGCATGGCTTCCTTCCTCGTCCCTGCATGGGTCCTCCTTCGCGACGCGCGCGACATTGTACGGAAGCGGGAAGTGGTTTCTTTCTATGTGGCCGAGAACCTGCCCTTCTTCAGGGCATCGGGAGAGAGGATCACCACATCGCAGAGCCAATCAGCGGAGGCGAGGGAAGCGATACTCGCTCGCTGAAATTCCGGGAGCGAGTGAAGGAATTCGAGGGTAGAGCTGGAGGAGTACAAGGAGAAAGTGGCAGCAGCGGAATAATCAGGGGCCTTCCGGATTGGCTATCCTTATGTCCTGTCTCCCTCTCCGGCTGGATTTCCCATGCATTACTCTGAAGCCGAAACCATGCTTTGACCGAGAAGGAACTATGTCCATCCAAAAGGACCTAGCCCCTTGGAATACGCCGCATCGGCCTATTTGGCTCGACAGCCAGAGGGGACACAAGAAAGGTTTCGGACGTTGACCTGCTCGAAGACATTCTCGCAGAATGTCGTCTTCTCGATATCGAGACTGAAGGTCTCGACGAGATCGCCTTTGTTTCTGATGAGGTGAAAAAGCGAGCCTTTGCGCGGAGTGTCGAAATAATAGGGGAAGCGGTCAAAGGTCTCCCAAGCGATTTGATCTTGTCACATCCCGATATCCCTTGGCGACGGATCGCGAGCATGCGTGATCGGCTGATTCACGCCGATTCCGCCGTTGACTATGGTTCTTGAGAGTACCGAGTTCTTAAGCCCTTTTAGGTGTTTTTTCCCGTCCGCTCT
>JBAXTA010000478.1:0-2537 GCA_037130415.1 Spirochaetota bacterium
ACGAGAGTGCGATGAACAGACGGGGCAGGGATCAGCTTCGGTATAGGATCCGCATATCGAGCAGAAGCGAACGGTTTCGCGAAGGGATCTAATGCATTCAGCAAGAATATCGGCATAGGCGCTATCAGTGCGAAGGAGGTGCCAGGCAACTCGGAGAGCGCTCTTTCTGCCAATGCCGGGGAGCCTTGTGAGTAGGTTGACCAGCTCCTCAATCGCCTTCAACCAAGGCCTCCAAACAATCCGGGGGGGAGTCCCATGCCTCCCATGTTTTCAGCCAGGCTTCGCTGCAGCGACTCCTTTATGTGCGATTGAGCATCGTTGAATGCCGCGATTACTAGATCCTGGAGCATTTGTACGTCATCGGGATCGACGACCTCGGGAGAGATGATGCAAGACTTGATAGCCATTGAACCATTGACCGTGATCTTGACCATGCCTCCACCGGCGCTGCCGGTGGCCTCGATCGCGTCAGTCATCCGCTTCAATTCCTCGGCCCTCGCAGCAAGGGCTTGGGGATTCCGGAGCATTTCCATCATATCAGCGATATTCATCAGAACCTCCACGTTCTTTTCGTACTATCCTTTGGCCACGGAACATCCGCTCCACAATGGTTGCCGCGTCGGCAGTTCCAATGGCAGATTCCGAACCTGTCGACCTTGATAGCCGCGTTCCTTCGGCGACGCGCAAATCTATCTTCAGGCTCTTGCCAGAAACGGTCGCGACAACCTGAGCCACCTTTGCCAAATCTGTTCGAACTACACCCTCTTCCATTCCTGTACGAAAAGGAATCAAAAGTTTCTCCCCGTCTTGCGCCCAGCTGAGCGATGCGCCTAGACCCGATCCCAATAGCGGATTTGCGCTGGAAATCCGGGCGAGGACCTCTTTTCGTAGGGCTACAATGTCCATGATCTCAAAAGGTTTCCCGTCAATCCCATCCGTAGCGTGCTGAGCGGTTTCGTTATTCCTGACAAGAATGGGCTCTTGCTTAGATGGAATGTCGGGATGTGATTTGATTTCAGACTCAATTGGCATTTCTGTAGCTGATTCAACTTCTCGGTGAGGCATTTCGGCGCCTGAAGGGATGTGCCTCGGTGATGGATTGTGTTGCAGGTCGAACTCTGCCTTTTCTACTGGGCTCAGCATTGTTCCTGCTAGATCGGAAAAAGCTGAGGAAAGTGACAGAGGAAGGCCATGTTTCAACTCAGGCTTTTTTTTTTCCTCCAGGGTCAAGCGCGCTGGGGCATGGAATGAAGGAAAGGTATCTTCTGAGCGATGCAGGCCAGAGGCCGGCGATGGAGACCCGCTACGCAAGACGGCGACGGCACTCGCGAGTTCGGATGGTGATACAAAATCCCTGAGGCGGCAGAGGCGGACAAAGATAAGTTCAAGTTCGAAGCGCTGATTGGGACTGGTGCGAAGGTTTCGGTGAAGCTCCAAGAGCAGCCCCATGCCACGCTCGATGCGTTCTGAATCGAGTGCCTGTTTCACAACATGGCTAAAGGCGGATTCCGGCGCACCGAGGAGACTTTCCTTGCCCATGCCGTTGGCGAGTAGGAGCATCGAGCGGAGGTAATCAAGAGCATCCATTACAAGTTGCTCGACTGAGACGCCTCGAGCGAGCAAGGCATCGAGGTTTTCAAGTACGGCATAGGCCGAGAACTTATCTTTTTTTGCTACGAGCGTCTCAAAAAGACTATTCATAGCATCGAGCCCAACTAGCCCCAGCTTTTCTTTGATCTTGAGTGCTGTCAGCTCGTTTCCGGAAAAGGCTACGATCTGGTCAAAAAGGGTATATGCATCCCGGAGAGAGCCACCTGATTCCTTGGCAATCCATAAAAGCGCTTCATCCTCGGCTTCGACGGAAAGCTCAATCGCCACAGCTCGCAGGAGAGCCTTTATTTTCTCGAGGCTGATAAGTTTGAAGGCGAATTGCTGACAGCGACTTTTGATGGTGGCAGGAACCTTGTGGAGCTCGGTGGTTGCAAAAATGAAGATCACGTAGGGGGGTGGCTCCTCGATGGTCTTGAGAAGCGCATTGAATGCGCTCATCGAGAGCATATGCACCTCGTCGATTATATAGACTTTGTAGCGCGTGCCGTTTGGGGCGAAGAGCACTTCTTCCTTGATCTGGCGCACATTGTCGACCGAGGTATTCGAGGCACCATCGATTTCTATAACCGAAAGCGAACTCCCGTCGGCGATAGACGTGCAGCTTGAGCAGAGGCCGCAAGGAGTGGCACTTGGGCCCTGTTCGCAGTTCAGCGCTTTGGCGAGAATGCGTGCGGTACTGGTCTTTCCACACCCGCGTGGACCCGAAAATAGGTAAGCGTGCGCCAAACGACCGCTTTGTAGCGAGGCAATAAGGGTAGCCGAGACAAAGTCCTGGCCAGCCAGTTCCTCGAACCCCTTTGGACGTTTGCGGGTTGCGGTGATCTCGTAAGACATACAGAGAAGCTATCATGAAGTGGGGGGAGGGTAAAGGTTCGAGCGCTCGAAGCCGGGCGCTCTGCATCACCGCGCCTTCCGCTTGCCGTTGC
>JBAXTA010000479.1:0-2533 GCA_037130415.1 Spirochaetota bacterium
TGCCGAGGGGGAGGGTAGTTGCCACGTTGGTCAGTCCGACTTCCGTGTACCAGCCACCAAAGCTGTAGCCCGTCCGCGTCGGTGCCGCCAGGGTTATGGTTGCGGTCGTGACGTCATAGGTCGCGGGGTTGGAACCTGAGTTTATGCCGCTGTCGAGGTTGTAGGTGATAGCGTAGGTGGTTGTCCCCCCGCCTCCCGTAGCCGTCCACATGGCGTAGACAGTTATATTGGCGCTGACCGGGGTGGCAACCAGGAACTGGCTGCCGCCGCCATTGACCGCGGTAAACCAGCCGCCGAAGGTGTAGCCGGTCCTGGCCGGGGCGGTCGGCAGGGCGGACACTGTCGTCGCGGCCGGGCTGGTTACCGTCACGGTTGCGGGGCTGGCACTCGTGGTGGCTGACTGGCTATCGAAGGTGACGGTGTAGGTTGTCGAGGTGGTCCCCCCGCCGCCCGTGCCGGTAGCTGCCCCCCCGCCGCCTGTTGGCGTCCACTTGGCGTAGGCAGTTATATTCGCGGCAACCGCAGTGCTGGTGCGGAAGCGGTAGCCAGTGCCTGCGGTACCGGTCCACCAGCCGCCAAAGTCATAGTCGGTACGGGCTGGATCGGTGGGCAGGGCTGCGATGGTCGTAGCGGGTGGCGCAACAAGCACCGTCGTGGGAGTTGCTGCCGTCGTCGCCGACTGGCTATCGAAGGTGACCGTGTACTGGGTCGTGCACTTGACCGTAACCGTGATCGTCGTGGTCTCCGTGACACCGTCCTTGGTGATGGTCGCAGTCAGGGTGGCAGGCTTGTCGCCCGAATCTGAGCTGGGCTGGGTGACAGCTCCCGTAGCAGAGACTAGTGTGGGGTCAGAGGATTCCCAGGTGATGACCGTGCCGGACGACCCGGTGCCTGGCAAATGGAGGTCGCTGGAGACGGACGAAAGGTCAGGGTTGGTACCCTTGATAGTCGTGCCGATGAGGTTGGCCTTGTCCTCGCTGACCGAAGCCGCTGCCGTGGCGGGAACTTCAAGGACAGTGACATTGAAGGTCTTGGTCGTGGTTGTCGTACCGCTGGTGACCGCCGCAGTCAGGGTGATCGCCTTGGAACCGCTGCCTGAGGCAGGGCGGGTCACCGTGCCGGCAGCTACGATTACTGTCGGGTCAGAGCTGGTCCAGGTGATGGTTGAACCGCTTACACCCGAGGTCGGCAAAAGCAAGCTGGTCTTGATTTGCGCAAGGTCGGTATCCGTTCCCAGGGAACTTACCGCGAGGGCAGCCACATCGGTATCCACTGCCTGGCTGGCAGTAGGACGAGCAGCCTTGACCTTGACCTGGATGGTTTTTGTGCTGGTCTGGCCATCCTTGGTAATGGTGGCGGTCAGGGTAACTGTTCCGTCAGCACTGCCGAAGGCGGCCCTGGTGACGCTGCCGTCGTTGGCAATGAGACTCGTGTCCGAACTTACCCACGCGATGGTCGAGCCACAGGCACCGACAGTCGGGAGCTTGAGGTTTCCCTCCACGAGGGTGTCAGCCGTACTTCCGGCAGGAAGGGCCTGGATTGCATCCCTGTCCTCTGCCACCTGGTCGGCGAGGGCGGCGGGCATGGGAGCCACGGTGACCTCGAAAACCTTCTCCTTGGTAACAGTACCCCACTTCACCTTGGCCTTGACGCTGACCTTAATGGGGTCGGAGCCGGCAGGGGGTCGGACGATAGTGCCATCTGAGGCGATGACGGAGGGGTTGGAAGACTCCCAGACGACCGTGGCTCCGTTGATCGTTGCGCCCGCGAGTCCGAGGGCGGCCGTAATTCGGCTAATGCTGAAGTCCACATCGCTGAGGGGGGGAAGAAGATCGGCAAGGACGGTTCTGAGCGCAAGAGGATCGGGTTCCTGAAGGTCGGTCAGGAGGCTACTGCAACCAACTAGTACGATCGCCAGTATGGCTCCCAGAGCAACAAGGGCTCTGTTGCTCGGCCTTTGTTTCATTCGCTGTAGACTCATGTCACTCCCCTTTTCCGGAGCCCGGCTGCATGCGCAGGCGGAGCCCCACCAGCATGCCGAGCTGCTGTTTTTGCTGGCTGTTTTGTTCGGGCGAGAAGAAGTAGCGGGGGACGAGGGTCAGACCCCAGGGGCCGTCAGCGACATCAAGGTTCACCTCGAGTTCGGTGAGGAAGGCTTGATCGTAGAAGGTGAAGCTCGCATTGCCTGTTCCGGTCGTGTCAGCCGTGATCATATGGAGCATGGCTCCATAGCCGACCCGTGCGCCGAGACTGAGCGTTCCGAAGCCCTTGATGGTGGGCAACTCGATCGAATAACCCAGGCCGACTATTCCATCGATCTGGGTTCCAAAGCTGATCCATCCTGGAGTCGCTCTCCAGTAATTGTTGTCCAGTTCGAAGAAGGCGCGGAGGTTTTCCTGCGAAGCGAGACCGAGGTTGAGCCGTGCCGAATATCCAAGATTCCACTTTGATTTATCCTGATAGACACCGAGCGGGAAGTCATTGCTGACGGCGACATCGACCGAGTCGACGAATACTTTCCCCTGCGACCAGG